>CANQQT010000043.1 GCA_947626065.1 uncultured Clostridia bacterium | reverse complement strand
TCCGGATTCCATGAGGATTGAAGACGAGTCCCGCCGCTGGCGCACTTGATGATGTAGAATTCCTCGCCGGGATAGGTTTTGTTCAGATATTCCGCAAGTCCGGCCTCTGGACCGAAGCATTTGGCAGAAAGCCCCTGACCGAGCTTCACGGGAACGAAATCCGCCGACTGACGGGGGGAGCTCTGATAGGGATTGATGCTGTACATGATCTTGATGTTGCGGTAGCCGAAGTTCATTTCCGAAACGCGGGCGGTGGAAATCAGGCCTCGCTTGTCGGGGAGATAGGAAATCACCGAATGGCCGACGGCGTTGCTCTGACCGGCGAGAATCAGAACGCGGCGAACCGAGGGGTCACTCCCGGTGGCGCTGGCCGGAGCACTAATAGTGCCACTATCCGTGCCACTATCCGCGACGGTAGCCGTATCGCGCCCCGAAGCTTGCCCGGAGGAAGAAGCGCGGCAGCCGCTGAGTGAGAGGAGAAGAGCGAGGGAAGAAAGCGTAAGCGCCGAAAGAAGGAGGAGAGAAGGAACGCGGGAAAAGAAAAAGTGGTGAATCATGCGGAAAATCCTTTCTGAAAAAGCCGCCTCTAAAGTAGAAAGCGGCCTTTTCGCTGTTTTTTTGTCAGGGAAGCGCGTCAAGCTGCCGCCGAATGAGCCGACGCCGCGCAGACGGACAATGAACGTTTTGTGCTTTTTTGCGCAGACCCCGGCAACACTTTTTTGCTGTCAAAAACGGTGTGCAGGGGCTCCTGTCTGGCCGCGGTGCCTTCGCCGCCCGCCCGGCGGGCCCGGCTAATTGTACTCGTCTTCGACGTGGGCGAGGCGATCAATGTATTCGGCGATGCCGCGCTCCCATTGCGTCTTGTTGGCGATGACAAGAGATGCCCAGCTCAGATCGTTGTTGAGAATCGGAGTGTAGACGAAAAGCTTGTTGTTCATAAAGGCAGTCGAGAAGTAGTAGCCCCAGTCAAAGACGACGGTGGAACGAATCAGGTCGAAAATCGCCTTGGTGGCGGGAGTCGCGTCGTTGTATTTGACCTTGAGAGCCTCCTCAAAGTAGGCGGGAGAAACCAGAGAGTAGCCGACGCTCGCCATGCATTCGAGAACGGCGCCGGCCATTTCCTTCTCAGGACTGCTCCGCATCACACAGCTGGCAAGATGAATCACACGGGCCGTCGAAATGTAGGGATCCTCCTCGCTCCATTTCGGAAGAGGAAGAACCACAAAATCCCCGTAGCTCGCGCTGTAGGCGGAGGGAATGTCGTCGAAGGAGGCGGTCACAAAGAGAGCGCGCTGGGAGTTGAACATCTCGTGGTCAATGCGGAAGGTGTCCGCGGAGGCGAGGGTGAAGGTGCCGATGCAGGAGGGATTGTCGTTGAAGAGATGAACCATCCATTGAATCGCGTCGACGGCGTGGGCGTTGCCGAAAACGCATTCGTAGACGCCGGAAGCGTTCTGCTCATAACGCTTGACGCCGAAGCCGTTGGCCATAATGGTGGCGTGATCCCGCTCGGGGAGAAGAAGCCCGACCGTGTCGGTCTCGCGGTTGACGTTCGTCGGATCGGAAATGTCGGAAACCGAAAGGGCGAAAGCCTTCATCGCCTCGGAAGTCCATTTGCCGTCAAGGGCGAGCTGTTGGAGATCCTCCGTAATGTTGTATTCACCGGCAACCTTCGTGTTGCAGAGCATACAGTAAATCTTGCGGAGATAGTCGACCGTCGCGTCGCCGGAGCAGAAGTAGAGATGACCGTCGACCGTGAAGCCCTCGGCGAGGGATTGATTCCAGTAAGGCTTGGTGAAGTCGAGGTAGGGAAGGGAGCGGAGGTCGGCGTAGGCGCCGTCGTCGGCAATCGCACCGGCGTAGCAGGCCATGTCGGCGACAATGTCCCAAGCGTCCTCCTGACTCAGGTAGGAGTTCAGAACCGCACGGGAGTAGGTGTCACGGGTGCTGGAAAGGGTGGAAAGCTTGTAGAAGACGCCGAGGCGATCCTCAACGGTCGCCTGAGCGCGGTAAACGGCGTCGGCGACGAGATCCCCGCCGGGATCCTCGACGAAAATGTCGGAAAGCGAGATGTCGGGATAGAGAATGCGGATTTCCGCGTCTCCGAAATTCAGATCCTCGGGAAGGTCGTCCACCCAGCCGTCGTCGGTGTCGGTGGGAAGAGACTCCGAATCCCCGGAGCCCGCCGTGCCGGAGCCCTCAACGCCGGGGCGCTGACAGGCCGCGAGAAGGGAAGAGAGGAGAAGGAGCGAGGAAAGAAGGAAAAGAAGAAGCTTTGTTTTCATGGGAAAACCTCCTTTAAAATGGGAAAAATAGTGCGTGAAAAGGGAAGGCGCCGCCGAAGCCTCCTTTCGGGAAAACGGAAAAATTGGCGCCGAAGTGCCGATCAAGCTCCCAAAAGACCGAAAAGGGAGCCGCTGTTCCGGAGAAGTATTTTTTACTAAAATCATTATAAATAAAAAGACGGCAAAAGTAAATGCCGGGATTGATACTTTTTAACGTTTTTGATACTTTTTTTGAAAAAAACCAAACTTTTTGCCCCGCCCCCCGCGAAAAATACCCCGCCACCGGCTAAACCAACCCCGCAAAACCAACCCCCCGGCCAAATCCCGGAACCTGCGTCCGACTTTTTTCCTGCGTCGCCCGGAAACCCCGCCCCAGCCACATTTTTCACGCCCGCCGCACCTTGTCCCCGCGCCGTTTTCCAGCGCCTCGACCCGGCCAAACGCCCGGGAACCGCGCTCGGATTTTGCCAAGTGCCGCCCGCGTCCCCGCCACACCAACCCATAAAAAAAGAGCGGTCCCCGCTCCGCGCCAATCGCAAAAAGTGGCCCCGCCGCCCGAAACCCCGCGCCCCGCCATTTTGCCCCGCTGAAAACCCCCGCGCACTCGCCGTGCGTGCTTTCGCCCGTAAAGAAAGGCCCGCCCGACCAAACGCCCGAAAGTTTTCTTCCTATTTATATATAGACCTCGTTCGCCGCCGCCCGAAACCCCGCCGCGCCTTATCCCCGCGCCCTTCCCCCATCCTAAAATTTCAGGCGGCTGAGTTTCCTCTAGCCGCCTGAAAGAGCTTTCGTCAAATTTTTTTCCTATTTCTATAGGCCTCACGCGTCGCCGCCGCGCCGATTCGACCCGCCGGAGGATCCCCCGGTCGAGCGAGTGCCGCCCGACCTGTCGGAGGAACCGCCCTCGGAGCCGACGCGAATCGTCCCTTGGTTGGCGTTTCGCCCACTCTCAGCCCCGCCACGCACCGTTCCTTGCCCGGCGTTCCGACTTTCTGCGCCGTTACCGCCGCGCACAGACCCTTGCCCGGCATTCCGACTTTCTGAGCCATTACCGCCGCGCACCGTTCCTTGTCCGGCATTCCGATTTTCTGAGCCGTTGCCGTTACGCACAGACCCTTGCCCAGTTGCCCGGCCATCCGTTCCGTTGCCGTTACTTACTGTTCCTTGTCTGGCCGCCCGGTTATCTGCGCCGACTTCCCGGTTTTCCATGCCGTTGCCACTACGCACAGACCCTTGCCCAGTTGCCCGGCCTTCCGGGCCCGACCCTTGTTTGGCAGGGCGGCCTTCCGCCCCGTCTCTGGTGGCGTCGAGGTCTTCCTCCGGCTCGTCGGCGAAGAGCGATTGAATGTCAATCTCACGGGTCTTGTCGTCGGAAAGAACAATGGTGTCGGCGAAGCGGTCGCGCTCCTCCTTCGAGACAGAGCTTGCAATCTTCGTTTTTTCACTCTCCTCCTCGCGCTTCTTCCTCATCAGAAGGAAGAGAACCACGACGGCGGCAATCAGGGCGAGAACAAGGAGAATTTCAAAAATGAGGAGAAGCGTCTGACCGAGATTCCGATTCGACGGCCCCGGAGCGGGAGTCGCCGAAGTCTCCTCCTGCGTCTCACCGGAGGAGCCGTAGGTGAAGGTCAGCGTCAGATCCTCCGTCCCCAAAACGCCGGAAAGAAGGCTCTCGTCGGGATCAACGCCGCTCACATCGGCGGCCTCAAAGAGGTATTCCGCGCCGGGAGTCCCGAGATAGCTCTGGGAAGGGGAAGCCTCCCGCCCGTCGGCGTAAACGTGAGTCACCGTAATCTTCACAAGAGCCGAAAGGTCGGCGTTGGTAAGAACCAGCTCCCCGGGGCCGTTCAGCGTGAAGAGAAGCGCCCCGCCGTCGTTCTCAAAGGAAACCGGGAGATAAACCCCGTCCTCCCCGACGGTGAAAAGCTTCAGGGAAAGGGGATTCAGCCCGTCGGGAAGCGGAAGGGAAACCGAAAGCGTCCCCTCCGGGACGAAAACCCCCGTCTTGTTGGAAAAGGAAAGGCTGTAGAGGAAGGCAAATTCGCTGTTGGAAAGGAAAACGCGGGGCCCCAGCGAGTCGGAAGTCCTCTTGAAGGAGAGCGTCAGACCCTCCTCCTCCGAGCCGCGAAGGGTCACCTTCCCGCCCGATTCCCCGTCGGTCAGCTCAAGATAGCCGTCCTCGCGGAATTCAAGCCCGTTCCGCTCGGCGTAATTCTGCGCAATGCTCCCCGAAACGCCGCGGATGACGAAGCCCGAAACCGGAAGGTTGTTGCCGTCACAGCCGACGGCGCAGGAGCCGATGAAATTTAAGCTCTCCGGAAGGAAAATCGACCTGAGAAGATTCGGCCCGCGAAGCGCGTTCTGACCGAGGCTCGTAAGCCCGTCGGGAAGGGAAAGGGAAGCGAGGGAGGAACAGCCGTCGAAGGCCCCGTCATTGATGACGGTAAGCCCGGAGGGAAGCGTCACCGAGACGATCCCTGTCCCCGCGAAGGCGTAATCCCCAATTTTCGTCACCGTCGAGGGAAGTGTCACCTGCGTAAGCGTTTGGCAGTCGCGGAAGGAGGAGGAGCCGACGTTCAGAAGCCCCTCCCCGTAAATCACGGTCTTGATGTAGGAGGTGTAGAGCGCCCATGGGGTGTCCTCAAAGACGAGGTAGTCGGGAAGCTCGCCGGAGCCGGTAATCATCAGAACCCCGGTGGCGGTGTTGATGTTCCAGGAGGCCGTGTCGGTAAGATTCCCGCCGTCGGAGGGAATCAGACCGAGGGTCGTGAAGGTGAAGCCGTTTTCCTCCGCGTAATTTTCCCCGGCGGAGGGGGTGTAGGCGATGATTTCCGGCGTGAAATCGGTGAATTTCGTGTAAGCGCCGCTGACGCCGCTGTCGGGATCCTCAAAATAGTAGTAGCCGATGGCGTGAGGCTCAATGGCGCGAACCGACTGAGGAACGACCAACGAGTGAAGGGAAGGACAGTTCCCGAGGGCGCGCTCCTCGATCAGAACGAGGGATTGGCCGAGGGTGACGGAGGAGAGGCGGCTGCAGTTCTCAAAGGTGCTCTTTTTCAGCTCAAGAAGTCCCGAACCCGTCGAGGCGGAGGTCAGCTCCTCACAGCCGTAGAAGGCGTATTCCCCGAGGGTGAGAAGGGAGTCGGGGAGAATCACACCGCGAAGGGAGGAACAGGAAAGGAAGGCACGGGGGCCGATTGAGGTAAGCGTCGTCGGGAAGGTGATCTGAGAAAGCGAGAAGCACTCCTCAAAGGCCGATTCCCCGATTTCGGTCAGCATGGGGCAGAGGGTGACGTTCGTCAAAGCCCCGCAGCCCGCGAAAATCCGGTCGGGAAGGGAGGTAAGGCTCGGAAGAGAGGCGGAAAGAAGGGAATCGCAGGCCGAAAAGGCCTCGGAGCCCACCTCCGTCACGGTGGACGGAAGGGCAAGCGACTTGATGCCCGTCATCGAAAAGGCGCTGTCGCCAAGCGAAAGAAGCCCGGTCGGAAGGGAAAGCGCCGAAATCGAGGAGCAACCGAAGAAGGCCTCCTGCTCAATCGAGGTCAGAGCCGAGGGAAGGGTGAGGGCCGAAAGCGCCGAGCAGTTCCGGAAGGCCATCGCCCCGATGCGGGTCAGGGAGGTCGGAAGGGAAAGGGTCGTCATGGCACGGCAGTCGGAGAAGGCATAGTTGCCGATCGAAGTGACCCCCTCCGAAAGGGAGACGGAGGTGATCCGATAGCCGTCCTTCCCGGAGGCGTAGGCCGCCCAAGGGACAATCCGGGCCGTGTCGTAGTCGGGAATCGCCCCGCTGCCGCTGATGCTGAGAAGACCCGCGCGGGAGAGAGACCAGCGGAGGGAGCCGACGGTCCCGGAGGGGCCTTCCTCGACCTTGGCCTTAAAGGAGAAGCTGTTGGCCTGCGCGTAAGCCTGAGCGGCGGAGCCGGAGGAGCCCGAGAGGGTAAAGCCCGGAATCGGGGTAAATTCCCCCGTGTCGCCGACGGTGTAGCCGAGGGCGTGATCCCCGATCTGGAGAACGCTGTTGGGAACCTCCACCTCGATAATCGAAAGGTTGAGGAAGACGTTGGCGCCGATGCCGGTGATGCCGTCGGAAATTTTCAGAAGGCGAATCTGCGAAAGAGAATTTTTCCAGGGGATCGTATCCGGCGTCACGTCGGAAATCAAGCCGGAGCCGCTGACCGTCAGAGTCCCGTCCTCCACGGAATAGGTGGAGCCGGGGCCGCAGGGGCCGCTGTCGGTGACGGCGGCGAAGGCCGGGAGAAGCCCGAGGAAGAGAAGAAGCGCCGCAAGGCCTGAAAGAAGCGGCAGAAGCCCCTTTTTCAGTATATCGGTTCTTTTTTTCATAGAAAATCCTTCCTGTTCTGAAAGTTTGTGAGCATAGGAGTCAAAGAAGGCGCGTAAGGAATCTCGCCTTCGTTTCCTTATTATACTATATTCCCGCGCTTTTGTCAATCACGTCCGCTTCCTTTTTACAATCCGTTTGTGATTTGTTAATATTAGATCGCCCCGCGAAATTTTTCGGAGGCTAGATTCCCTCGCCCCGCGCCCGCCTGAGACTCCCCCCGGCGAAATCCCCGCGAGGAGAGAATTTGAGAAAATCCCGCCGGTAAAACGCCGGAAAAACGCCGGAAAAACGCCGGGAAACGCCGAAAAACGCTGGAAAACACGTTGGAGAAACCCCGCTTCCGTCCCTTTCGACAAATTCCGACCCTTTCCCGGCGAAAAAATTTCGCAAAGAAACATACAATATATTGATTTTCCCCATTGACAAAACCGCGATTTTGTGATATGCTTGTATAGCAGGCCAAAAAGGCCGCGCACCCGCGCCTTTTGTACTTTCTTAATCTTAACGAAGAGGCCCCTTGTTTGGCCGCCCGGCCTTCCGGGCCCACGCCTTTTGTACTTTCTTAATTTCAACGAAGAGGCCCCTTGTTTGGCCTTCCGGCCCCGCGCCCCGCGCCATGTCGCGCCTTTTGTACTTTCTTAATCTTAACGAAGAGGCCCCTTGTCCGGCCGCCCGGCCTTCCGCGCCCATGCCTTTTGTGCTTTCTTAATTTCAACGAAGAGGCCCCGTTGAATGGCCGCGGCGCCTTCGCCGCCCGCCCGGCCTTCCGGGCCCGCGCCTTTTGTACTTTCTTAATTTCAACGAAGAGGCCCCTTTGAATGGCTCTGCGGCGCCTTCGCCGCACGGCCTTCCGGGCCAGAGGGGAGAGTTTTCACGGTATGAAAATTTACGGATTCCAAAAGCTGACCCTCCTCGATTTCCCGGGGAAAACCGCCTGTACCGTCTTCACGGGAGGCTGTAACCTCCGATGCCCCTTCTGCCATAATCCCGGACTGGTGAGAGGGGTGAGCGGGGAAACCGTGTCGGAGGAGGAGGTTTTCGCCACGCTGGAAAAGCGAAAAAAGACGCTCGACGGCGTCTGCATCACCGGAGGGGAGCCGATGCTGCAAAAGGATCTGCCGGAATTTGCCGAAAAGGTCAAAAGCCGGGGATTCGCCGTCAAGGTCGATACCAACGGATTCTATCCACGCCCGCTCCGATACCTCGTAAGAGAGGGACTCGTCGATTACGTGGCCGTCGACGTCAAGAATACCTTTGAAAAATACCCCGAAACGACGGGGCGCCCCGGGATCGACCTTGCGCCGCTTGCCGAGACGCTGGAATTCCTGAAAGAAAACCCCGTCCCGCACGAATTCCGGACCACCGTCTGCAAAACCTTCCATACCGAGGAGGATCTGATCGCAATCGCCGCGTTGCTCGGGGAGGGGCAGAGCTATTACCTGCAGGCCTTCCGGGACACCGGGGAGCTGCTCGGGGAGGGCGTGACCGGATACCTGCCCTCCGAAATGAAGGCCCTCTTCGAGGCCGTGAAAAGGGTGCATCCCGAAACCGGACTGCGCGGAATTTCGTAGGGTTGCACAAATAAAAAAATACAAAATCTTGCAAAATAACTATTGACATTCCCCGTATCTTGTGATATTATATTTCAGGTATGCTACAGATACGAAAAAACAGCAAGGAGGAAAAAATTCATGTACAGCGTAAAAAAGAGAAACGGAAAAATCGTCGCGTTCGATCTGACCAAGATTTCGGACGCCATCAAATTGGCGTTTGACGCACTGGAGAAGCAGTATAATCAGGATATCATCGATTTCCTCGCGCTCAAGGTGACGGCGGCCTTCGAGCCGAAAATCAAGGACGGAGCCGTTGCGGTGGAGGACATTCAGGACAGCGTCGAAAACGTGCTGGTGCAGGCGGGATATTCCGACGTCGCCAAGGCCTATATCCTCTACCGGAGACAGCACGAGAAGATCCGGAATATGAAGAGCACCATCCTCGACTATAAGGATACCGTCAATAAATACCTCGACACCAGCGACTGGAGAGTCAAGGAAAATTCCACCGTCACCTACTCGGTGGGAGGGTTGATCCTCAGCAACAGCGGAGCCATCACCGCCAACTATTGGCTGTCGGAGGTCTACGACGACGAAATCGCAAACGCGCACAGAAGCGGAGACCTGCACCTGCACGACCTGTCGATGCTGACGGGATACTGCGCGGGATGGTCGCTGAGACAGCTCATCAAGGAGGGACTCGGAGGCGTGCCGGGAAAGATCACCTCCGCCCCCGCAAGCCACCTCGCCACCCTCTGCAATCAGATGGTCAATTTCCTCGGAATCATGCAGAACGAGTGGGCGGGCGCGCAGGCGTTCTCCTCCTTCGACACCTACCTCGCGCCCTTCGTCCGGGTCGATCACCTCGATTACGATCAGGTCAAGAAGTGCATCGAGTCCTTCATCTACGGAGTCAATACCCCCAGCCGCTGGGGAACGCAGGCCCCCTTCTCCAACATCACGCTGGACTGGGTCGTCCCGCCGGATCTCGCCGAGCAGAACGTCATCGTCGGAGGGAAGGAGCTCGACTTCAAGTATAAGGACTGCAAGCCCGAGATGGACATGATCAATAAAGCCTTCATTGAGATCATGATCGAGGGGGACGCGAACGGAAGAGGCTTCCAGTACCCGATCCCCACCTATTCCATCACAAAGGATTTCGACTGGTCGGATACCGAAAACAACAGGCTCCTCTTTGAGATGACCTCAAAGTACGGAACGCCCTATTTCTCGAACTACGTCAACAGCGATATGGAGCCCTCCGACGTCCGGTCGATGTGCTGTCGGCTCCGACTCGACCTGAGAGAGCTGAGAAAGAAGTCGGGAGGCTTCTTCGGAAGCGGAGAAAGCACAGGCTCCATCGGAGTCGTCACCATCAACCTGCCGCGAATCGCCTACCTGTCGCAGGACGAGGGAGAGTTCTTCCATCGGCTCAATAAAATGATGGATATCGCCGCAAGATCGCTGAAGGTCAAGAGAACCGTCATCACGAAGCTGCTCAACGAGGGACTCTATCCCTATACCAAGCGCTACCTCGGAACCTTCACCAACCATTTCTCCACCATCGGAATGGTCGGAATGAACGAGGCGGGACTCAACGCGAAGTGGCTGAGAAAAGACCTGACGCACCCCGAAACGCAGGAATTCGCCAAGCGCGTGCTGAATCATATGAGAGAGAGACTGTCGGATTATCAGGAGCAGTACGGAGACCTCTATAACCTCGAGGCAACCCCGGCGGAATCGACCGCCTACCGGCTCGCGATGCACGACAGGAAGCACTATCCCGACATCATCACGGCGGCGAAGGAAGGGGATACCCCCTACTATACGAACAGCTCGCACCTGCCGGTCGGATATACCGAGGATATCTTCTCGGCGCTCGATATTCAGGACGAGCTGCAGACCCTCTATACCTCGGGAACCGTCTTCCACGCCTTCCTCGGGGAGAAGCTCTCCGATTGGAGAGCGGCGGCGGCGATCGTGAGAAAGATCGCGGAGAATTACCGACTGCCCTATTATACGCTGTCCCCGACCTATTCGGTCTGCCGGAAGCACGGGTATATCGCGGGAGAGCACTTCCACTGCCCGGAATGCGGAGAGAGCGCGGAGGTCTATAGCCGGATTACGGGATATTATCGGCCGGTTCAGAACTTCAACGACGGAAAAGCGCAGGAGTATAAGGATCGGAAGGAATACAACATCGAGAACTCCGTCTTCCACGGATCCCATATCGTGACCTGCTGCGGAGAGAGCATGGAGGCCGCCACACTCGGAGACGCGAGGGAAGAGAACGCGAAGGATTATGAGGATAAATATTACCTCTTCGCGACGAGAACCTGCCCAAATTGTAAGGTCGCCGCGGCGATGCTCGAAAAGGCGGGAATTCCGTATGAGAAGCTCTATGTAGACGAAAATGAGGAGATGGCGAAGAAGCTGGAGCTGAAACAGGCGCCGACGCTCGTGATCGTCAACGGAGAATCCCATACGAAGTTCGCGGGAGTCCCCGCCATCAAGAGGTATACGGAGGACGTCCGGAAGGACGCCTGAGGCGGAAGCCCCCGGCCCAAACGCGACGCAACGCGCCGCGCGGCCCGCAAACTTTCCCTTTCGCACAAACCCCAGTATGCCCCCCGGCGCCGCCACTGTCCGCAAGCTCCCGCTTCCGCACAAATTCTTGTATGCCTCCGGCCGCTGGCCGGACGGGCGCTGGCCCTTGTTCGCAAGCTCCCGATTCCGCACAAACCCAGTACGCCCCCCGGGCCCCCGGGCCGGAAACCAATCATAGAATTATTGACGCGGCAAGTATCCAATGTGTACTTGCCGCGTCTGACCCTAACAAAACGACAAAAATCCGGAAATTGAAAACGAAACCATAAAAGGAGGCGCCTCATGTACGACGTCATCGTGATCGGAGCAGGCCCGGCGGGCCTCACAGCCGCCCTCTATGCCGGAAGGCAGAATAAGAAAGTGCTGGTGCTGGAAAAGAATTCCTTCGGAGGGCAGACCGTATACTCGCCGAAAATCGAAAATTACCCGGGAATCCCCGCCATGAGCGGAATGGACTTCGCCGATAAGCTCGTCGAGCAGGTGCTGGAGCAGGGAGTCGAGCTGGAGCCGGGAGAGGCAATCACCGTCGAAAACGGGGAGGAGGGGAAAACCGTCGTCACCGAGGAGGCGCGCTATCAGGGGAAAACCGTGATTTTCGCCTGCGGAGCCAAGCATAGAAGACTCGGACTCCCGAGGGAGGAGGAGCTGACGGGAGCAGGAATTTCCTATTGCGCGGTCTGCGACGGAGCCTTCTTCAAGGGGAAGGAGGTCGCCGTCATCGGAGGAGGGAACAGCGCCCTGCAGGAGGCGGTCTATCTGGCGGAAATCTGTAAAAAGGTGCATATTATCCAGAATCTGGAGACCCTCACGGGAGAGGAAAAGCTCGTAGAAATCCTCAAAAAGAAGGAAAACGTCGACGTCACCTTCAATAGCGTCGTCAAGGAGCTGAGGGGAGAGGAAGAGCTGACGGGAATCGTGCTGGAGAATACCAAAGAGGGAAGGGTCGAGGAGAAAAAGGTCGAGGGAATGTTCGTAGCCATCGGATTGAGCCCCGATAATGGAGCGGCGGAGGGAATCCTGAAGCTCGACGAACAGGGATATATCCCGGCGGATGAAAGCTGCGTCACCCCCGTTCCGGGAGTCTTCGTCGCGGGAGACGGAAGAACGAAAAAGGTAAGACAGATCGCAACAGCCATCGCGGACGGAGCCACAGCCGCCATCGCCGCCTGCCGCTACCTCGGGAACTGATTTCGCGCGGGAAAACGCCGCACCGCCCGGCCCGGACACAAAGCAAACCCGCCGAAGGCTCGTTTCAATAAACGGAAAAAACGGGTACGCAGACCCGGAACGCGCCCGCCCGCAAATTTTCGCTCACAAACAAAAAGGCCCGACGAGCCGCCACTGTCCGCAGGTTTTCGCTTTCGCACACCCCCTGTGCCCCCGGGCGCCCGAGTGGAAAAGGCAAACGCCGGCTCAGTGGGGCGCCCATGACGTAAAATGAGTGAAAGGATGGCAGCTATGAGGTACGAAGATTTTGTTTTCAAAATTCCGCAGGAATCCCCTACATACCGTGAGGATTCGGCTTTTGTGATTCAGCAAATGATAGCGATTCTTGACGCAAGAAAAGCGGTTCATGATAATAAGATCGTTATTAACACAAATTTGCGTATGGGTTTACCTCTTGAGAACATCAATAAGATTGCGGGGCCTATGATTGAAGCGTGGGCAGGGGAAGTGTTCGCGGGAATCCAAGAGGATGTGAACAACGGATATCATCTTATTAACGTGGAAGCGCAAGAAAGGCTTGGAATGGCGGATATTATCCTGCAATTCAGAAAAGGCCATTCGGTGCTGACCGGGAATGTTGACGTCAAGGCAACCGCGAACGATATTCCGGACAGCGGGAAAGGCCCGAATATCACTTCTTTTTCAAGAATCAGAACCGCCTATGTGAAAGACCCTGATTTTATGTTTATTATTCTTTCGATCAAGCACAAGGTCTATTCGGAAAGAAATAAAGATACAGGGCTGGTTGACGGTGTTATGGAGGTCGTCGATTATAATGCCTATGATTTGAAGTTTATCAGCGACGCGGATATTCACTATAATCCCGCGCTTGGAACGGGACAGATTCAGATTAAGGATATTCACTATGTAACGTATCAATATAGAACCACATGGGAGATGTGCCAACTTCTTGATCAAAAGTATTTGCACAGTTCACGGAGGACGATTGAAGATTTTTACCGGGAGGCTATGAAAAGTCAATGGATAAAGAGCTGAGAGCAATTTGCGGAGACGCCATTGAAGAAATGAAAAAGCTGCCGGATCAAAGCGCGCGGTTAATTGTGGCCGACCCGCCATATAATCTGAATAAAGACTATGGGAATAATCAGGACAAATTGGAATTTGAAAGTTATCTTGACTTTTCCCGGAAATGGCTGACGGAGGCGAAGAGAATATTAACCGACGACGGAACGATCTATGTGTTTATGGGAATGCGGTACATTTCCTATATTTTCAACATATTGGAACAAGAGCTGAATATGTCGTTTAATTCATGGATAACGTGGTTTTATACGCAGGGAATAGGGAAAACCAAAGGGTTTTCACCCCGGCATGACGATATCCTGATGTTTACAAAAAGCCCTAAAAATTTTGTCTTTCATTTGGATAACGTAAGAGTTCCGCAAAAATTTTATCGGTCGGTAAATAATATGCGTGGAGCGAACCCCGGAAACGTGTGGGAGTTTTCGCATATGCACTATTGCAATAAAAACCGCAAGAGGCACCCGACCCAAAAGCCGGAGGGGATTTTTGAGAGAATGATTTTAGCCTCGTCGGATCCCGGAGACCTTGTGCTTGACCCTTTTGTGGGGAGCGGCACAGCGCTGAGGGTATGCCAACAGACCGATAGAAGAGGCATAGGAATTGATATTAACCCGGAATACATTGAAATGACAAAGGAACGGCTGGAAGAAAAGTTTACGGGCTTTGATAGTATTGATGAAAGAATGAAACGTGTGCCGAACGACTTAAACGATGCAGGGATTCGTGAAGAATATATCCGAAATCATGTGGAATGGTTTTTAAAGAATCACCCGGATGCGGCGGAAGAATTTATGAAGGAAGTACGCGAAAAATATGAAAGCAAAATGAAAGAATCCGGGCAAATGAGTTTGTTTGACTTGTTCGGAGAAGAACTGGCAACGGGAACGGAAAACTGACTTTATCAGAACGCACAGGCCCGGCGACGCCCGTACCCCGACACAACAAAAAACCAAAAACCGCAACGGAAATTTTCCCCCGTCGCGGTTTTCTTTTTGTCAGGATTTTGCCCCGTATTGCCGTTAGAAACGCCCTCGCCCGAAAATTTTATTTTCGCACAAACTCAGTGCGCCCCGGCGCCGCCACTGTCCGCAAGCTTCCACTTCCGCACAAACTCAGTGCGCCCCCGCCGCCACTGTCCGCGAGCTTTCACTTCCGCACAAATTCTTGTATGCCCCCGGCCGCTGGCCGGACGGCCGCCGGCCGGTCAAACCTGAGAGAGCTCTTCGCTGACGATGCGGCGGCCCATCAGAACCCCCATTACGGAGGCCATCATGAGACCGCGCGTCCAGCCGCTGGAATCGCCGAGACAGTGAAGACCGCGAATCGAGGTGTTGAGATTCTCGTCCATCTTCACACGGTTGCTGTAAAATTTCAGCTCGGGAGAGTAGAGAAGAGTCTCCATCGAGGCAAAGCCGGGAACCACGTGGTCAACGGCGTGAATGAAATTGATGATGTTTATCATCGCGCGGTAGGGAAGAGCGGCGGTGATGTCCCCGGCGACCGCATCGGGGAGAGTCGGACGGAGATTCGATTGGGAAAGCTCCTTCTGCCAAGTCCGCTTGCCGTCGAGAATGTCGCCGAAGCGCTGGACGAGAATGTGCCCGGCGCCGAGCATATTCGTAAGCTCCCCCACCTTTTTCGCGTATTCGATCGGCTGATTGAAGGGGGAGTTGAAGTTGTGGGAGCAGAGAATCGCAACATTGGTGTTGTCGGATTTCAGCTCCTTGTAGGAGTGACCGTTCACAACGGCGAGCCCGGCGTCGTAATTTTCCTGACTCACAAAGCCGCCGGGATTCTGACAGAAGGTGCGAACCTTGTTCTTGAAGGGCTTCGGATAGCCGATGAGCTTCGATTCGTAGAGAACGCGGTTGACCGTCTCCATGACCTCATTCCGAACCTCGACGCGAACGCCGATGTCAACGGTGCCGGGCTGATGGGCAATCCCGTGCTCGGAGCAGATGCGCTCAAGCCAGTCGGCGCCGCGGCGGCCCGTCGCAACAATCGTGCGGGAGGCGCGGATCTCAAAATCGCGGCCATCCTGAGTGACGGTGACCCCACGGCAAACGCTGTCCTCAAGAATTAAGTTGGTGCATTCGCAGTGGAAAAGAAGCTCAACGCCGTGGTCGCGGAGATAATTCTCAATCGAAAGATAGATGCCGTGGGCGCGCTCCGTCCCCATGTGGCGGATGGGACAGTCGACGAGCTTAAGACCGGCCTGAATCGCACGCTTGCGGATTTCCTTCACCTCGTCGGTGTTCTCAAGGCCCTCGATTTTCTCGTCGGCGCCGAATTCAAGGTAGATGCCGTCGGTGTAGTCGATGGTCTGCTGAGCGAGCTCCTCGCCGATGAGCTGGGGAAGGTCGCCGCCAACCTCGCAGCTGAGGGAGAGCTTGCCGTCGGAGAAAGCGCCGGCGCCGGAGAAGCCGGTGGTGATGTGGCAGAAGGGACGGCAGTTGACGCATTGCTTCGTCTGGGATTTGGGACAGCGGCGATTTTCGAGAGCAGCGCCCTTGTCGAGAAGGAGAATCTTTTGCTTCGAGCCCTTTTTCAGCATTTCAAGAGCCGTAAAAATACCGGCGGGGCCGGCGCCGACAATCACAACGTCGGTGGTAATCATGAAAAACAGTCCTTTCGAGTCCGCGGGAAGGCGAAAGCCAAGCGGGAGAATTTTGCTCTGTTCCACAGTATATTTTACCACAGTAAAAAACATTTTGCAAGCCCTTTTCGGGACTTTTGCAAAAAAATCCAAACCGCCCGCGCCGCATACGCCCCGCCCGCTTTTCCCACCGTGCCCGCACCCGAACCCACACGGCCACACGCCTTTTCTTTCACCCCGCCACCCGCAAATTTTAGCCATTGTTCCTAGCCGTGGCATCGCCGCCGCCCCGCCGTCACCCAACCGTGCCACCCCACGTTTCTGCCGCCCGCACGCCTCCAAAACCAACCCCGACCGGCCCGGCGCCCCGACACAACAAAAAGCCAAAAACCGCAACGGAAAATTTTTCCGCCGTTCCGTTCCCCGCACTGGGTCGCGCCCCAACAGCCCCACCCCAACCGCGCCCCGCGCATCTTTCGTCCCGCCCTCACAAAAACTACGCCGCGCTCCCGCGCTACCAACCGAGCCACACCCGCACGCCATTTTTCCCCCGCTGTCCCGTACCGCCCCCAACCGTACCGCGCCCACTTTTCCTGCTGTCCCCACAACGCCCACCGCCCGGCCCGCACCCACACGACCCCCGGGCTGAATGCCCCCGCTTCGGCCTCGCGCCGCTTTTTTCACCCCGCCACACCGCCCGGCCTCGCCTCACCACCAAAACGTGCCCACCGCGCCACTTTTTTCACCCCCGCCCAACGAAAAAAATCCTTGCTTTTTTGTAAAGGATATGATATAATAAACCTGTACGGCAAAAGGCGATCCCTTGCGAAAAAATTTCCAAAAATCGGCGCTTTCCCCACAGGAAAACGGCCAGCCCGGAAGAACCTACACGGAAGAACCCGCAGAAACCCCCGTGGAAGCTCCCCGAGGCCCCGGAAAACACCCCCGGAGCCCCAAAAGGCCCGATCGCAAGGAAGCCGATGCCGAATCAAGCGCGCAAAGGCGCAAGAAAGGCGGTTTTACTATGAAATTTCTCAAGGCAAGCTTCCCAATCCTCCTGTTGTTCCTCTTTGAAGTCGCGGTAGGCGTGTTCCTGTTCACAAAGCCGGAGAGCTTCACAAAAACGGTCATCGTCCTCTTCGGAGCGGTTCTCCTTATCGCGGGAATCGTCTATCTCGTGCGGTATTTCGTCGAGAAAAAGAAGGGAGAGGAGAACGTCCTGTCGCTGATCGTCGCCGTTGTCTCCCTCTGCGCGGGAATCTTTCTGGCCTTCTTCCCGGGGCTGATCATGGGAATCATCACCGTGATGGCCGTCATCTACGGTGTCATCCTCATCGTATCGGGAATCTATAAAATTCAGAACTACATTCAGGATAAAAAAGTCGGACTCCCCGTGTCGAAAATCAGCCTGCTGAGCGGAATTCTGGCCATTCTCCTCGGAATCGTCGTGATTCTCTTCCCGGAGGGAATCGTCGTCACGGGATGGAGACTCACGGGAATCGCCATGATCGTGGAAGCCGTGGCCGACCTCGTATCGGCGATTATGCTCTTCAAGATTGTCAAAACGGCGAGTAGCCCGAAGGAAAAAGGAAAAAACGGTTGACAGAATCGCAAAAGCGTGATATAATAGAAAAACTGCGGGGAGAAAATCCCCGCAGAATATTGGGATGTCGCCAAGTCGGTTAAGGCACAAGACTTTGACTCTTGCAGTCGCGCGTTCGAGTCGCGCCATCCCAGCCAAGAATCGGCAGAGCAGTTGCTTTGCCGGTTTTCTTGTATGACGGGCATGTCGTCGGTCTGTGGTGGAAGTCCAGAAGGGGCGTAGTTGTCGACGAACCCAAGAGCGACTC
>CANQQT010000042.1 GCA_947626065.1 uncultured Clostridia bacterium | reverse complement strand
TATGCAATTCTTCTTACTTAATGCAACAAAGCGGCTTTGGGCGTTTGAGCTCTAAACCGCTTTGTCTTCAGTCTGATATAATATGTATATTATTTTTGTTACCCGTGGCTTTCTAGCTTTTTAAAAATTTTTTCAAAATCGTAAAACCGAAACGGCTTCCGATTCGTTTATAGGGTGTAAGCTCAAAAATACCAGTCAAAACAGGAGGAAGACAATGAAGAAGCTCATCTCAATCCTTTTAGCCATGACCATGGCGGCGGTTCTTGCGTCGTGCGGAGGGAAGGGAAACAATCCCGCCGATACCTCCGCCGCGCAGAGCGCAGCCGGAACCGCCGAATCGGCGGCGACGACCGACCCGGTGAAACCGACCGAACCGGCGGGAACCACCGAACCGACGGGCACCACCGAACCTGCGGACACCACCGAACCGGCGGAAACGACCGAACCGGCGGGAACCACCAAACCGGCGGAGACGACCAAACCGGAAGAAACGACCAAACCGGCAGGAACGACTGAACCGACCGGAACGACTGAACCGGAAGAGGTCACCGGTAGCAAGGGCTTGGAGTACAAGCTTAACAAAGGGGAATATGGGTATGTCGTTTATCGCGGGGAATGCACCGATACCGATATCAAGGTTCCGGCCACACATGAGGGAATGCCGGTGACGTCCATTGGCTTCCATGCCTTCTATGACTGCGCCGAGCTCAAGAGTATCACGATCCCGGATAGTGTCGTCTTGATTGAAGAGAGAGCCTTCTTTGGATGCGTCGGGCTAACAAGCATCACGATTCCGGACAGTGTGACAGTGATTGGTAGATCTGCCTTCGCGGGCTGCACGGGTCTTACAAGCTTCACGATTCCGGAAAGCGTAACGTACATCGGTCACGGCGTCTTCGCCGGCTGTACAGAGCTTACCGGCATTACGGTAGCCGCCGGGAACTCCGTCTTTCACAGCGTAGGGAACTGTCTGATTGATACGGAAAGAAAAGAATTGATTGCTGTGTGTAAAACCAGTGTAATTCCAAACGATGGCAGTGTGACGAATATTGGTAACGATGCCTTTTGGAATTGCACATGGCTTATCAGTATCACGATACCGGACAGCGTGACGTATATTGGCTGGTCTGCTTTCGAGGGCTGCACGGGTCTTACCAGTATCACGATCCCGAACAGTGAGACGAAAATAGGCTTTCAGGCTTTTTCTGGCTGCTCATCCTTGACCGATATTTACTACGGAGGATCCGAGACGCAGTGGACAAAGCTGTTGACCGATTCAGGCCTGACGGGGACCCCGACCGAGTATTTTGGGATTCCCGAAACCGTCACCGTCCATTACAACAGCCAAGGATAATTTTTCCCCGGCCCGGGTTTTCCGGGTCGGGGAGCTTTTTTTACGGTTCTTTTTTCGCGGGCGGTTATATCGGCGGGGCAAACCGCAGGGTTCCGTCGGGATTTCCGAAGGCCTCGGCGGCGCGCAGGCGGCCTCCGTATCCGCCTTCCCCTTCAAATCCCACAAAGATGCGGCGTCCCGTCCCGGGGAGCACCGCCGATTTCGGCACCGATCCGCAGGGAATCCCGTTTTCCGCCGGGAAGGTCCAGGGGCCGAAGGGCTCCTTCGCATACCCGTAGCGGGCCTTTCCTCCGATGCTGAATACCAGATACCAATAGTCCCCCATGCGGAAATAATCGGGGCATTCCGGCTGTCGCAGGCGGGCGGGATCCTCCGGGGTACAGAGCTCCGCCCATGCCAGCACGACTCCGGCGTCCCGCCACCCGTCGACGGCCATTTTTCCGTTGACAAGGTGCGCAAGGCATCCACTTCCGTCGGAGCAACGGCTTGTGGTCACAAACATATGGTATACCCCGTCGAGACGGAACACCATGGGATCCCGCGCGGAGGTGGGCTCGTATCCTTCCGGCATTGAAAAGTAGCTTCCGCATTTCCGGAAGTGTATGCAGTCCTCCGACACCGCGTAGGTGATGCGCGCCGGCGACCGGTCGGCCATCCGCACGGCATACCACGCGTACCACCGATCCCCCGCCCGGCAGACCGACCCGGTGCAGATCGAGCCCTCCCATCCTTCGGTGATTTCCACCGCCATGGGGTGCGCGTCCCACGTTTTGAAATCCGCTGTTGAGGCATGGGCCCACTGATGGGCGCCGAGTCTCCACTTGGAGGCGTGATGATGCCGGTCGTAAAGATAAAACAAATGATACCGACCGGTCGGATCGTTCTCCTCGGCATAAGGCATACAGTCCCCGATATTCACCCCCGGCAGGCGCAGCTCCTCGGGGGAAAGCCCGGCGCGGATTACGTCGGGCAGTCGGGTCGGCTCGGGATCCGACAGTGGGCAAAGCTCCGGTGCAAAATCGCCCTCGAATCGGCTTTGCTCGGTGAGCAGATAGTTGCCGCAGGGCCATTCCTCGTCGGCCAGCTCTCCGTGCAGATAAAGCTCGATGCGGCAGGAGTAGAGCAGTAGTCGCACCGGCTCCCCCGGGACGGAGAGGGAGGCGAGGGTCAACGGCTTGTCGGAAAAGTCCGTCCACAGCCGCACCGTTGTCCGGGAGGCGTCCGAGAGAATTTCGCAGGCGGTGCGCCCGTTTTGGAAAAGGGTCGCGCGGCCTCCCCCGGCGGAAAAGCAAATGGAAAAGCCCATCTTTTATTCCTCGTTTCGGTAATGAATACAGGCTTTTGCCTGTTCACGGGTGATGCATCCGGCGGAAATTCCGCTGTACAGCGCCGCGCCGAAGGCCGCCTCTTCGGTATGCAGAGGAATTTTCGGCGCTTGGCCGAAGGCCTCGGCGCAGAGAACGCGCAGCGCGGGATTTCTGCGCACGGCGTTGCCCGCCGCCGCAAGATACAGCGGCTGTCCGGACGCGTCC
The DNA here is from genome assembly GCA_947626065.1 of uncultured Clostridia bacterium. Classification (GTDB taxonomy): domain Bacteria; phylum Bacillota; class Clostridia; order Oscillospirales; family CAG-272; genus Colimorpha_A. The sequence goes on along the minus strand of CANQQT010000042.1, from coordinate 14,988 downwards.
CAGCTCCGGTAGAGCCGGTACAGCTCCTCCACGATTCCCCGTAGAATTCCCGCCGCGAAAGCTCCCGGTGTAAAGTTATCGATGCCGAGTCCCGTGATGCTTCCCCGCAGAGTGGGATTGCTACGCGTCCCGCAAAAGCGGGTGTCCACATGGAGGGCTCCGTCGATATTTTCCGCGGCTTCCCGGTTCAGATAGGAGAAGATTCTTGAATCGTTGGTTTCGTAACCGAGACAGGACAGCGCCGAGCGGAGAAACTCTTTCAGGGCGGCGTAGGCTCGTCCTCCGCAGAGGGCGGCGCCGGTCAGCAGCCATTTCCCGTCGAAATAGGGGCGCAAATCGGGGCATGGGCGGAAGGAATTACAGATCATGCTGATCTGACTGCCGGTGCCGACGTTCAACAGCACCAGCGACTCCTCCGCCGCCGATCCGAAGACGCTTGCCTGATTGTCTCCGATGGCGACGGCAACGGGAATCTCCCGTCCCCCGGCGGCATAACTGCCCGCCAAAGCATAGTCCCCCATGACCGGCGGCAAAAACGACGGCGGGATTCCGAGTCTCTCCAGCACCGCCTCGCGGAATTTGCCGCCCGCAAGATCATACCCGCCCAGCGATGCCGCGTTTGTGGGATGCATTTTCGGCTCTGTTCCCGTGAGTCGGGAGGCCAACAGATCCGGAATCGTCATGGCCTTTTCCGTTCCATCCGGAAGCAGGCCCATGCGCCGAAGGGCGTAGAGGGTGACGAGACCGTAGCCGGTGGGAATTTGTTCCCCGGTTCGGGCGGCAATCTCCTCGCAGATCGTAGAATCCCCGTCGGGTCGGCAGAGGCCGAAGCTATTCTGCCACGTAAACAGCGGGGACAGCGGCTCCCCCTTCCCGTCGGTGCAGACAATTCCGTGCATCTGCCCGGTAATTCCGATGGCCGCAATGCCCGGATAGGTTTTGATGGCGGAATCCACAAGCGCCAGCACCGGGGAGATCAGCCGTTCGGCATTCTCGGCGTAAGCGCCCGGCAGGGCGGGGTAGTTTTCGGCGGCCCGGTGATCGACGCTGTAGGTGTGGATACACTCGCCGGTCTCCGCCGCGAGAATCTGTACCGCAATCGAAGTGGTTCCGAGGTCGATTCCCATGAGGCGAGGCTCGGCGGGCAGGGGAGCACGGGGCGACTCCTCATAAAACGGCGCCTCGCGGCGCAGAAGCGCGTCGGGATTCTCTCCCCGCAGAAGCGCCCGGCAGGCCAGTTTGCGCTCCCGGTTTTTTTCGCTGTCGCTGTCAAGGGCGTTCAGCCGCTTGGCAATCAGATCTTCCCACGGCACCACGCCGTCCAGCCAGAGCCGGACGTCGGCCAGCGGAATCCCCAACTCCCGCATTTGCCGGATGCGGCAGAGCGTCTCTACCGTCTCCTCCGTGTAGTTCCGGTAACCGTTGGGCAGGCGCGTCGGTCGCAGAATTCCCATACTTTCGTAATACCGGATGGCCGTGGCACGAAGCCCTGTACGCTTTTCTACCTGAGAAATTTTCATCGTAAGCCTCCTGTGCGGAACGTGTGAGAGCCGCCGCCCGGCGGGTACGGCTTTATTATAAACATTCAAGTTCGTGGAAGGTCAAGGGAATTTTGCTTTAATTTACACTTTATTTACAAATTTGCCCCTTCTCCGGGGAGCCGCATACGGGTCGGGCGGGAGGAGGGGCATTTTCGGTTTTACAGACAGTCCCTGACGGTTGAAAAGACCTTTCCTATCGATTCGTTGATCTCGATATCGCGGTTCTGCCTCAGAGGAAGGCCCAGCGGGTCGCGATTGATGAGGGCGAGGTGGTTCCCGCGAAAATACCGCACGAAGGACGCCGCGGGATAGACGGTGAGCGAGGTGCCGCCGATGATCAGCATATCCGCCTCGCGAATCGCGTGGATCGCACCCTCTACCGCTTCCTCCGGAAGCTGTTCCCCGTAGAGCGTCACGTCACAGCGCAGAACACCTCCGCAGGAGCAGTGGGGAACGCTTTCGGACGACGTGAAAAGGTAGTCGGCGGGATAGGCCTTCCCGCATTTTGAGCAGTAGTTCCGCGCCGTCGTCCCGTGAATTTCAAACACGTTTTTGCTCCCCGCACGCTGATGCAGGCCGTCAATGTTCTGCGTGACGATCGCTTTCAGCTTTCCTTTTCGTTCAAGCTCGGCAAGAAAGAGGTGCGCGGCGTTCGGCTTTGCCGCGCGGGCGTCCAGCTTCTGGCGGTAGAACTCGAAAAATACGTCGGGATGACTGACGAGGCAGTCGTGGCTGAGGAGGTATTCCGGCGTATAGTTCTCAAATCCGACGCTCGGGGAGTTGTAAAGCCCGTCCTTGCTCCGGAAATCCGGCACGCCGCTCTCGGTGGAGACGCCGGCTCCGCCGAAAAATACGATGTTTTCCGATTCGCGGATGTAGGCCGCGAGGGTTCTGATGGGGTCTGTCATAGAGGGGTCCTTTCGTGGGATGTTTTTTCTCTTTTACGCCGGCCGACGGCTCCGGCGGTTTCGTTGAGAAGTCTTTTATCAATCCTTCTCAAAATACAAATCCGGCAGCAAAACGGCGGTTTCTTCTTTGTCGTTTTCGCCCTTCCATGCAACGACGAACCGGACTTTCCCTCCGCAGGGACGGTATCCTTTTTTCAACTGCGGCTCAATATCCTTCGCCATACATTTCTTGGAGAGCTTGGCCACGGGGTATCCGGCGGGATCCGCGTATAAAAACCATCCTTTTAACGTGAGGGGCATTCCGCTGTGCAGCTTGATAATGCTCTCTTTTTTATCCTTGAAGAAGTCGAGGAAAACGTCCTCGTACGTCAGCTGCAGCGTGATTTCCTTCGGCTCCGGATAGGTCTCTTTGTCGACGGTATAGTCGACGTTTGGGAGCTTATAGGAGTCAAATAGGCCGTTGTTGCAGTGAATATAGAGGTTATCCTTCGCCCTTGTCATTCCGACGTAGAGCGTTCTCCGTTCGGCGTCGTTACGCAGGACGGTGTGATTCAGAAGAAGCCACACGCTGTCAAATTCCCGGCCCTTGGATTTGTGAATCGTGGAAACCGACACGGTTTCAAGATCGTCGTGATAAAAATCCTCAAACTGCGAATCTTTAATGAATTCCTCAAGATCCGTCCGGTGTTTGGCGTATGTGTTGACCTTTTCAAATTCCGCAATCATATTCTGAATGTTTTCGAGGCAGAGGCTGTCGGAATAGACGCGCGCCAGCTCCTTCTTCGCCTGATTCCACAAATCGTCTCCAATCTTCGGGGTGCTCAGGCGTTTGTCGATGTAACGCAGGAAAAACCGCACCTCGGCCAGATTGTAAAGCTTCGATCCTTCGATGGATTGAATCAGCTTTGCGCGGATGCCGTTTTTCATGAGGAGACCGAGCACACGCAGGGCCTCGTCGTTTGTTCCTGTCAGCACGGCGGCCTTTCCTCCGCGGTAAAGCTCTGCGATCTGTCGGACGACGGCGGCCTCCATGTTTTCGGAGGTGTGCCTTACGATTTGCACCGTACCGTTTTCTTTTCGCATCGCCTCGGTGGGATGCCGTTTCATCCGATGCGTGATGCTTTCGGCGAAGCGATTGGCGAGCGCCACGATATTGGCTTTGCTGCGATAATTTTCGATAAGCTCATACCGCGCCGCCCCGTATTCGTCAATCAGGCATTGCATATGGGAAGAATCCGAGCCCCGGAATTCATAGATGTTCTGATCGTCGTCCCCTACGGCGATCACACGCATCTCGTCGTTGCTTTGCATCAGCGCGCGGATCAGGGCAAATTCGTTTTCGTCCATGTCCTGCGCTTCGTCAATGACGAGAACGCTTTTTGTAATTCTTCCGTGCTCCACCTCGTCGTTTGCAATCCTCTGCGCGGCGTCGCGCACCACGTTTTCCGCGCCCTCGAGATTCCCAATTTTTCCGAGAAGGTCAAAGCAGTAGGAATGAAATGTTTTGATTTCAACGAAATTCGCCGCGTTGCCGATCAGGACGATGAGCCGCTTCTTGAATTCGGTGGCCGCGGCGCGGGAAAAGGTCAGCGTCAGAAGCTGTTCATGCTTGACGTCCTCAAGGAGCAGCAGCGACGCGAGCTTATGCACAAGCACCCGCGTCTTTCCGCTTCCCGGCCCTGCGGCCACGACGATATAGCGGGAATCGGCGTTGTTTATGATTTCCGCCTGACGGTCGGATAGCTCTCCGAAGAGCTGATGATATTTTTCGGGGGTAATGTTCCGATTGATTTCCTTCGCGCGTTCTCCTTTGAAATACTTGGCGATGAACTGTTTGAAATCCATCGCAAAGTAGTCGTGGACAAACCGCAGGGCGGCGTCGTAATCCCTGACCATCAGGTTTGCGTACTCGCCGACGATGTGGATCTGCTGAATTTTTTGCTTGTAGTATTCGCTGAGGGAGCGGTAGTCCTCCGCCTTATAACGGATTTTGTTGTCGAGGATCAGGCGCTTGACCTCCATGCCGTTATAGAGAACCAAAAAGCCTCCCTCCAGCTTCATGGAACCGATTTTGGACAGGTAAAGCAAGGCGTCCTCTACGTCGGTAAGCGTTGTCTTGACCTTTCCGAAATCCATCTGGGGAGCTTCGGTATATTTCTTGAAGAGACCGACGAGGGAGAACTGAACCGGCGCCTCCCCTTTTTCCGCTTCCGGTCGAGCCGTCGCCTCCTCTTCTCCGGACGCCGTTTCCTGCGCGGTTTCATAGAAATAGGAGACAAGGAAGCGGCAAATATCCATTCGGCGGCGGAATTTATCCAGCAGCTTCGGCATTTCCATCGTCGGTACAATCAGCGCGTGAGGCGTCTGCTCGGAGGAATCGTCCTCCGCGGGGAGCTCCCGACTTCCCATGGAGATATAGCCCTTGATCGTCAGATAATAGAGCAGGGTGCGGATATTCTTGACGGAGGAGCCGGCAATTCCCGCCTCAAGGGCCGCCTCGTTCCATTCCTTAAGAGAATAATTGGCTCCCTGCTCCTCCAGTCGGGTGAGGAGAAATTCCTCCAGCTTTTCAAACCGGTTCAGAATCTTGGCGGAACGGTTTTCGGTGTCCGATTTCAGAATATACGCCGACATATCCATGCTGTCGGCCAGAAGTCCTTCTTTGCGCATCAGGTTGATGGAGTCGACCACCTCTTCTTTCGACAGACCGAGCCGGTCCGCGAGATAATCGACCCGCGATTCCGCATCGTCGTTTCCGGCGTCGGCAATGCTTCTTGAGGATATCAGGGATTTGATGATTCGCTTGGCGGTTTCCTTCTGCTTTTCGTTAAAGACCGGCGAGCGGTTGATTTTGAGGGACGCCTCCGTCATATCCTTTGCAAGAATGCTTGTGGCGTATACGTGCGGGACATTTTGACCGCGTTTCACGTATCCCGCGTTCTCAAGCGCGGCCACCGCCGTCTTTACGCGCGTTTCAATTTCTTTTACCGAATCGTCCCATCCGGCCTGTCTTGCAATCTCAAGAGCGGAACAGCAAACCCACGGCTTTTCCCGGGTCATGTCCTTCAGCGCCTTCCATACCTGCTGAATCTCGCTGATGCTGAGCTTCGTCTGATTTAAAAGCATGAAATGCTTGTCCAGATCGTTGTCGTTGAAGAGAACGTAGCACTCGGCGAGCAGGCTCGGATCCCGTCCGGCGCGGCCCGCTTCCTGCACGTAATTTTCAAGCGAATCGGAGATATCGTAGTGAATAACCAGTCGGACGTCTTTTTTGTCAACGCCCATGCCGAAGGCGGAGGTCGCCACGATGATTTTAATCCGGTTGCTGATAAACGCCTCCTGATTTTCGATTTTCTCGCTCGGATCCATCTTCCCGTTGAAGGGCTTGGCGGGGAAGCCGTCGCTTGTCAGTTTTCTGGCAAGATCCACCGTGCGTCTTGTGCGGGAAACGTATACGATGGTCGGACAATCCTTTTCTTCGATCAGGGAACGAAGCGCGTTGTATTTTTCCTCCTCCGTTTCCTTGAAAAGCACGGTATAGCGCAGATTTTCGCGATCGGCCGTCGACGTGAAAAGCTCAAGGGACAGCCCCAGTCTTTCCCGGAAATAATCGCAGATATCGGTAATGACCTTTTGCTTTGCCGTGGCGGTGAAGCAGGAGACCGGAATCGGATTCTTTAACTGCTTTTTCTTCTGATACTCCCGGATGAAGTCGCCGATATAGAGATAATCCACGCGGAAATCCTACCCCCACGCCGAAAAGCAGTGCGCCTCGTCGATCACAAACCGAACCACGTTGCGCGAGAGGAGCAACCGTTCAATCGTGCGGGAGCGGAGCTGTTCGGGGGATATGTATAAAAGCGTGGCGAGGCCGTTTTCGACGCGTTCCAGCGCCTCGGCGCGTTCAATCGGACTGAGTAGGCCGTTCACGGTGACCGCGTCCGCCAGTCCCTTTTCGCTCAGGTTGTCCACCTGGTCCTTCATCAGCGATTGAAGAGGAGAAATCACGACCGTAAGCCCGTGAGCGCATTCTCCCGCCATCAGGGCGGGGAGCTGAAAGGTGATCGATTTTCCTCCTCCCGTCGGGAAAACCGCGAGCAGGGATTTCCCGTCCACCGCCGCCTGTGTAGCTCTTTCCTGCAGCGGCTCCCCCGCATAGGTGCGGAAGCGATCGTAGCCGAAAAACTGCTTGAGCTTTTTGTGAATATCCATCCGGTCGCGGCAATACGCGCACCCGTTTTTGCAGGGGGTGCCGCAAAGGTATTTGACCGCGTTTTCGATGTTCGGGTAGTTCATCACCAGCCAGCGCGGCGTAACCGAGTGATAGTCGGCCGCCCCGATCAAGGCGAGCGCGTAGGCAAGCTCGACAGGACAGCGCCGGACCATCAGCTCCACGTTGGCGTTGGCGCAGATTTTCCCCGCATATTCTTCCCGGATCAGCCGCGGTACGTAAGAACCGTAGGGAACGAATCCCACATAATCGAAAAAGCCCTTGAATTCGACTTGACGGTATAAAAGGGAACAATAGATCTGTTTTTTCTTTATGGAAAGAGCCTGAAAGGCGTTCACTTCATCCGCAAGAAGAAGCATGGCTTTTTCGGAGTCGTTCAGGGGATTGTTGAGCTGGTCGACCTGCAATTTGTCGTCCTTGACAAGCTTATGATACGGTCGGCAGGGGAAAAGGAGCGGGGAGAGATAGAGGGTGTCAATCGGTTCCCCGCGGAGCGGTTTTTCAAAATGCGGGGTCAGAAGGGCGAGATCGTGATGGACGACGTTGTGGCCGCAGATAAAATCGGCATCGGAGATGAAGGCATAGAAATCCCGTAGGGAAGGGCTGTGAAAAGAGGAACGGTCGCTTTTTATCGCCCCAAGATCCCAGATTTTTTTACTGTCCTTTTCAATTTCACTGTCAATATATACGATGGATTTTGTCATGGCGGCTCCTGATAAGAAGGATTTAATAAACCGATTTGCTCAGAATCGAATCACCACCGGCTCCTTTGTAAAGGAGCTTACCGTCGCCGTGGCGTTTTTCATATAGAACACCTGCGTGTTTCCGTCGTTTTCGTCGTACATGGCGCGCAGATTCGGGTAGGCGTCCAGCATGGCTTTTTTTGCCTCGACCCGGTCGTCCTCGACCAGCTCGCAGGCGATGCGTATCCATTCGCCGCCGGCAAACGCGCAGATTTCCACCTTCGGATTGGCGGCGATCTGACGGCTGACGGGCTTTTTCTTCCCGGTCTGAATATAGAGCTTTCCCTCAAACAGATTCACCGTCCCGAAGGGGCGCACGCGCGGCTGATCCCCCTCCACGGTAGCCAGATAGTAGGTTTCTGCTTTTTTCAAAAATTCGCAGACTCTGTTCATGACTTTTCTCTCCTTTTTTATAATGAATAGCCGCTTTTGACGGATTGGTTCCCTTTCATTATATAACATTTCCCGTCAAATTGCAAGCGAAAGTGCGGAATAAATTTGGCGTTTGCCGATTTTTTGCAAGATATCCGTCTTAAGCGGAAAATATGCGCGGCACAGATGGGTCGCGCCGGGAAAAAGTACCGAAGAAAAGCCGAAAAAGCGCCGAAAAAGGAGCGGCTACAAAAAGGCGCATAAAAAGCGTTCGTAAAAACCGCCCGAAAAAGCTGTCTGAAAAAGAGCGTAGGAAAAAGGACGCCGGAAAAAGCGCTCGAAAAAGTTTGGCAAAAGGAAGTTTCGGAAAGAGAAGCCGGAAAAGTTCGGCCAAAGGAGCGGAGCGCCGGGAAGAACGACCGAAAAAGAGCGTCTGAAACAGCACGTAAAAAAGCGCCAAAAAAGAGCGCCCGGCAAACGCGAGCGCTCTTTAAAAATTCGTTCAGGGCAAGCCTTTTAAGAAAATTTCGCGCCTCCGATGGCGGCGGAAGCTTCAAAAGCCTTTTAGGCGATTTTTTCATGCTCTCCGATGGCGACGGGAGCTTCAAAAGCCATCGGCGATTTTCATCCCTTCTGCCGCCCGGCAAAAGCGGGGACGGAAATCGCCCGGCAGGGCGCCGGTTTTCCTATCTTTCCGCGTCCCTGTCCGCGAACAGATTGCAAAGGCAGAGGACGGCGGCGAAGAGGACGCCCGCCACCGGCCAGACGACCCACGTGATCTCCCAATCGTTCGTCAAGAAGCTCCAGCCGAGATAAAGCGCGGTGGCGCAGGGCCAATAGATATGAGCCACCGTTTCCCGGACGCGGTTTTTCCTCCGGCTCCGCCGCGCATAATCCCCCTCCTGTAAGAGCTTCTGCATACTCGCGAAGCGCACCCCCGCGAAGACGAAAAGGGAAGCGCCGACCCCGGCAAGGAGCAGTGTGACGGCCAGAAGAACCGCCGTGAGAAGCGCATTCTCGGCGGCGGCCCCGGCAAAAAGCGGGATCGGCGAGAGCACGCAGAGGGCGACGGCGACGATATTGGTCTTCGCATAGGTACCGCGATACGCCTTCTGCCTTTCCTTCACCATGCCCTCTACGCCGTATTCCGCTTCAAAGGGCTCCTTGTCGAGGAAGGCGAAGGGCGCGTTTTTGAACCCGCAGGAGACGAAAATCACGACGGCGGCGGCAACAAGGATCAGCAGAACCGAAAGTCCTATGCCGGCGGCGAAGCCTTCGGGCAGGGGATGCCTCGGGGCCTCCGTCGCGGCGCCCAACAGCAGCAGGAAGATCACGGCGGCGACGCAGAGAAAGACGCCCGCGGCAATCCGCCCCGCCGCCCGGCGGCGCCACTCCAAAAATTCGTTCGCGAGGGAGAGGGACACCTTTTTGAGCGGCGAGCGGTCCTGCTCCTCGGCGAACTCCTCCTCCTCAAGCTCGTCCTTGAGCAGGTAGTCCGTCGTGACGCCGAACAGCCGACTGAGCACTAAAATCTTCTCAAGATCCGGCACGGTCTGCGCCCCCTCCCATTTGGAGACCGCCTGCCGCGACACCAGCATTTTCTCCGCCAGCTCCTCCTGCGACCAGCCGTTCTTTCTTCTCAAAGCGATGATTTTGTCTGCCAGAATCATGTTCTTTCCTCCTTTGATTTCCGCAGATAATTTTCGGCGGCCTTTTCCCGACCGCTGAGAAGATTATAGCATTTTTCGCTTGGAAAGTCTACCAATCGTCGGCTTGAAATTTTTCCTATCGGCTTGAAATTTGTCAACCGGCGGTTGCGGAGCGGCAGGTGCGCAGGAGAACCGGGCCGCGGGCGGTGAAATCGCCGCGCGGCCCGAGGCCGTCAGATTTTCTTTCGGCACCCGTCGATCTGAATGTTCTGCCCCGAAATGTAGCTCGCGTCGTCGCTCGCCAGAAAGCAGATGAGATTGGCGTTTTCCCGGTCGGTTCCGGTTCTGCCGATGTAGGGAAGCGGGTTTTCCGCATAAAAATCGATGTCCGGATTGGCGGAGGAGCTCACCGACCCGGGGGAGACGCAGTTCACCAGCACGCCGCTTGCCGTCGTTTCCTTCGCAAGCGCCCGGCTCATGGCGATGACGGCGCCCTTGGTAGCCGAATAGCAGGCCATCGTGGCGTTTCCGTAGACGCCGGCTACCGACGCCACGTTGATAATCCTCCCGTATTTTCTCTCCAGCATTTGCCCCAGCACCGCTCTTGAGAAATAAACGACGCCCATGATATTGACGTCGATGTAGCGCTTCCACTCCGCCGTCGGAATGTCCTTGAAAAGGCAGTGGCTCCGCCAGAGCGCCGCGTTGTTGACGAGAATGTCGATCTTTCCGAAATGCGCGCAGGCCGAAGCGACAATTTCGTTGACACGCGCCTCGTCGCTGACGTCGCAGGGGAACGCGAGAACGTCGGGGGAGATCGCCGCGACCTCCTTGCGCACCGCCTCCAGCTTACAAGGATCCAAATCGGCAAGAATGAGGCTCGCTCCGTTTTCCGCGAGCTGAAGCGCCACGGCTCTTCCGATTCCCACCGCCGCGCCGGTCACAAGGGCCACTTTTCCTGTAAATTTCATCTTTTTTCCTCCTGTCCCGGAAAATCCGGGTTTCGTATTTTGGTATAGTATAGCACCGATTCCCCGGAAACGGAATAACCGTTTCGCTCCTTTTTTTAGCCAAACCGATCCAAATTTTAATTTTCTTCTCCCCGTTAGGCGCTTTTTCCGCCGGTTTTGGGATTGAGGGGAACGGCGGGCGAATTTTGCAGAAACAAAACGCCGTTTCTCTCTTGCGTTTTTCTCTCCGACGTGGTATAATAAGGAAAACGTTAGGAAACGGAGGGCATGGTCATGCCGGAGGAGACCCCGATCATCACAGGCTATCACGGCGTCTATTTCGCCGTCGACCCGCGCGGGCGGCGACTGGAATTTGAGCGCCGCTATTCCGCCTGCTTCATCGTGACTCTGCGCGGAAAAATCCGTTTCCGCTATGAGGGCGGGTGTGTCACGGCCGACCCGGCGCATCCGGTTTTCCTACCGCAGGGGCTTCGCTACGTCAACGAGTGCCTCGAATCCGCTGAAAGCTACGTGTTCAACTTTTACACGCTGAGGGACGGAAGCCCCGCCGAGCTCTCGGCGGTGACGGCGGCCTTCGCGGAGGAGCGCTATCAGCTTCTGAAAAACGCCGGCGGGCTTCCGCTGATTCTCCGGGAGCTGTATACCCTCTCCTGCGCGCTTTTTTCGCCCCGTCCGGCAAGCGTTTCCGAGTACGGCGTTTCCGGAAGCCTTTTTGAGGACGCGCTGGGGTATATGCGGAGAAAGGCCGGGGATTCCTCTCTTACCGTGCGGGAGGTCGCCGGGCACTGCCACGTCAGCGAGGGATATCTGCGGAAGCTGTTCCGGGAGAAATACGGCGCTTCTCCCTTCCGGGCGATCACCGATCTCCGCATGAAAAGGGCGCGGCTTCTGGCGGAGGAAAAGCGCCCGGTTAAAGAGATCGCCCTTGCGGTCGGGTACGCAGACGTCTTTCAGTTCAGCAGGGCCTATAAAAAATATTACGGCCATCCGCCCTCTACGCTCTGACAGCAGGGGAAACGAGAGGCTCTTTCAAAGCGAGGGCCCATGGGATTGGCCGGAGGCACGAAGAGCTTCGCTCCTTTGAAACTCGGTACGCGCAGGACGCGCGGATGAAATTTTCCTCCTTCGGCCGGTCGGTTTTACCTGAAAACCGCCTCTGAAGGCGCACCATATATACGGAGGGAAAAAATGATTCGTTATGCAGATATCCGGGATTTTGCCGTTTTAAAGGCGCACGACCGGCATATTTCCGAGGAGGAGCTGAAAAACATTCTCCCGAGAAAAAGAGTCCTCGTCGCGTATGAGGGGGAGGCCTTCCTCGGCTGGCTGCGCTTCGGGCTCTTTTGGGATAACCTGCCCTTTATGAATATGCTGTATATTCTGGACGGTTTCCGGGGAAAGGGCCACGGGCGGGCGCTTGTCGGATTCTGGGAAAAGGAAATGGCCGACGCGGGCTATCGGCAGGTTCTGACCTCCACGCAGGCAAACGAGCAGGCGCAATTCTTTTACCGGAAGCTCGGGTATACCGAGTGCGGGGCGCTCTTTCTGCCGGGGGAGACGATGGAGACGGTTTTTGTCAAGGGAGTGTAAATAGCCTTTCGGGATTGCGGGAAATTTACGCATAAAAAAGCCGGATGGAGTCGCGAGGAGGGCTCGATCCGGTTTTTTCTTTGTTTACGGCGGTGCAAAAGTGACGATACCAAGGATTTTCATTTTTTACAATATGATAATGCCTATAGCAAATCATTCAGTAGGTTCATGCACTTGATTTTCTGCTGCAAATTGGCGCTGCCATAAACATTGAGCGTAAACGACACATTTTTATGCCCCAGGATTTCCGACAGAGATTTAATATCAAAGTCGGGAATTTCGATTGCTCGGACTGCAAAAGTGTGCCGTATTTCATGGAATTTCACCTTTGGAAGGTTATACCGTTTCAAGAACCGGGCAAAATACTGCCGGTATGTCCTCGGCTCGGTCGGTCTGCTCTTGCCCGTGAGAAAATACTGCGTGGGGTTATCGGATATGTACTTCCGTATTATATTCGAGAGCAGAGACGGAAACGGAATGGTGCGAATTGAACTTTTCGTTTTCGGGGGTCCTATGTTTATGTAGGTTTCTCCCTTGCGCTTGTCGTAGATACGCTGCACGGTTCGGTTGATTGTGATTGTGTTTTCCGAAAGCGAGATGTCGCCCATCTGCAATCCGCACAGTTCGCCGATTCGTATCCCCGTCAGGAGCGCGACCATGATGCCGGCAGATTTGCGATTTAAATGAAGGTAGATACATTGTATCAATTCTTGCTCTTGCTCTTTGGAGAGCGAAACGACACGATGAACACCTCCCTCCTTTGGATACTCCACCAAATCCCAATTCAGAAGCGGAATGACTTTTTCCTTGTACCCGTATGTCATGGACAGCCGCAGGACGAGAATAACATCTCGTATAGTCTTGACGGTCAGCCCGCCGGTCTTGTCCATCCTGCCCTCGCTGTAAAGGTGCAGAATGTACTGCTGAATGTCGACTTCTGTTATGGAGCCGATTTTTCTTTTCCCGAAGTACGGGATCAGATGGTTCTCCGCGATTAACACGAAGTTTGCGTGGGTCGACGCCGTAATCATTGGCTGCTTAGATTTCAGCCATTCATTAAGGAGCGTCTTGTATTGAGTGTTTTCAGTCATGATGACCACCTCCCAAGATATTATGGAGGCATTTTGGCGCTCCTGTAGTCCTTAAGTAATAGTCAAAAGGCTCTTGTCCCCAAGCTACGGTTTCCGGGTTTCGAGGGGGAATATACCCATAAAAAATTGGGCGAAATATGTATAAAAGTTACACGCAACGATCCCGAATCAATTGCTCCAGTTATGATGTTGTCGGCAGCCGCAGGATTTATATATCAATCCGAAAAATATTCAAGGGAAAATGCTGGACAGAGTTTAAAAAAATACACATTGCTCAAACGCGGTGAAGTGGCATACAATCATGGCGCATCAAAACTGCGGCAATTTGGGTGTTGCTTTGAACTAACTATTCCCGAAGCAAGAATCCCATATGTTTACCATACATTTAAGATTTCAGATGAGAATTGTTATACCCCATATATCGCTCAATTACTGAATAATCCACTTATTGACCGACAATTAAAAAGGTTAGTTTCCTCAAGTGTTCGCATGGATGGTTTACTAAATATTTCTTATGACGAATACATGACTGTAGACTTACATTTGCCAGAAAGAGCGGAGCAAGAAAAGATCGAACACTTTTTATCTTTACTGAATGAACGCATAAAGAAACAACAGCGTCTTGTTGAAGCCCTCAAGTCATATAAAAGAGGGGTGATTGAGCGGATTTTCAGCGATGACAATTGTCGAACATGGAAACGAATAAAGCTGTCTGAAATTCTCTCGGAAAGAAAAGAATATTGCGAAAAAGATGGCACTTTCGTACACGCTACTCTTTCAAAAGATGGAGTGTCGGAAAAAACAGATCGCTATGACCGGGATTTTCTGGTGACGACCGAAGAAAAGAAATACAAGGTTACGCATAAGAATGATTTATGCTATAATCCGGCAAATCTAAAATTCGGCGTGATATGCGTAAATGATTTTGGAGATGCTATATTTTCGCCGATTTACATTACTTTTGAAATATGTCCATCCGTCGAACCGCATTTTCTTGGAATGCAGGTTATGCGCTGGAACTTTATAAATCGTGCTTTGAGATTTCAGCAAGGTACGGTGTACGAAAGGACAGCCGTTTCTCCGGAAGATCTTTTATCTATGAGCATCGTTCTTCCACCAATGGAAATTCAGAGAAAAGTTTCCAATGCTGTGCAAGTTCTATCCACCAAAATCAGCATAGCTGAATGCATTGGAGAAAGAATGTCCAAACTAAAATCAGCGCTATTGAGCCAACTTTTTATATGAACAAGCCTTGAAGTAACCCGATTTTGATTTTTTCGGTAATACTAACCTTTTGCTGATGAAGGGTGATAAGGTTATCGAGAGAAGCAAAAAAGTTGCCAATTTGCATTTCTTCCTCTGCTGTTTTAGGAAACATTAGCTCATATTTTGCGAGTTGCGGAACAGTTAATTGAGGCACACCAGTGGACTCTATGACAATTTGCAGAGTGTTGATAGCATTTTCGAGGAACAAAGGATTATGATTTGATTTTATTGATAAAAGCCTCACGACCGGCGTAAAATCAATGTTTCTCGCCTTTGCGTGTCCAACGTCACCTCGTCCCGTTACTGTTACAGCCGGCGCCTTGATACGATATTGCTCCTTATAGTATCCTATAATCCCGTCTCCTGTTAAGGCGTTCGCAATAACTGGATAGTTACCTTCTTCACAAAGCAGACTCTTATCTACATCGCCGCCTGCAATCATTTCAGTTGCTTCATCTCCCAGCTTACGCTGTTTCCAATCACCAGAAAATCCTGCAAAACGACGCTCCGGAATACTTGCGCCTTTTTTAGGAAACAGCTTCGATAATGCCCCTCTTTTATATGACTTGAGGGATTCCACTAAACGGCGCTGGGCGGATATTCTTTTATCAAGAAGCGTGAGGAAT
>CANQQT010000041.1 GCA_947626065.1 uncultured Clostridia bacterium | reverse complement strand
GAAGAACCGAACCGCCGTATGCCGAACGGCACGTACGGTGGTGTGAGAGGGCGGAGCTATTCCGCCCTACTCGATTCTTCCGGCAATCTTTCCGACTCTTTCGGGGGACCTTTCAGCCCTTCTGGGAAATTTTTTGACTCTTTCGGGGAACTTTTCCGTTCTTCCGGGGCTTTTCGCTCTTTTGGGGAATTTTTCAGCTCCGGAAAGCGATCAGCAGTCGGGGTGCGGCTTTTCGGTTCCCTTGGCGTTATCGGCGAGGATTTTTTTCAAATACTCTCCGGTATAGGAGCCGGGCGTCGCGGCTACCTGCTCCGGCGTGCCGCAGGCGATGACGGTTCCGCCGCCGTCTCCTCCCTCCGGGCCCATATCGATGATATAGTCGGCGGTTTTGATGAGATCGAGATTGTGTTCGATGACGATGACGGTATTTCCCTGATCGGTGAGCCGCTGGAGAATGGCGATCAGCCGCTCGACGTCGGCGGTGTGAAGGCCGGTTGTCGGCTCGTCGAGGATGTAGACGGTCTGCCCGGTGCCGCGCCGGGAGAGCTCGGTCGCGAGCTTGACGCGCTGGGCTTCCCCTCCCGAAAGAGTCGTGGAGGACTGCCCGATTTTGATATAGCCGAGTCCGACGTCGGCGAGCGTCTGGAGCCGCCTTTTCAGCTTCGGAATGTTTTCAAAGAAGGTCAGACCCTCGTCCACGGTCATATCCAGAACGTCGAAGATGTTCTTTCCCTTGTACCGTACCTCCAGCGTGTCGCGGTTGTAGCGCTTACCCTTGCAGACGTCGCAGGTGACGTAGACGTCGGGGAGAAAGTGCATTTCGATGCATTTCACGCCGTCTCCTTCGCAGGCCTCACAGCGGCCTCCTTTGATGTTGAAGGAGAAGCGCCCCGATTTGTAGCCCCGGATTTTCGCGTCGTTCGTCGAGGCGAACAGCTCCCTTATGTCGGTGAAAAGCCCGGTGTAGGTCGCGGGATTGGAGCGCGGCGTCCGGCCGATGGGGCTTTGGTCGATGGCGATGACCTTGTCGGCGTTTTCGACTCCCTCCACCCGGTCGTGCTTCCCGGGATGGGTGACGGCGCGGTTGAGCTTTCGCGCGAGAACCGGGTAGAGAATGCCGTTTACGAGGGAGGATTTCCCGGAGCCCGAGACGCCGGTGACGCAGATGAATTTTCCGAGGGGAAAGACGACGTCGATCCCTTTCAGATTGTTCTGCCTTGCCCCGATGACGGTGAGAAATTTTCCGTTTCCCTCCCGGCGGGTTTCCGGGACGGCGATTTTCTTCCGACCGCTCAGATAGTCGCCGGTGAGGGAGTCTTTGCAGTCCATAATCTCCCGCGGCGTTCCGGCGGCGACGATTTGCCCGCCGTTTACCCCGGCCCCCGGGCCGATATCGACGATGTAGTCGGCCTCCGCCATCGTTTCCTCGTCGTGCTCGACGACGATGAGGCTGTTTCCGACGTCCCGCAGGGCCTTCAAGGCGTCAATCAGCTTCCGGTTGTCCCGCTGATGCAGGCCGATGCTCGGCTCGTCGAGGATATAGAGCACCCCCATCAGGGAGGAGCCGATCTGCGTGGCGAGCCGGATGCGCTGGGATTCCCCGCCCGAGAGGGTTCCGGCCTTCCGGGAAAGGGTGAGGTAGTTCAGTCCCACGTTTTTCAAAAAGCCGAGGCGGGAGCGAAGCTCCTTTAAAATGTCGCGGGCGATTTTCTCCTCGGTGGGCGTCAGGGTGAGCGACTCGACGAAGGCGAGCGCCGCGTCAACCGAGAGGGAGCAAAAGGCGTCGATGTCGAGGCCGCCCACCGTCACGGCGAGAATTTCGTCCTTCAGCCGCTTGCCGTGGCACTGCGGGCAGGGGATGAATTCAAAAAAGTCCTCGTAGTATTCGTTGCCGCTCATCTCATAGCGCTGTTCGATGATGTTGAGGATTCCCTCAAAGCGGACGGTCTGGTGCGCGTGCCGCCCTTCAAAGGAGCGGTCGATTTCGTAGGTTTCCTCCCCGGTTCCGTAGAGAAGGGCGTTCAGCGCCTCCTTGGAGTAGCGCTCAAGCGGCATATCGAGCGTAAATCCGTGGCGCTTTCCGACGGCCTCGTAGAGGGGAGAGGTCCAGGTGCTGTCGTCGATCGACTTGAAGCCGTTGACGGCGATGGCCCCCTCGGCGAGGGAGAGGGATTTGTCGGGGCAGACGAGGTCGAAGGAGACGGTCCGCATCTCCCCGATCCCCGCGCAGCGCGGGCAGGCGCCGTAGGGATTGTTGAAGGAGAACATCCGGGGCGAGAGCTCCCCCATGCTGAAATTGTGCTCTTCGCAGGCGTAATTCTGGGAATAGGAGGTTTCGCGCGTGCTCCGGTCGGGGTTTATCACCGAAAGAATCAGCTCACCGTGGGAGAGCCGGAGGGCGTTTTCGGCGGAGTCGGTCAGGCGGCCCTTGATTCCCTCCTTCATGACAAGTCGGTCGACGAGAATCTCTATCGTGTGCTTCTTGTTCTTTTCGAGCGCCGGCACCTCGGTGACGTCGTAGATTTCCCCGTCGACCCGAACCCGGACGTAGCCGTCCCGCCGGGCATCCTCGAAAACCTTTTCGTGCATTCCCTTTTTGCCCTTGACCACCGGGGAGAGGAGCATGAAGCGGGTTCCCTCCGGGAGGGAGCAGATGTCGTCGATGATCTGATCGATGCTCTGCTGGCGGATTTCCTTGCCGCAGATCGGGCAGTGGGGAATGCCGATGCGCGCGTACATCAGGCGCAGGTAGTCGTAAATTTCGGTGACCGTTCCGACGGTGGAGCGGGGATTCTTCGAGGTGGTCTTCTGGTCGATGGAAATGGCGGGGGAAAGCCCTTCGATGAGGTCGACGTCGGGCTTGTCCAGCTGACCGAGAAACATTCTCGCGTAGGAGGAGAGCGATTCGACGAAGCGGCGGTGCCCCTCCGCGTAGAGGGTGTCGAAGGCGAGAGAGGATTTCCCCGATCCCGACAGGCCGGTGAAGACGACGAATTTGTCGCGCGGGATGGTGACGTCGACGTTTTTCAGGTTGTGAACCCGCGCGCCCTTGATGACGATTTTGCTCTGTGACATGAAAATGCCTTTCTTCCGGCAGGGCCGGAACGGGAATGAAAAAGGAGGAAAGCGCCGCCCGGTACGGCCCTCGGTGTCTTTGATGCCGGTCTGCCGGGTTCCGTTTTATCGGGCTTCCGGTTTGTTTGACGCCGGTCTGTCTGGCCGGTCTATTTGGCTCCCGGTTTATCCGGCGACGGTTTATTTGGCGACGATTTTCAGCGCCGCGATCTTATCGCGCAGGGCGGCGGCGCGCTCGAATTCCAGATGCTTGGCCGCTTCTTTCATCTGCGCGGTGAAGGTCTCGATGAGGGAATCCTTTTCCGCCGCCGTGAGGTTCTTTTTCTTCGGCAGCTCGGCCTTCTTTTCCTCCTCGGCCTTTTTGATTCCGATTTCAATCAGATCGTGCACCGCCTTGCGGATCGTCTGCGGCGTGATGCCGTGCTCTTTGTTGTAGCGGAGCTGGATTTTCCGCCTCCGCTCGGTCTCGTCGATGGCGGCCTTCATCGAGCCGGTCACCGTGTCTGCGTAGAGAATCACCTTGCCGTCGGCGTTCCGCGCGGCACGGCCAATGGTCTGAATCAGGGAGGTTTCGGAGCGGAAGAGGCCTTCCTTGTCGGCGTCGAGGATTGCGACCAGCGAGACCTCCGGGATGTCCAGCCCCTCCCGCAGGAGGTTGATTCCGACCAGAACGTCGAAGACGCCGAGGCGGAGATCCCGGATGATCTCCATCCGCTCGATGGTTTCGACGTTGTGGTGGATGTATTTTACCCGAATCCGATTCATTTCGAGGTATTCGGTCAGATCCTCCGCCATTTTGGTGGTGAGCGTCGTGACAAGGACGCGCTCCCCCTTCTCGGCGCGGAGGCGAATTTCTCCCATCAGATCGTCGACCTGTCCGGTAATCGGACGAATTTCGATGACGGGGTCGGCAAGGCCGGTCGGGCGGATGATCTGCTCGACAATCTGCTCCGAATGCTCCCTTTCATAGTCGGCGGGGGTGGCGCTGACGTAGATGACCTGATGAATTTTGCTCTCGAATTCGTCGAAGAACAGGGGCCGGTTGTCGTAAGCGGAGGGAAGGCGGAAGCCGAAATCGACAAGGTTTTTCTTCCGCGCCCGGTCGCCGCCGCTCATTCCCCGCACCTGCGGAAGGGTGACGTGCGATTCGTCGATGAACATGAGAAAATCCTTTGGAAAATAGTCCATCAGCGTGTAGGGAGTGGAGCCGGGCTCCCTTCCCGAGAAGACGCGGGAATAGTTCTCAACGCCGGAGCAGTAGCCGATTTCCCGGATCATCTCCATGTCGTAGCGGGTCCGCTCGGCAATCCGTTGGGCCTCGATGAATTTGTTTTGCGAGCGGAACCATTCCACCCGCTCCTCAAGCTCCTCTTCAATTTCCTTCAGCGCCGCCTCCCGCTTGTCGTCGGTGGTAGCGTAGTGGGTGGCCGGGAAAACCGCCGCGTAGCGAAGCTCCTGAATCAGCTCCCCGGTCAGATAATTGATTTCGCTGAGCCGGTCGATCTCGTCCCCGAAGAACTCGACGCGGAGGATGCGGGAGTCGGAGGAGGGCGGGAAAATCTCCACCACGTCCCCCCGGACGCGGAAGCGGTTTCGCTCAAAGCCGATGTCGTTGCGGTCGTAGTGAATGGAGACCAGCCGCCGCAGAAGGGTGTCGCGCTCCATAGGCATTCCGGGGCGGAGGGAAATCATGAGGCAGTTGTAATCCTCCGGGTTGCCGAGGCTGTAGATGCAGGAGACGGAGGAGACGATGATGACGTCCCGCCGCTCGAAAAGCGCCGAGGTGGCGCTGTGGCGGAGCTTGTCGATCTCGTCGTTGACAAGGGAATCCTTCTCGATGTAGATGTCCTTGCCGGGGATGTAGGCCTCCGGCTGGTAATAGTCGTAATAGGAGACGAAATATTCCACCGCGTTTTCCGGGAAAAATTCCCGGAATTCCGAGCAGAGCTGAGCCGCGAGGGTTTTGTTGTGGGCCAGTACCAGCGTCGGGCGGTTGACCTGCGCGATGATGTTGGCCATGGTGAAGGTTTTGCCGGAGCCGGTGACGCCGAGAAGCGTCTGATCGCGGTATCCGGCGTTCACCCCGGCGACAAGCCGCTCGATCGCTTGCGGCTGATCCCCGGTCGGGGAATAGGGCGCGTGAAGTCGGAAGGTGTCCAAAAAATCCCTCCTTTCGGGTTCGGTGTCGGGAGAAGGGAGCGCCGGTAAGCTTTTCGGGAATTTTGGCGCTGCGTCTTCTTCAATATTCTATTCTATCATATTCCGGGAAAAAAGAAAAGGGGAAAGGAGGATTTTTTTCAAAAAAGTGAGGGAAAGTCGGAATTTTTTCGCCCGGCCTCTGGGAACGACGGCCCGTCCCTCCCGTTGACGGTACGGCGTCCGACGTTAAGACGCAAGAGTTAAGCCACAGACGTCGGGCCGCAGACGTCAAACTGCAAGCGTCAGGCCGCAAGCGCCGGACACAAGAGTCAGGCCGTAAGCGTCAGGCCGCAAATACCGGAAGGCTCCCTGCCGCAGAAATCCCGCCGCGCGGTGCTTTTTCGCCGCTTTTCCGGAAATTGTTGATTTTTTCGGAAGAGTGTGCTATAATAGGGACAGGCGCAGAAATGCGGAAAACAAGTCCCTTGGCGAAATGAGGAGCAAGCGATGAAGGCAATTCAGAAGATCGGATACTGGTTCAAGAATTACTGGTATTATTACAAGTGGCCGGTGATTATCGTCTCTTTTTTTGCCGTCGTCATTTTGATCTGCACGCTTCAAGCGGGAAACCGGGAGACCTATGACGTCAGCATTCTCTATACCGGGCCGCATATCTTTGTCCCGGCGGAAAAAAGCTCTCTCTCT
Organism: uncultured Clostridia bacterium; assembly: GCA_947626065.1. Lineage (GTDB taxonomy): Bacteria > Bacillota > Clostridia > Oscillospirales > CAG-272 > Colimorpha_A. The sequence goes on along the minus strand of CANQQT010000041.1, from coordinate 11,970 downwards.
TCCGCCTTTTCGCAGATTATGTCGGAGGATTACGACGGGGACGGCCGGAAAAAGGTCGATATCGTGGACACCCCGGCCTTTACCGACGAGCAAATCCGGGAGGCCGTCGGAACGTCGGACGACCCGGCGCTCTCCATCCGCTACGCGCCCTATACGGTCAGCAACGTGGAGGGTACCTTTACCCAGCGGGTTTTTGCCGGGGATACCGTTCTCTGCCTTGTGGATGAGTACTGGTATAAGCTCCTCCTTGACAGCGAAAGCCTCGTCAAGCTGGAGGTTGTCCTCGGCTACCGCCCGGAGGAGCTGGCCGACGACTATTCGGCCTATTTTTCCGACCTCGCCTTTGCCGCCTTCTTTTCCTTCTCTTTGCCGGAGGGAACCCGGGTCTGCTTCCGGAAAATTTCCACCGCCTCCGCCTTTACAGGCAGAAAGGCGGCGGAGGCAAACTATAAAAGGAGCGAAAAAATGCTCTGCGACCTCTTCGGATTTCAGATCCCAGAGCCCGGTTGAGCGGCGGAGGCTTCTTTCGCCCTTTCTCAAATCCGGATGGGGCGACGGTATTTTCTTCCTTTATCAGCCCCGGCGGGCGAGCGGCTTTTTCGCTCCTCTCAGTCCTGACTGAGCGGTGGCAGAAGCCCTTTTCGCTGTTTCTCAATTCTGACTGAGCAGGCGACAGCCCTTCTCGCTACTCCTCAAGGAAGCCGCAGTACTGCAAAATCCCGTTGTAGACGCCGACCGCGAAGGAGCCGGGATCGGAGGCCATCAGAGCCGCGTCGGAGGGATTCGTGATAAAGCCGAGCTCGATCAAAACGGCGGGCATGGCGCTTTTGCGCAGAACCCAGAGCCCCGGCCGGACGTTCATGCCGCGGTTGGGAAGGCCGGTCGTCCTTTCAAGCCAGAAGAGAATATCCTCCCCCAGCGGCCAGCCCTTCGAGGCGCGGGAATAGGCGAAGCCCTCGCTTCCGCTCGCGCTTTCGACGACAGAGGCGTTGGCGTGCAGACTGATGAAAAAATCGGCGCCCCATCGGTTGGCGGCGTCGGTTCTTGCCCGCAGGCTGGTGGCGACGCTGGTGCCTAAAATCTCGTCGGGGGTATTTCTCGAAAGAAGAACCTCAAAATTCGGATTGGCGGAGAGCAGCTCTTCGGTTCGTTTGCCGACCTCATAGGTGATATCCTGCTCGTAATAGCCGTTTCCCTCGGCTCCCGCGTTGGGATTGCGGGGATTGTGCCCCTGATCGATAAAAATTTTGATAGCCATCTTTTTCCTCCGTTCAATAAGCTTTCGGTATCAGAATATGCGGAGGAAGAAAATCTGACAGGGCTTTTCTTGAAAAATCATGGAATTTAACAGCATAAGACACCTGCTGAGCTGTACGAGGCGGGCGGTGGAAAAATATTCGATGATAGCGCCGGGGGACAAGATTGCGGTCGGTCTCTCGGGAGGGAAGGACAGTCTGGCGCTCCTCTGCGCCCTGTCGGATTTGCGGCGCTTTTATCCGTCGCCCTTCGAGCTCTGCGGAATCACCGTATCCATGGGCTTTGAGGGAATGGATTTCTCCCCGCTCGCCGATTTCTGCCGGGAGCTGGGCGTGGAATACCGGGTAGTGGAAACCGAGCTTGCCCACGTGATTTTCGACGTACGGAAGGAGAGCAATCCCTGTTCCCTCTGCGCAAAGATGCGGAGGGGCATTCTCCACGACGTCGCCAAGGAAATGGGCTGTCGGAAGATCGCGCTGGGGCACCATTACGACGACGTGATTGACACCTTTATGCTCAACCTCTTCCACGAGGGACGGCTGGAGGCCTTTCTGCCGGTGACTTATCTGAGCCGAAAGGAGGTCACCGTCATCCGTCCCCTGCTCTATGCAAAGGAGAAGGATATACGGTATTTTCTCTCCAAAAATTCCCTCCCGGTGGTGAAGAACCTCTGCCCGGAGGACGGGCATACCGAGCGGGAGAAGATGAAAACGATGATAAATAGCCTCGACAGGGAGTACCGGGGACTGAAGCACAGAATTTTTATCGCCATGGAAAAGGGCGGTCTTTTTGAGCAGAAGGAGGCGCCCGCGGCGGCAGAACCCGGAAAGAAAGAGGCCGACAAGCCGGAAACGTAAAGCGCCGCCTGTGCCGAAAAAGATCGGTACAGGCGGCTTTGAAATAGGGTCGGGCGGATATCGCGCGGGTTTTTCGCGGGAGCCGCCGGCCTTATTTTTTGCGGTTGTTGAAGGCGCTGAGAAGCGCGTCGGCGCCGGCGTGGATGATGTCGGTGTCGGTTCCGACGCCCCAGCTGAGGCTTCCGTCCTCGGCTTTGAGGCCGATGTAGGCCGCCGCGACGCTCCCCGAGCCCTGCCCCTGCATACTGTGCTCGGTGTAGACCGAGAGGAGATAGTTCACGCCGGTATAGGCCTTCAAGGCGTTGCTGACGGCGTCGAGGGAGCCGTTGCCGGAGGCGTGACAGACCGTTTCCTTCCCGTTTTCAAGGAAGGTAAGCTCCGCCTCGACGCCACTCTCTACGCGGGTGAAGTTGGCATGGGAAACCGAGAGCTCGCCGGGCTTGAGGAAGTAGTGCTCCTTGAAGATGCGGAGCACCTCGTCGGCCTTCAGCTCCCGGTGGCCGCGGTCGGAAATATCCTTGCAGAGGTAGCTGAAATGCTCCCGCATTCCCGCCGGGAGGGAATAGCCGTAGGCCTGCTCCAGCAGGTAGCCGATGCCACCCTTGCCGCTCTGGGAGTTGACCCGGATGACGTCGGCGTCATAGGTACGGTGGATGTCCTGCGGGTCGATCGGAATGTAGGGAACGGTCCAGCGGTGAAGCCCCTTTTCGGCGCGGTATTTCATGCCCTTGGCGATGGCGTCCTGATGGCTTCCCGAGAAGGCCGCGAAGACCAAAGCCCCCGCGTAGGGCGTACGCTCGTAGACGTGCATCCGGGTACATTTTTCGTATTCCTCGACGAGATAGGGCATATCGGAAAAGTCGAGCTTCGGGTCGACGCCGTGGGAGTACATATTCATCGCGAGGGTGATGATATCGACGTTTCCGGTTCTCTCACCGTTGCCGAAGAGGGTACCCTCGACGCGGTCGGCCCCGGCAAGAAGAGCGAGCTCGGCGTCGGCGACGCCGGTGCCGCGGTCGTTGTGGGGATGAACGGAGAGAATCACGTTTTCCCGGTATTTCAGATTTTCGCTCATGTATTCGATCTGGCTGGCGTAGACGTGCGGAAGGCTCATCTCCACCGTGACCGGGAGATTGATGATGACGGGATTTTCTTCCGTCGGCTGGAGCACGTCGAGAACCGCGTTGCAGACCTCAAGCGCGTAGTCGGGCTCGGTGCCGGAAAAGCTCTCGGGGGAGTATTCAAATCGGAAATTGCCCTCGTATTCCTCCGCCAGCTTTTTGACAAGCGTTGCCCCGTCGACGGCAATCTGCTTGATTTCCTCCTTCGACTTCCGGAAGACCTGCTCCCGCTGGGCGACGCTGACGGAATTGTAGAAATGGACGATGGCGTGGGGCACGCCGCGGCAGGCCTCGAAGGTCTTGCGGATGATGTGCTCCCGGCACTGCGTCAGCACCTGCACCGTCACGTCGTCGGGGATCTTTTTTCGGTCGATCAGCGTGCGGAGAAATTCGTATTCCGTTTCGCTGGCGGCGGGGAAGCCGACCTCAATCTCCTTAAAGCCGACCTTCAGAAGAACGTCGAAAAATTCCAGCTTTTCCTCAAGGCTCATCGGGATCACAAGGCTCTGATTGCCGTCCCGCATATCGACGCTGCACCATACCGGGGGCTTTTCAATTTTCTCTTTTTCCACCCACTTGTGGTATTGGGAGGATACCGGATAATATCCCGGCGCGTATTTGCTCGCATCCATCATGATATAAATTCCATCCTTTCCGAAAAAAACACCCGTCTCAAAGCTTTTCTTTGAGACGGGTGAAAATTTAACTGTAAATCTGCACTCGCGGTACCACTCAAATTGCGGAGAAATCTCCGCCCCTCTTCGAAGTCCGACAACTTCTATGCATTGACGCAGCACACGCGGGACACCCTACTGCCAAAGGGTTCAGGCTCCGGCTCGGAAGGGAGAAGTCATAGGAAGCCCCACACCGGTTCGCACCGCCCACCGGCTCTCTGGAATGGTTCAACCCCGACCGTCTTCGTCACAGCCTTTGAAAGATTGAATTGTGAAGGCGGAGGGCAGAACCCGGCGCCTCATTTTTTTCATTATATCAGATTTTTTCCGGTTTGTCAATATCCGGAGAAAAATTTTCCGAAAAGGGCCGGAAACCATCAACGGGGGATGTAGGGCGTCGCCGCTTTTTTTGCCTCGCAACTTCCGCAGTCGGAACAGCCGTCTCAGAAGGGACGACGGTCGTCAACGAGGGATGTAGGGCGCCGCCGCTTTTTTCGCTTCACAGCTTCCGCAGTCGGAGCAACCGTTGCAGATGGGACGACTTCCGCAACAGGCGCAATTTTCCCGGAAATGAGGGCGGTAGAGTTCCTCTTCCGAAAGAGGATTTCCGGACGGGTCAAAGAGGCGCCAGAGGATCGGCTTCCCGGTATAGCTCATGCCCGATTTGAAGGCCATTTCGCTCTGTATCTGCTTCTTTGGGAGAAAATACCGCTTCCCGTCCTTGTAAAAGACGGTTCCGGTTTCGATAAAGCAGAAGGTGACCCGCGCCGCCACGCACTCCTCCCGCAGGGCCTTGACCCATTCAAAGCGGCAGGGCCGCGCGCCGTCGTAATTCTCCCCGCCGCAGATAACCTGCTCAATCTGCCCGTCCGCAAGGAATTTTCCGAGGCTGACCGGGCCGATAAAGGGAGCGCACATGACGCCCTTGTGCCGGAAGGGAAGGGAGAGAAGAAGGGGGATGCGCTCCTCCGCTCGGCGCTGATTTTCGCAGGTGACGTTGAAAAAGACGTTTTCCCAGCCGTCTCCCCAGTCGGGAGGCAGGCAGGAGGCGACTCTCTGCGGGCGCTTGGTGAGGAGAAAAAACTTCACGTCGGGACGGCTCCGGATGATCTGCCACGCCTCGTCCCGCCAGCCGTCGGCCTCCTCAAGAAAGAAATCGGAGGTCATGCAGACGCGGAGCATCTCGCCGCTTTTGACGAGGTAGGCCCCCTTTCGATCCTTGCGGAGCGGGTAGGAAAAGCCGGCCTTCGTCCGGTAAATGTCCCGTCCGTCCTTGTCGCGGAGGCGGTCGAGAAAGTACATATAGCAGTTCTGACAGCCCTCACTGCACTTGACACAGCCGTGCCAGGGATTCCAGATATCGTGCATGACGGTCACCTCACAAGGCGCAGGGCGAATGCCGGAAGGGAACCTCACCGGGGAACCTCCCGGGGAAATTTCCATCGGCGGAAAAGGCCGGAAGGAGCGCTGACCGACCGGGAAAAGGAATTTCCGGGAACCTTTTTTCTCTCTGCCGGAGAAAAGACGATTCGAAGCTCCCCGAGAACCGGAAGCACCCCCGGCGGGCGGCTTTTTCAGTCGGGAATTCCGTCGCCGTCCACGTCCTCCTCCGCGTCTCCGTCCATATATTCCCGGACGCCGACGCGGCGGGCAAGGCGTTCCTTTTCCACCATATCGGAGAGCATATTCTTGACGTCTTTGGAACGCTTGATCCGTTTGATGTCAAATTCCGGAGAGGTTTTGTCCCCGGAGTTGCAGTGAATCGTCCCCAGCCCGAAGATTCTTTCCCCCAGCGTGCGGCGCAGGGTGACGTCCATGATCCGGTAGAGGCGGATTTCCTCCTCCGTCCGGGCAAAAAAGCCGGTGTCGATGATGAGCTTGTCTTCGGTGAGGGAATAGCGGGTAAAGGACAGGGGAAGGCCGAAGAGAGTGCGCTTTCTGTCCTTCCAGACAAGGTTTTCTTCCTTTTTCATAAAACATCTTCCTTTCCCAAACAGATGGAGACCGACCGCGCAGACCGAAGCCTCAAGGAGCAGGGCCCCAAGGGCAAAGTCACGGCGGGCGGAGTCTCTTTTCCTTATTATAGCACACCTTCCCGGGAAAAGCAATGCTTTTCGCCGCTTTCTTCTCGGGAAATCCGGGCTTGACGGGCTCAGACCCGCGGAAGGGAAAGCGCTTTCAGCGCCTCCTTCCTCTCCTTCGGAATCCGGAAGCTTTCGCAGGCCTTTCTTACCGTGCGGTTGTGTGTGACGGGGTCGAGCCGCCTTTCCTCAAGATAGGGGAGCGCGTCTTCGTAGTGAAGGGCGAGGGCGGTGGCAAAATACCACGCTTGCATCATGCTGACGTAATATTCCCCCGCGTCGACAGAGGAGGCGAGGGCGAGAAATTCCGGACGGTAATTTTCCCCCAGAAAATAGGAGAGGAGCATTCCGAGGCCGAATCGGACGGTATAAAGAGACTTCGAGGAGAGCCAGAGCCGCGTTTTCTCCTCCAGCACCTCGGGATGGGAGGCGAAGGCCTTCGGGCGGAGTATATCGCAGGTCGCCCAGTTGTCGAGGAAGGGGAGAAAGCGTTCGACGGCACCGAGACAGGCGAAAAAGTCCTTTTCCCGGGCAAGAAGAAGGGCGTGAAGGCTGTTCTCGTCGTAGAAACGGTGGGGCAGGGTCGAAAGAAAGGCTTTCGCCTCGGCAGTCCCGGAAAGCTCTTTGGCATAGGCGCGAAGGAGAGGAATCCGCACGCCGAGTATGAGCGCGGGGGACACGGTGGGGAGAAGTCCGGCATGAAAGGCGCGGTAGGAAGGGTCGGCAAGGGCAAGAAGCCGCGCCAAAATCGGGTCGGCGTCCCTTTCGCATGGCGCAATCGGGGGAAGCGGAGCTCTTTCCTTCTTCATTTTTGACTCTTCCTTTCTGGGACTTAACGATTTGGTGCGGAAGAAAAGCGGAACAGCTTACGGGACAAGCACCGCCGCCGTCTTTATGGGGAACGCCTTTTTTAGTCGTTTGCTTTCCGGCCTCCGGAGCGTCTCGGGAGGCTTTACTTTCCCGCGCCGTCGGGGGTTCTGCCGTAGAACCGTTCGGCGTAACGGACGGTGTCGATGGCCTCCTTGGAGTAAAAATCGGCGTGAATGCTGTCGGCGTATTCCTGATTCAGAACCGCGCCGCCCACCGCTACCTTGATGAGCGGGTCGGCTTCGTGCAGGAGGCGAACGGTCTCGGCCATGGCGGGTACCGTCGTCGTCATGAGGGCGCTGAGTCCGACCAGACGGCAGTGCTTTTCTGTCGCCGCCTTGACGACCTCCTCCGGCGGCACGTCCCGCCCGAGGTCGTAGACGGTGAAGCCGTAGCTCTCAAGAAGCACCTTTACGATGTTTTTTCCGATGTCGTGAATGTCCCCGCGAACGGTGGCGAGAAGGACGCTTTCCCCACTTCTCCGGTCGGAGGGCGGGAGCTTTTCCTTCAGAATCTCAAAGGCGGCGGAGGCCGCCTCGGCACTGAGGAGAAGCTGAGGCAGGTAGGCGCGGCGGGCCTCGAAGGCGTCGCCGATCTCGTTCAGAGCGGGCAGGATTTCGCGGTTAATGACGGCGAGGGGTTCTTCCCCCTCCGAAAGAAGGGCCGCGGCTCTTGCCACCGCCTCCTCCTTCATTCCCCGGACAACCGCGTGGCGGAGGGAGTCGGCGGGAGAGGGAGCTTTCCCGGTGCCGGACGCCTCTTTTTTCTGCGGTACGGGCAGGGTGGGGGCGACTTCCTGCCGGTGCGCCTCCGCGTAGGCGATATAGCCCCCGCAGGCCGGGTCAAGCCCGTGAAGCAGGCGGAAGGCGTGGTAGACGTCGGTCATGGGGAGGGAAAAGGGATTGACGATGGCCGCCGAAAGGCCCTTTTCCAGTGCCGAGGCAAAAAAGGTCATGTTGATTTTTTCGCGGGAGGGCAGGCCGAAGGAGATGTTCGAGACGCCGAGCACCGTTTTGAGCCCGAGGGAGGAGAGCTTTTCCACAGCCTCCAGCGTGACGAGGGCGCTCTTTTCGTTCGCCGAGACCGAGAGGGCGAGGGGATCGAAAATCAGATCCTTTTCCGAAAGGCCGTAGCGGGAGGCCGTGTCGATGATTTTTTGTGCGATGGCGACCCGCTCCGCGGCGGTTTCGGGAATGCCCCGTTCGTCCATGGTCAGGGCGACGGCCACGCCGCCGTATTTCTTCATCAGGGGGAAGATTTTCTCCATCTTTTCCTTCTCCCCGTTCACCGAGTTGATGAGGGCCTTGCCGTTGTAGAGCCGCAGAGCGGCGGCAATGGCCTCCTCGGAGGAGGAGTCGATCTGGAGGGGAAGGTCGGTGACGGTCTGGAGAAGCGAGACGACAAGCGGCATCTTTTCGGCCTCGTTGATTTCCGGCAGACCGATGTTGACGTCAAGAATGCCGGCCCCGGCCTCCTCCTGCCGAACCGCCTCGGAAAGAAGATAGCCGAAATTCCCGGCGCGGAGCGCCTCCTTCATCTTCGGCTTTCCGGTCGGGTTGATTCTCTCTCCAATCAGAACCGGGTCGGCGCCGATTTCCACGGCGTGGGAATAGGAGGATACCAGCGTGAAGCTCTTCTCCTTCGGCGGGGAATAGGGCAGATCCTTCGTCTTTTCCACGGTTTTGCGGAGGTATTCGGGAGTGGTGCCGCAACAGCCGCCGAGCAGACAGGCTCCCCGGAGGGCCAATTCTCTCATGCGGTCGGAAAAGGCCTCGGCGTCAAGGTCGTAGACGGTCTTCCCCTCCCGCTCGGAAGGCAGTCCGGCGTTGGGACAGACGAGGATCGGGACCGAGGCGTATTTTGAAAAAAGGTCGAGGAGGGGAAGCATCTGGTCGGGCCCGAGGGAGCAGTTGACGCCGATGGCGTCGGCGCCCATTCCCTCAAGAATCGCGATCATGGCGACCGGGTCGGCCCCCGTCATCAGTCGGCCCCGCTCGTCGTAGACGTTGGTGACGAAGACCGGCAGAGTCGAGCATTCCTTGGCGGCAAGAAGAGCGGCCCGCGTCTCACAGCTGTCGTTCATCGTCTCAATCAGAATCAAATCGGCCCCGGCCCCGGCGGCGACGCGGATGCCGTCGGAGAAGAGGGAGACCGCCTCCTCAAAGGGCAGGTCGCCGAGAGGCTCGGGAAGGCGTCCGGTCGGCCCCACGTCGAAGGCGATATAGACGTCCTCCCGCCCGGAGGCGGCCTCCTTGGCGCAGGCAATCGCCGCCTCGATGACTTCTTTATAGTCCGGACAGCGGTTCCGGTCGACCCCGAAGGTGTTGGTCGTGAGAATGGTGCACCCGGCGTCAAGATAGGCGCGGTGAAGAGCGACGACCTTTTCGGGATGGGTGAGATTCCAGGTGTAGGGAGCCACCCCCGGCGGAAGGCCGAGGGACTGTAAAACCGTTCCCGTCGCCCCGTCGAGGAAGAGGCGCTTTTCTCTTATGAGCTTTTTCAAATCTTTTTTCATGGCAAAATTCCTACAATGGCGGTGATCGATTTCATGGGAGACATGAGAAGCGAGCGATTCAGGGTAATGCCGGCCAGCTTTCCGGCGTCAAGGGCGGCAAGAAGGGCCGGTTGGAAGGAAAGGGGCAGATCCCCGTAGCCGGGACTGAAGCGCGGGCGGCAGGGGATTCCCTTTTCAAAAGCCTCCTCCGCCCGGTCGCAGGCCGCCTCGGCAAGGGCGGAGGCCAGCCCGTCGTAGAGAAAATGCTTCGCGGGGGAGGTGTGCGAGAGGCGGAGCAGGAGGCGGTCGACCCCAGCGCCGAGAGTGACGGCGAAGAGGAAGGCCTCGGAACAGTCCGAAAGATTGCGGGTGAGATCGAAAGAGCGCACCGCCCCGAACCCGAAGTCGAGGAGGCCGTCCTCCCCCCGGCGAACCGGAACCCGGAGAAAGGCTCCCCGACAGCAGACGGCAGGCAAAAGCGCGGCAAGCGCCGCCGACGCCTCCTCTCCTCCCGCCGTTTCTTCGTCGGCGCGAAGGCGGGAGGCGACCTCCCGCAGGTTGATTTTCAGCTCCTCGGCGGGGAAGAAGAGCCTGCCCGCCGTCATCCCTTCAAAATCTCCGACAGGTTGTTTTTGATGGCGGCGGCGACCTCCGGCTTGTTCATCGAATAGACGTGGACGGCGTTGACGCCGTTTGCGTAGAGGTCGATGATCTGCTCGGTTGCGTAGGCGATTCCCGCCTGCTTCATGACCTCCGGCTTGTCCCCGTAGCGGTCGACGATACGGAGAAAGCGCTGGGGCAGAGAATTTTGGGAAATGGAGCAGATGCGCTTGATCTGCAGGGCGTTGGTGACCGGCATGATTCCCGCGACGACCGGCACGTCGACGCCGGCGCGGAGAAGGCGGTACATGAAATTGTAGAGAATGTTGTTGTCGAAAAACATCTGCGTCGTGAGGTATTCGCAGCCGCACTCCACCTTGATTTTTAAGCTCTCAATATCGGCGGCGCTGCTCTTGCTTTCGGGATGGGTTTCGGGATAGCAGGCGCCCCCGACGCAGAAGCCGCCTACCTCGGAAATCAGGGAGGTAAGCTCACTCGCGTAGCGGAACTCGGTGAGAACCTCTTTCCCGCCGCCCTCCGGCAGATCGCCCCGGAGCGCGAGGATATTTTCGATCCCCCGCGCCTTGAAATCGGAGAGAAGGGAGAGAATTTTTTCCTTGGTCGCCGAAATACAGCTCAAATGCGCCACCGGCGTGACGCCGAGGGCAAGAAGCGCCGAGGAGATTTCCGCCGTGTAACCGGCGGCGCTTCCTCCCGCGCCGTAGGTGACGCTCATATAGGAGGGGTGAAGGCTGGCAATTTCTTCGGCGGAGGCCATGACCCCGGCAAGGTTGGCCGTGCTTTTCGGCGGGAAAACCTCGAAGGAGAGGCTCGGTTTATCGGATTTGATGCAACGGATTACTTTCATACTGGCAGAACCCCCTGTTCTGAAAACAGCTTCATTATACCATAAAAACGGTAGGATTTCAAGACGGAATTGTCTCTGAAAAGGGGAAAAGAGGAATTTTTTTGCGAGAAAGGAGCGGGGCGGGGAGCTTTCGGAGAAATTTTTTCTTTTTTCGGCAGAAAAAAATCGTAAATTTACATTTTGCTATTGCAAAACACCCCGATTTGTAGTAAAATGAAAGTGAAAAATATAGAAAGGCAAAATGCGCGGGAGCGCGGAAAACACCATGTCAGTCAGACTTCAGACAAAATACCTCGACGGCGTCATCACGCCGGAAATGCTCGCCGGGATCCAGCCTCAGATCACGGCGGCCGACAAAACCCTGAGAGAAGGAAGCGGCGCGGGCGCCGATTTCCGGGGATGGATGGATTTGCCGGTAAATTACGACCGGGAGGAGTTCGCAAGGATTCAGGCGGCGGCTGAGAGAATCCAAAAGTCCTGCGAGGTTTTCGTCGCCATCGGCATCGGCGGCTCTTACCTCGGAGCACGCGCCGCTATCGAATTCGTAAAATCTCCCCTCTACAATTCCCTGAAAAAGGACACCCCGGATATTTATTTCGCCGGGAACGGCATCAACTCGGCTTATCTGAACGAAATCCTTTCGCTCTGCGAAGGGAAGGACGTCTGCATCAACGTCATTTCCAAATCCGGAAAGACGACGGAGCCGGCTATCGCCTTCCGCGTCTTCCGGGAGCTTCTTGAAAAGAAATACGGCGAGGAGGAGGCGCGGAAGCGCATCTTCGTCACCACCGACCGGAAAAAGGGCAAGCTAAAGGAGCTGGCCGACGAGAAGGGCTATGAAACCTTTGTGGTACCCGACGACGTCGGAGGCCGTTATTCGGTGCTGACGGCGGTCGGACTTCTCCCCATCGCGGTGGCCGGAATCGATATCGAAGCCATGATGAAGGGCGCCGCCGACGCGAGGGGTGCCTTCACCTCCCCGAAGCTTTCCGAAAACGACTGCTACCTTTACGCGGCCATCCGCAACCTGCTTTACCGCGCCGGAAAGACGAGCGAAATTCTCGTCACCTACGACCCGGCGCTGGCTATGACCAACGAGTGGTGGAAGCAGCTCTACGGCGAGAGCGAGGGCAAGGACGGCAAGGGACTCT
>CANQQT010000040.1 GCA_947626065.1 uncultured Clostridia bacterium | reverse complement strand
CACAAGGAGGCCCACGCGCTGGGGTATGCAAGCAATCACGGGGATATTGACCACTGGCTGAAAAAGTTCGGGATGACGATGGACGACTTCCGGGCCGACGTGAGGGAGCTTCTCACTCCGCCGGAGGACGAAGAGCCTGTCCCTTCTGGCCCGCGTATTTTCGCCGTAGGCGACACGGTACAGTTTACCGGTAAAACACACTATACCAACGCCAATGCGAAGACAGGGAAGGCTTGCAAGCCCGGAAAAGCGGTTCTCATGCAGATTTACCGCTTGGGGAAGAGCAAGCACCCGTATCTTGTGAAAGGCTCCACCGTTTACGGATGGGTGGACGAAGCGGACGTGAAATAACCCGCTTTTTATGGGCCGTCGTTCTGATGAGCGGCGGCCTTTTTTGGCGCAAAAAAATTTTTTTATTTTTTTGAAAAAGTGCTTGACAATGTATAATTTTTGTGATATAATATTATCAGAAAAAAAAGAAATCCCGCCCCGGAGGAACGAAGGCAGAGAGGTAAAAGAAATGATTACAAGAACATGGAAAGTTTACGGAACAGAAGGACACAGACAGAGAGAGAGCTTCTTCCCGTCGAAACATTGGGATTTCTCGGAAGGTGAAGACGTTCGGAAAATCAACGTTTACAACGCAGACACGACAGGCACAAACGAGTATGCGGTTGTTGAAATCACGCGGAACACGGCGGAAGAATGCGAGCGCGAGCTATTCGGACAGCTTGACGACGGAATTTTTGAGGATTCAAAACACGGGAAAATAGAGGAAGTCACCGAAGGATAAGGCCCGGAAAAAATCTCCCCGCCGATAATTCAGGCGGGGAGGTTCTTTCTCTCTTTCAGCTTTCTAAATCCCAACGATGGCCGCAGTCAGCGCACACGCAAACAGTTTTATAATTGATTTTGGTTGTGGTGTTAGAAACGCTTGCGGAATCACCAACATATTTCTTTTTCCGGAAAAGCTTAATACAAAAGCGTGGCAGAAACATAGTAATCCACAGCAACAAATCAATAATCCACCACCACCAGCCGATTAACAGCCACCACAAACAGCCGTGCCCCTTTTCCTTGTACTTTGATTTTGTCGTCGTGACCGTGGTACTTCCGGCGTTTTCTTGAAAGGTTTGCGTCGTTACATTCGTGCTTCCACATTTTGGACAAGTCATAAAAATATCCTCCGATTATTAAGTAAATAACGCATTGTGTTTTAATTATAGCACAGGTATTAAATTTTTTCAATACTTTTGCAAAAATTTAAAGAAATAATTTACAATTTCTCGCCAACGAAAAAAAGAGGTAAACATGGAACAGCAAACAGCGCGGCGGCGTTATCGCCATATGACATTCAACGACAGGCTAAAAATGGAGGCTCTTCTTCGGGCAAAATTAAAGCCCTCAGAAATCGCCCGGATTTTAGGGAAGCACGAATCGACGGTTTATCGTGAACTAAAGCGGGGACAATATGAGCATTTGAACACGGACTATACCACCGAGATGAGGTACAGCCCGGACAAGGCTCAGGCGCGGGCGGAGGCTAACTTTACGGCGATGGGTGCACCGCTTAAAATAGGCTCAGATTATGCTTTTGCGGAATATATAGAGCATATGATTATTAAAAAGAAGTATTCCCCGGAGGCGGCCCTTGGAGAGATAAAAAGGGAGGGCTTGGAGTTCAAGACGAAGATCTGCGTCCGGACGCTTTACAATTATATCGATAAAGGAATATTTTTGAATCTAACAAATAAGAATTTACCTCAACGCGGGAAACGTAAAAGAAAATATCGTCGAGTCAGGGCCGCCCGGCCGCCGAGGGGCGAGAGCATTGAAAAACGGCCACCGGAAGTGGAGGAGCGGGAAGTCTTCGGGCATTGGGAAGGTGATACCGTCGTGGGGAAAAGGGGAAAGGGAAAAAAGCTTCTTTTCGTCCTCACGGAAAGAAAGACGCTTCACGAAAAGATATTTATCCTTGAAGATAAATCCGCTGGTTCCATCGTCGCTGCATTGGATAAGCTTGAGGCGAAATATGGAAACGCTTTTCGAGAAATATTCCGAACGATAACTTTTGATAACGGGACAGAGTTCTCCGATCATGAGGGAATGGAACGTTCAATTTTTGGAGGAAAGCGCACGAGGGTTTTCTATTGCCACCCATACAGCTATTTCGAGCGCGGTTCAAATGAGAATCAAAACAGATTCATCCGGAGATTTTACCCAAAAGGAACGAGCTTCTCCGATGTGTCGGAAGCGGATATCGAAAACCTGGAAGAATGGATGAACGATTACCCGCGCGGAAAATTCGGGTTTAAAAGCGCAGGGGAGATGTTTAACGAGGAGCAAAAAAAGATTTTTTCAAAAAAATAAAAAATTTTTGCAAAACTTATTGACAAATGCTTTTTTTAGGGGAAGGACGCGGAGGACGCGTTAGGGAGAATTCGCCCCTGACAGGCTCTTTCGGAGGAGATAATTTTCGGAGAAAATTATCTCCAAAAGGGCGCCCGGCGCGACGGCCCGTACAACAGCCCCGGGAAAAACAAAGTACGGCGGAAAGCAGGCCTTGTTTCCGCTTGGAAGCGGCAAGCCTGCGGCAGTTTTGGGCCGGTGGGGTCGGCGTCGGTCGCGCTTTTTCCCCGTTCTTCGGCACTGCGGTGGAAAATATCCGAAAAATGCGACAAGAATTTACTTCTTTTCGTCGCGGCGGCGCTTGACAGATTCCTCCGTTTATACTATAATAAATAATTAAGAAATATCCGCGCATCCTTCACGTGGGAAAGAAAGGGAAACCATCATGGTCAACACGAACATTCAGGAAAAATTCAAAGCGGAAGGTCTGACCTTCGACGACGTGCTTCTGATTCCCTCCAAAAGCGAGGTTCTCCCGAGAGACGTCGATCTCTCCACACGTCTTACAAACAAGATCCGCCTCAACATTCCCCTTCTCTCAGCGGCTATGGACACCGTGACCGAGGCGGGACTCGCCATCGCCATCGCCCGTGAAGGCGGCGCCGGCGTCATTCACAAGAACATGACGATCGAACAGCAGGTTGACAATGTTCTCCGCGTCAAGCGCAGTGAAAACGGCGTCATCGTCAACCCCTTCTCCCTCTCCCCCGACAACTACGTCTACGAGGCGGAGGCTCTGATGTCGAAATACAAGATTTCCGGCGTTCCGATCTGCGTCGACGGAAAGCTCGTCGGCATCATCACCAACCGCGATATGCGCTTCCTCTCCGACTATTCCATGAAGATTGACGAGGTGATGACGAAGGAAAACCTCGTCACCGCTCCGGTCGGGACGACGCTTGCACAGGCTCAGGAGATTCTCCGCCACTGCAAGATTGAAAAGCTCCCTCTTGTGGACAAGGACAACCGTCTCTGCGGTCTGATTACCATCAAGGACATCGAGAAGGCGACGCGCTACCCCAACGCCGCCAAGGACGAAAACGGCCGTCTGATCTGCGGGGCCGCGATCGGGGTGACGAAGGACGTGGTGGAACGCGCCGGGGCGCTTCTTGAGGTCGGCGCCGACTTCCTCAGTCTCGACTCCGCCCACGGGCATTCCAAGAACATCATCGACTGTGTGGAAAAGATCAAGGCCGCCTACCCCGACTGCCAGCTTGTGGCCGGCAACATTGCGACCGCCGAGGCCGCCCGCGATCTGATTGCCGCCGGGGCCGACGCTCTCAAGGTCGGCATCGGGCCGGGCTCGATCTGCACGACCCGGATCGTCGCCGGCATCGGCGTTCCTCAGATTACCGCCATTTACGACGTCGCCTGCGTCGCCTCGGCTTCCGGGATTCCGGTCATCGCCGACGGCGGCATCAAGTACAGCGGCGACCTTCCGAAGGCCATTGCCGCCGGGGCCGACTCCGTCATGATCGGCTCCCTCTTCGCCGGTTGTGAGGAAAGCCCGGGCGAAACCGAAATTTACCAGGGGCGTCAGTTCAAGGTTTACCGTGGCATGGGCTCTCTTGCCGCGATGGAGAACGGCTCGAAGGATCGCTATTTCCAGGAGGGCAGCCGCAAGCTGGTTCCGGAAGGCGTCGAGGGCCGCGTTCCCTTCAAGGGGCCCCTTTCCGACACCGTTTTCCAGCTGATGGGCGGTCTTCGCTCCGGCATGGGCTACTGCGGGACGAAGGATATTCCGACGCTTCAGCGCGAGGGCCGTTTCATCCGGATTACCGGCGCGGGGCTTAAGGAATCGCATCCTCACGACATCAGCATCACGAAGGAAGCTCCGAACTACAGTATGCACTGAGGCGCTTCCCTTCCGTGCGCGGACTTTCGGCGTCGATTTTCGGCGCGGGCCCTCTGTGCGCGGGTTTTCGTCGCGGACTTTTGGGAGCCTCTCCCCACAAAAAAGCAAGCCGACCGGGGCTCTTTCGGGTTCCGTTCGGCTTTTTTGATAGCTTTGGGGATTTGGCTATGGGGGTTCGGCTTTTTTGGGGGGCTTTGGGGGTTTCGGCTTTTGGGTGGGAATATGGCGGGCGTTTTTGTCGTCGGGCGCATCCCCTTTTCTCATTTCTTCCCTTTGATTTTCTCCCAATAGGCCTTCGCGGCCTGCTCGTTCTTATTCTCCCCGTAGGTATAGTATCTTCTGTTCTTCAGGTCGTCGGGGAGGTACTGCTGCTCCACGTAATGGTTTTCGTAATCGTGCGGGTATCGGTAGCCCTCATACCGGTTCGACGGTCGCATATAGGGCGGTACGCTCTGTCCTCTTCCCGCCGTGACGTCTGCCTTCGCCGCCTCGTAGGCCAGATATCCGCTGTTCGACTTCGGCGCCGTGGCAAGGAGAAGCACCGCCTCCGACAGCGGAAGCGTCGCCTCCGGCAGTCCGACGTTGAAGGCGATCTGGACGCAGGCGAGGGTGATCTGCGCCGCCTGCGGATAAGCGAGCCCGATATCCTCGCAGGCCATGACCTGCAGTCTCCTACAGGCTCCGATGAGGTCTCCTCCCTCAAGGATTTTTGCGAGATAGAAAATCGCGGCGTCGGGATCGGAGCCTCTCACCGACTTCTGGAGCGCCGACAGCAGGTCGTAATGCACCGTTCCGGACTTGTCGAAATTCCCAATGACCGTCGGGGTGAGGCCCTTGAGCGCCTCCTTGCTCAGCTCCTTTTCCGACGTGAAATAGGTGTTTTCCAGCAGGTTGAGCCCTCTTCTCACGTCCCCCGCCGCCGCCTCCGCCACGGCTTTTAAAACCTCCTCCGAGGCGGTTTTCTCCCTTCCCGTCTCTTCGTTCAGGGTCTTTAGACCCCTTTTCAGCGCCGGGATTGCCTCCTCCGCCGTGACGGGCCGGAATTCAAAGACCGCCGATCGCGACAGGATGGCCGCATAGACGTAGAGGTAGGGATTTTCCGTCGTGGATGCGACGAGCGTAATCCTTCCGTCTTCGATATATTCCAGCAGCGACTGCTGCTGTTTTTTATTGAAATACTGTATTTCGTCCAGGTAGAGCAGGATTCCCTCGCTTCCGAGGAGGGTTCCCGTCTCGGCGATGACCTCCTTCACGTCGGCAAGGCTCGCTGTCGTCGCGTTCAGCTTTCTCAGCGTCATTCCGGAGCTTCTCGCGATGATTCCCGCCGCCGTCGTCTTTCCCGTTCCCGGCGGGCCGTAAAAAATCATATTCGGCAGGGTTTCCCCCTCGCAGAGCTTTCTCACCGTTCCCTTTTCCCCGAACAGATGGCTCTGCCCGACCATTTCATCAAAGCTCATCGGCCGGATCCGGTCGGCCAGCGGCTGCTTCCGCATCGTCGTTCCCCCTTTTCGCGTTCTTCTCCCATTATACCACCCGCTTCGCCTTTTGTCAAGGAGGCGTTGGGGCCGTCCTTCGGGCGTTTTTTGATTGGTATGGCAGGTGGGAATCCGCACGCCACGGCACCCGGCGCCTTTTTGGGGCCGCTTGCCTCGTTTTCGCAGGTGCGAACGGGGGCCCCGGCGGGACCCCGTGCGTTTACGCACGGGGGGAGGCCATGCGGACCGGAAGCCGCCAGCGCGTGCAGGAAAGCACCGCTTGTACTATCTGAATTAACGTGTAGAGGCCCCTTGTATGCCTGCCCGGGCTTCCGGGCCATGGCCAAGCGCGGCGGGTGTAAACCGGTTTGTTTGCTTCCGGTGGGGGCGTTTGGCTTGAAATTTCCGCTTCCTTCGGTGGGAACCGCTGCCGCGCTACGCCGGGGCCGGTTGGCGGCTCCGTTTATCGCTTGCCTCATCCCGCGCCGCTGAAACAGGCCAAAGGGGACGGTTCCCGAATCGTCGGAACGTCCGACTGTCGGCCATAGACGACTGTTGAGGGGCAGAGCCCACGAAAGCGATTCTTCAAGCAAATGCATTTTTCGTACTGGCCAACGAGCCGGAAACGGTGCGGGCGAGGCCGTGGCCACGAAATCCGGACGCCGGGTGCAAAAGAAATTTTTACCTTCAAACAGGCCGCGCACGACGCCAGCCCGGGGCAGTGACAAAACCACACGCAGAGGCCCCTGTATGCCCGCGCAAGTGTGCAAATACACGCTTCGGCACCTCCGCCCACGCGGCCAAAATCACAAGTTCACATAAATTTAATATTTTTCCTCTTGCCAAAAGCTCTATTCTGTGGTATAATAATGGCGCTGTCGCAGGTTCCTGTCGATTTTCGCTTTGAAAATCTCACAAAGGAGCGCTTGGCAGGGTCGGTTCTTCCGATTCCTACGTCGCGGCGGCGATTTCCGGCCCTTTCGGTCGGTCATACGGGAAGCAAGAGCTTCGGCACGGAGAAGTACTCAAGTTGGCCGAAGAGGCGCCCCTGCTAAGGGTGTAGGTCGGGTTTACCGGCGCGAGAGTTCAAATCTCTCCTTCTCCGCCAAAAATCGGCAAACTTCGTAAGAGGCTTGCCGATTTTTTTCCTTCTTCGCTCTTCCAAAAACCGAGCTTCCACGGGATTTGAAAGGTCTCTTGTTCCGGTGTCGAACGCTTCGCGGAAAAAGGGGACTTCGCCCGTCAGGGCTACGTCTCTTTCCCTCCTTCACTCTTCAAAAGACCGGGCGTCCACGGGATTTGAAAGGTCTCTTGTTCCGGCGTCGAACGCTTCGCGAAAAAGGGGACTTCGCCCGTCGGGGCCGCCTTCTTTTCCTCCTTTGAACCGTCCTTCCGACGTCGGGTCGGCCTCTTCCTCCACTCTTTGAAAGGAGCGTTTCTCATGGCCTACAGCGAGCTCATCAAGAACTTTGAAAAAATCCGCGCCTATATGCGGGAATTTTACGTGTACGGCTTCAAGAGCCGTGTGGAATACGACTCCAAAAGCGCGCGTTCCTACGACGACGAGCGCCGCCGCCTTGACAGCTGGCTCGGGGATTATCTCCGCTTCACTCAAACTCCCCACGGCAAGACCGTTTTCCTCTCGGTCGACAGTCGCGCGATTCACCGCAATCCCTTTTATTCCGCTCTGAAGGCGAAGAGCTTCACCCCCGGCGACCTCACCCTTCACTTTGCCCTTTTCGATATCCTTTTCACCCCTTCCGTTAAACTGACTCTCCCCGAGCTCGTCGACCGCATCGACTCCCTTTTGTCCTCCCGCCTCGTCTTCGACGAATCGACTCTTCGCAAAAAGCTCCGTGAATACGTTTCGGAGGGCATCATTCTCACCGAAAAATCCGGTCGCCGTCTTCTCTACTCCCGCGCACCCGACGTCGATTTTTCCTCCCTCTCCGACCTCCTCGATTTTTTCAGCGAGGCGGCTCCCTGCGGCGTCGTCGGCTCCTTCCTCCTCGACAAGCTCCCTCCTCACCGCGATATTTTTTCCTTCAAGCACCACTACATCACCTCGGCCATCGACAGCGAGGTTCTCGCCTCCCTTTTCTCCGCGATTCATGAGCACCGCTGTATCACCGTCGACAATTTCGGCCGCCGCTCCTCCCCCACCACGCTTTCCCTCGTTCCCCTCCGCGTCTATATCAGCGCCCAGAACGGGCGTCAGCATCTTCTCGCCTTTCACGAGAAGGCCAACCGTCTGAACTCCTACCGCATCGATTTCCTCTCCTCTGTGCGCATCGGAGAGGTCTGCGAGAAGTTCGACGCTCTCCGCGCGGCCTTGGAGAAGGCGGAGACCTGTATGTGGGGCGTCATTGGCCGCTGGAATCCGAAGCGCGCCGAGCACGTGGAATTTGAGCTCCGCATCGACCCGGAGGAGGACTACGTTCTCCGCCGTCTTGAGCGTGAAAAGCGCTGCGGACGTGTGGAGCGCATCGACGAGACGCACTACCGCTTCCTTGCCGACGTTTTCGACACCTCCGAAATGATCCCTTGGATCCGCACCTTTCTCTGCCGCATCACGCGTCTGAATTTTTCCAACCGCACGGTGGAAAACCGCTTCAAGGCCGACCTTGAGGAAATGTACCGTCTCTACGGCCTTCCGGAATCGTCCCCTCTGGCATAAGGGGCAGGCGCTTCGCCTTACCGTCTCGCGCGGGGGTTCCCCGGCCCTTTTCCCCCGACCGTGCCTCCTAACCGGCCTTCTTTATAAAAAATCCGCGGCTTTTTTACTTCCGCCGCGCGTTTTCTTCCATAAAATAAAGAGTCCCGTACACACACGGTTCCGCGATTCGACAGAAATTCAAAAGAGCTTTGTGGAGGAAATCTTCATGCTGTTCAGCGAGCTTTACTCCGTCTACTACAACACGGTAGCCAAAATCATCACCTCCGCGCTTTCCCCCGGCGCCACCGAGAAGGATTTACAGCGCTGTGTGGCGGAATCCGCCTTCTCGGAAAGCGTTCTTACGATTCTTCCCTCTCTGAAATCGGGCAAATGGCCCCTTCTCCGCGAGGATCTTTCCCCCTGTCTGACCCACGTTCCCACCATGCCTCCGACGACGCTTCAGCTTCGCTGGCTCAAGGCGATTTCGGAGGATCCCCGGGTGAAGCTCTTCGACGTCTCCTTTCCCTCCCTCGACGGGGTGGAGCCTCTCTTCACGCGTGAGGACTACCGGATCTACGACCAATATTCCGACGGCGATCCCTTTGAGGATTCCTCCTACATCGCGCACTTCCGTTTGATTCTTTCCGCCATCCGCGACGGGCTTCCGGTTCAGCTCACGGTGACGAATCGCCGCGGTCGTCAGGTGCGCCTCCGTATCTTTCCCACCGGGCTGGAATACTCCTTGAAGGACGACAAGTTCCGGATTCTCTCCTCCGGCGGCCACTTCCGCTACGTGAATCTCGGTCGCGTGCTCTCCTGCGAGATTTCCTCCTCTTCTCCTCCTCCTCCGGAGCCTCAGGAGGAGCGCCTCGCCGACCTCACGCTCCTCATCACCGACGAGCGCAACACGCTTGAGCGCGCGATGATTCACTTTTCCCATTTTGAACGTCAGGCAGAGCGCCGCGAGGACGGGCGGTATCTTCTCCGTCTGAAATACTACGAGAGCGACGAAACGGAGGTTGTGATCCGGGTTCTCTCCTTCGGCCCGACCGTCCGGGTTCTCGATCCTCCTCATTTTGTCGACTTAATCCGCGACCGTCTGATCGCACAAAGGAACTGCGGGCTCAAATGAGCGCATCCGGAATCCCTTTTCCGGAAAACCGGCGGCGACCTCTCACAGGTTCGCCCCGGTTTTGCTTTTTTGCCGATAGCCGCGCAAATTCTCTTCCGCGGGCATTTTCTGCCGTGAAACGTGAGGGCGCAAATAAACGTGTGCCTTTTCCCCGGGTAACACGGGCCGCAGAAAAATGCAAGCCCTTTTCCGCCGCGAAACGCGGGGGCGCAGATAAACCGTAGGGCAGACCACAGAAAACGTGTCGTTTTCTGCCTGCCCCACGTTTTTCTGCTGCTTTCGCAACTTTTTTTCCGTGAAACTTCTTTTTTTCCGTGCTATAATGGTACCCGTAAGGCGCAGAGCAGTCGCTCCCCTCTGTCGGGCCGAAAGGCTTCGGCTCCGGGGCGCGTCTGTAGAGACGGTTCCGAGCTTCGGCCCGGCCCCGTCTCCCGCTCGAAGGACGGTCCTTTGAGCCTCCGGATTCCCGCTCCGGCGTCTGCGCCTCCCAAGATGCATTCAGCAACCGTTTCTTGTCAGGGAATCCCCCATGACTTGACGGGGTCTGCGCTGAACCCCGTCATGACCCATGGTGGGCGCCCGCGACATTGGCATCTTGAAAGGCACCGGCAGCATGACTTCTCATGATAAGTATCGGCGGCGCAAGCGCACCCTCCCGGGTGGCCGCCTCTGCGGGCTTCCTCCCACGCGGATTTCCGTCTCTTCGGACTTCCGTCCTCGCGAGCCTTCGCCCGTTTGAAGAATGTGCCTTGTCAAAAAAGACGCGGACAGCCGTTTTTATGTAATGCATATGTAATGCTTCCGACTCTGCCGAACCGACACCTGCAAAACAGGCGCGGCAGTTTCATCGGGATGGCGTCTTGGCGGGTACCCCCAAAAATCAGAAAGGAGCTTCTTTATGCTTGAAATCAAAGGAAAGGTGAACACCGCGCTCTGCTTTGCTTCGGTGATTGAGGATTCGGCGATCGAACAGATTCGCCGGATGTGCGACCACGATTTTACCGCCGGTTCCAAAATCCGCATCATGCCCGACGTCCACACCGGCAAGGGCTGCACCGTCGGCACCACCATGACGGTGATCGACCGCGCCGTCCCCAACGTCGTCGGCGTCGATATCGGCTGCGGAATGTACACCGTCAAGCTCGCGGAACGGAAAATCGACTTCTCCCTTTTCGACGAGGCCGCGCATTTTATTCCCAGTGGCCGCGACGTCTGGGAGTCCCGCACCGAGCGCTTCGATCTGACGGGGCTCCGCTGTTACCGTCAGCTCCGTCAGCCCAAACGGCTTGAGAAGAGCCTCGGGACGCTGGGCGGGGGCAATCACTTCATTGAAATTGAGCGTTCCTCCGACGGCACTCTCTATCTCGTCATCCATTCCGGCAGCCGGAATCTCGGCAAGCAGGTGGCGGAAATTTATCAGACCCTCGCCATCGACCTCGACGCCGGAAAGGCCGACTATTTCGAGCGCCGCGACGAGCTGATCCGCACCTACAAGGAACAGGGGCGCCGTTCCGAAATTCAGTCGGCTCTTCTTTCGATGGAAAAGGACTGGAAGGCGAAGGAGCCGACGAATCCTCCCGACCTCTGCTATCTCTACGGCTCCTATTTTGAGGACTACCTCCACGACGTGGAGATCTGCCAGCGCTTTGCTCACCGCAACCGGGAACGGATGGCGGAAATTCTCCTCTCCCGCGCGGGTCTGACGGCGCTTTCCTCCTTCCATACGGTTCACAACTACATTGACACGGAGGAAAAAATTCTCCGCAAGGGCGCCATTGCCGCCCACACCGGCGTTCCGGTTCTCATTCCCATCAATATGCGGGACGGCAGCATTCTCGCCCTCGGCAAGGGCAATCCCGACTGGAATTATTCCGCTCCTCACGGCGCCGGGCGCGTCATGTCCCGCACCGAGGCGCGTTCGACGATTTCCCTTTCGGACTACGAGAAATCGATGGCGGGCGTCTACACCACGACGGTGAACAACTCCACCCTCGACGAGGCTCCGATGGCCTACAAGTCCCTTTCGGATATTCTCGACTCCATCACGGCCTCCGTCGACGTTATCGAAATTCTGAAGCCTGTCTACAACTTCAAGGCGGCGGGCTGAGCCCGCAATCGTACCCGTTTCTGCGAGTTTCAAAAAGTCGGGCAGAGTTTTTGAGACAGCAAATTCGACTTGCGGGCTGAGCCCGCAGGCGTACTCGGTTCTGCGAATTTCAAAAAATCGGACAGAGTTTTTGAAACAGCGAATTCGACTTGCGGGCTGATCCCGCAGGCGTACACGGTTCTGCGAATTTCAAAAAATCGCACAGAGTTTTTGAAACAGCAAACCCGGCGGCGCGGGCCCGCTTCCATACAAAATAAGAGAGAAGCCCCCACGCCGTGGGAGGGGCGGCGAAGGCGCCGCGGCCATACAAAATAAGAGAGAAAACCCCACGCCGTGGGAGGGATGGGGCGGGCTGAGCCCGCAATCGTACACGGTTCTGCGAGTTTCAAAAAATCGAACAGAGTTTTTGAAACAGCAGACCGGGCGGGCCGACGGATCTTCCGGCCCGCATATCGGGTGGCGTGGGGCGGCGTGAAGCGATGCGCTTTTTGCCTTTTTTCTTTCCACATTTTTTCAAATCCGGTGGAATTTTGAAATTTCGCAGAGAATTGTTGCCTTTTTACGTTTCTTAAAAGGAGGAAACCGTCATGTTGAACATTTTGGAAAACGAACGCTCCGCTCCGGCCTCTGAGCCGTCGGCTCTTTCTTCGTCCGGGGACTCTGCCCTTCTTCGCTCCATCAAGAACGCGTCGGCTCCCCGGGCCTCCTCGGAAGAGCCGGAGCTTACCCACACCGAAAACGGCGCCGTGACCTTTGCAAGCACCCTTTCGGCCTGTCTGGATTTGTTCGCCACCGTCGGCGGCCTCCGTTACGCCGAGGATTCGGAAATTATCCGCCGTTTTCAGCTTGCCTACGCCGAAAACGCCGACCTTGCGATGAAGCTTCTCTTCTTCGCACGGGATGTGCGCGGCGGCCTTGGGGAGCGCCGGGTTTTCCGTGTCCTTCTCCGCTGGCTCTCTTTGAATCATCCGGCCTCGGTTCGCAAAAACGTGGCCTTGATCCCGGAATATGGCCGCTACGACGACCTCCTTCTCCTCCTCGGCACGCCCTGTGAGGAGGACGCTCTTTTCGTCATTCGCCGTCAGCTCTACTCCGACCTTTCCTCCCTCGGGAAGGTTTCCCTTCTCGCCAAATGGCTCCCCTCCGTCAACACCTCCAACCGCGAGACGGTTCTCCTCGCCAAGACTCTGGCCCGGCGGCTCGGGATGTCGGAGGCCCGCTACCGCAAAACCGTCGTCGGCCTTCGTCGGCGGATCCGCCTTCTCGAAAACAACCTCCGGGAGAAGGACTACACCTTCGACTACGAACATCAGCCCTCTCAGGCCATGTTCAAATACCGTCAGGCCTTTCTCCGCAACGACGAGGCGCGGTACACCGCTTTCCTCGACGCGGCCCTTCGCGGGAAGGTGACTCTTCACGCCGGGACCCTTGCGCCCTATGAGATTGTCCGCTCTTATCTCACGGCCCGCGGCCAGTGGGATTCCCTTCCCGACGGAGTAAAGGCTTCCTTCGACGCGTCATGGGCTTCCCTTCCCGACTACTGCGACGGCAGAAGCGCCCTCGCCGTCGTCGATACCTCCGGTTCAATGTACTGCGATTCCGCCTTCCCCGCCTCGGTGGCGCTCTCCCTCGGGATCTACTTCGGCGAGCGGAACACCGGCCCCTTCCACAATCATTTCATCGAATTTTCCTCCCGGCCTCAGCTCCTTGAAATCAAGGGCAAGAGCTTCACCGACCGTTTGGAATACCTCCTCAGCTTCAACGAGGTGGCCGACACCAACCTCGAAGCGGTCTTCCGTCTGATCCTTGACGCCGCGCTTCGCGCGAATCTCTCGCAAGAGGAGCTTCCCGAGACGCTCTATTTGATTTCCGACATGGAATTCAACTCCTGCGTTGAGAACGCCTCCCGCACGAATTTTGAGAACGCGAAGCTCCTCTTTTCCTCGCACGGCTACCGGCTCCCGAAGGTCGTTTTCTGGAACGTCGCGAGCCGACACGACAATCAACCGGTCACCGAGAATGAGGAGGGCGTCGCGCTCGTCTCCGGCTGTTCTCCCCGTCTCTTCTCTGCGGTTCTTCGCGGCGAATTTTCGCCCTACAAATTCATGACTGAGGTTCTGGGCACGGCCCGCTACGCGGCGATTTCCGCCGCGGGCGGCGAGGGCGCCGCGGCCATACAAAATAAATGGGAGAGAATGCGGACAGGCCCGGCGGCGAGCTGAGCCCGCAGGCGTACACGGTTCTGCAAACTTCAAAAAATCGGACAGAGATTTTGAAACAGCAAACCCGGCGGCGAAGGCGCCGCGAATCTTGCGCAAAAAGAAATCAAAACAGCAAAATCCGCCGAGCGGTCTGCTCGGCGGATTTTGCGGCGAAAGCGCCGCGGCCATACAAAACAAGCGGGAGAGAAAGCGGACAGGCCCGGCGGCGGGCTGAGCCCGCAGGCGTGCACGGTTCTGCAAATTTCAAAAAATCGCACAGAGTTTTTGAAACAGTAGGCTCGAACTGACGGCGAAGGCACCGCGACCGTACAAAAAAAGAAAGAACCCCCACGCCGTGGGAGGGGCGGCGAGGGCGCCGCGGCCATACAAAATAAGTGGGAGAGAATGCGGACAGGCCCGGGGCGGGCTGAGCCCGCAGGCGTACACGGCTCTGCGAATTTCAAAAAATCGGACAGAGTTTTTGAAACAGCAAACCCGACTTGCGGGCTGAGCCCGCAGGCGTGCACGGTTCTGCGAATTTCAAAAAATCGGACAGAGTTTTTGAAACAGTGGGCCGGGCGCGGATTCCCTTTTCGGGCCGCTTTTGCAATTTCAAGCCCCACCGGTACTGCGACGTGAGATTTTCTCCTTCTCACCCCGGTTGCAGGACCCCCCAAAAAATCCCCTTCAAAAGCTTTTGGGGGTTTCAGGGCCCTTTTCCCGAAAAGGGCCCTGAATCGCGTCCCCGCGTCCCCGCGTTCTTACTCTACGTCTTTCGCTTTTTCGGCGACTTCCTTCAGGGCCTTTGTGAGGAAAGCGTCGAGGGTCATGGCTCCGAGGTCGACTCCCTTCCTTGTCCGGACGGCCACGGTTCCCTCCTTGGCTTCCCTCTCTCCGATGACGAGCATATACGGGATCTTCTGGAGCTGCGCCTGCCGGATTTTATACCCGATTTTCTCGTTTCTGTCGTCGGTTTCGACGCGGAATCCTCTTTCCGTCAGCTTCCTCTCGACCTCCTTCGCATAATCGAGGAGGTCGTCTCCCAGCGGCAAAACCTTTACCTGCGTCGGGGCGAGCCAGAGCGGCATGGCTCCCGCGAAGGTTTCGATCATATAGGCCAGCGTTCTCTCATAGCACCCGAGGGAGGTTCTATGGATGATATACGGCAGCTTCTTCTCCCCGTCCCGGTCGGTATAGTACATTCCGAACCGCTCGGCGAGGAGCATATCGATCTGAATCGTGACGAGGGTATCCTCTTTCCCGTAGACGTTCTTATACTGAATATCGAGCTTCGGCCCGTAGAAAGCGGCCTCGTCAATTCCGACGGTATATTCGACTCCGAGATCGTCGAGAATCTGCTTCATCGCCGCCTGCGCCTCGTCCCACTGCTCCTGCGTTCCCTCATACTTATTGTTCGGGTTGGCCGGATCCCACTGCGAGAAGCGGAAGGTGCATTTTTCGAGCAATCCGACGGTTCCGAGGCAATATTTCGCCAGCTCCAGACATCCCCGGAACTCCTCCTCCAGCTGATCGGGTCGGAGGATATAGTGCCCCTCCGAAATCGTGAACTGCCGGACGCGGATCAGTCCGTGCATCTCTCCGCTGTCCTCGTTCCGGAAGAGGGTGGAGGTTTCGGTCAGGCGCATCGGCAGGTCGCGGTAGGAGCGGGGCTTATTCAGGTAAACCTGATACTGGAAGGGGCAGGTCATCGGTCGGAGCGCGAAGCACTCCTTCGTCTCGTCCTGCGGATCTCCGAGGACAAACATTCCGTCGAGGTAATGATCCCAGTGTCCCGAAATGCGGTAGAGCTCCCTCTTCGCCATCAGCGGCGTTTTGGTGAGCTGGCAGCCCCTCGCCTGCTCGACGTCCTCCACCCAGCGCTGGAGGAGCTGCACGACGCGTGCCGCCTTCGGCAACAGCACCGGCAGGCCCTGTCCGATGCAATCGACGGTTGTAAAATATTCCAGCTCTCTTCCGAGGCGGTTGTGATCTCTCTTTTTGGCCTCCTCCTGCTCGGCGAGGTAGGCGTTCAGCTCCTCCTTATTCGGGAAGGCGACTCCGTAGATTCTCTTGAGAACCTTATTTTGGGAATTTCCCTCCCAATAGGCCCCTGTGCACTGCGTCAGCTTGAAGGCCTTGACGGCTCCTGTGGCGTGGAGGTGCGGCCCGGCGCAGAGGTCGACGAATTCTCCCTGCCGGTAGAAGGAAATTTCCTCCCCCTCGGGAATCCGGTCGATGAGGAGAAGCTTGTAGGGCTCCTCTCTCTCGCTCATGAGCTTTTTTGCCTCCTCCCGTGGGAGCAGGAAGCGCTCGACGACGAGGTTTTCCTTGACGATCTTTTTCATCTCGGCCTCAAGCGCCGTCAGCACCTCCGGCGTCACCGCCGTTTCGATGTCGACGTCGTAGTAAAAGCCGTTCTCGATGGCGGGGCCGATCGTCAGCTTCGCCTCAGGGTAGAGGCGCTTGACGGCCTGCGCCAAAATATGAGACGCGGTGTGATTGAAGACGCGCTTCCCCTCCGGGTCGGCAAAGGTCAGCGGGGTAACGGTCTCCCCTTCCCTCGGCTCCTCCGAGAGGCCGATGACGCGTTCTCCTGCCCGGGCGGCGATCACCTCCCGGCTCATTTTTTCCTCTTCTTTCAAGATTTCGTAAGCGCTTTTCATAAAAATTCCTCCTTAAATTAAACCGGGCGGGGCCCACGTGCGGCAAAATGCGGCGTAACGCCGTTTACGTACATAATACAGTTGCGTGTGTAACGTAGTTCGCGTGCAATAACTACGTTACGCTTGCGGAAATAGGCTTTTCTTTGAAAAGAAAAAGCCCGAACAAAAATCTTTGTTCGGGGTGCGATCGGTCGCACGGTTCCACCCAAGCGTTTCACTCGTTCTTTGAGGAGCCGCTATTCGCGCTCCTTTTTCGTTTTCCGGCCCGGTGGTACCCTTCGGTGCGGAATCTCCGCGCTTTCAGCCTTGGCGCGGCTCTCTGTGGATTCGCTTTCCGTCGGACTTGTCCGTTCCGTGGGATTTCCGGGCCGGGACTTGCCCTCCTCGAAAATCTTCTTATTTATTATAGCACGCGCCGGGGAATTTGTCAAGAGGAGAAAAAATTTTCCGGGCGGGGCCCGGTGCCAAACACGTTTGTGCGACTTTAAAGAAACCCACAGAGTTTTAATCCGCAAAAACGGCGAATAACCGGGCGGGGCCCGGTGCCAAACGCGTTTGTGCGACTTTAAAAATACCAAACAGAATTTTAACTCGCAAGAACGCCGCCGGGCAGGGCCCGGTGCCAAACACGTTTGTGCGACTTTGAAAATACCAAACAGAATTTTAACTTGCAGGAACGGCGAATAACCGGGCGGGGCCCGGTGCCAAACACGTTTGTGCGACTTTAAAGAAACCCACAGAGTTTTAATCCGCAGAAACGGCGAATAACCGGGCGGAAAATTTCCCTCAGGCGCGCTGTCGGGCGCGATTTGTAAACTTTATGTAAATTCCGAAAGAGCGCCCCGCCGTCACTCCTCGATAATGCGGTACTTCATGGCGGGATCCTCCGAGGTGTGCGCGAGGGTGACGTTTTCCCCTCTCATGAGGTCGAAGAGCCTCGTCAGGTGCGTGACGAAGAGAAATTTCGTCTTCATGCGCGGGAGCAGTCGGAGGATATGATAGATGCTTTCGGTTCCCTCCTGATAGGACGTCGTCTGGAAGGTCTCGTTGAGCAGCAACAGCGAATAGGGTCGGAGGGCGTCGAGGATTCTTGAAATTTCCCTCGCCTCCTGATCGAAGCGCCCTGCGGCGCTCCCGCTTAAAAATTCCTCCTCCGCCGAGGAAAAATGGGAGAAAAAGCCCCTTCTTATGCTGAATTTTGCCTTCTCCGCGAAGACCGGCAGACCTGCCTGCGCCATAAGCTGAGCTCCCCCGACGGCTCGTAGGAAGACGGTCTTTCCGCTGTCGGTCAGGCCCTTGACGAGGACTCCCGCCTTCTCGCTGAGGGAAATTCCGTTCGGCACGGTTTCCCTTCCCTTTCCCTCCGACAATAGCAGCAACTCTCTCAGGCCTTCCGCCTCGGCCCTGTCCTCCTCCTCCGGGAGAATTTCCGGCAT
>CANQQT010000039.1 GCA_947626065.1 uncultured Clostridia bacterium | reverse complement strand
CCTCGCGACGCGGCGCGCTTCTGCGGCTTGCGGCTCTTCGCTTGTCCGGCTTCGCTGGGCGGTGCCCGCTCTCGTGTGTAGTGCGTGTTTCGGTGGCTTGTGGTGCGGCGTATCGGTGGCCTCGCGCCCCCGCGTCCCGTGCCCGGCTTTGCCGACGGGGTTTGTCCGCCCTCGCGGCGTGTTTCCGGCGGCTTGTGGCTCTTCGCCGGGTGATTGGCTCCCCCACGGTGTGGCACGCTCTCAGCTTGCGGCTCTTTTTCCGCCCCGGTATTCACGGGTAGTTTTCCCGGTCGCATGTTCCTCTTTTGGCGTTCGCGCGCCGTCCACGGCTTCCGCGTATACCGATCCCACGGTGGCGCACGTCGCCGCGCTTGATTCGTAAATTTCCGCCTCTGGCGGGAAAAAATAAAGAAAGGTTCGGTAGGACTCATGGAAAAAAGAATGAAGAAAACCACGGCATTTACCCTGGCACTCGCGGTCATTCTGTCGCTCTTTGCTGTCTTCTGCGCTTCTCCGCTTTCGGCGGCAGAACCGCGTGCGGCGGCATGGGACGGAACGACCGCAAAGGTCGGATGGTACGTCAACCATTCGGATGGCGACTATACGATCGAAACGGCGGAGGACCTGGCCGGTCTTGCCGCTATCGTCAACGCCCACGGCTTTGGCGCGGACGCGGCGGAGTTCAAGGTTTATTATGACGAGAGCTTCACTGTAGTTCCCACCCAGCAGGACGCTTCCCGCGTCATAAACGGCGAGCGCTTTGAGGGCGAAACCGTTGTCCTGAAAAACGACATCGACCTCGGCGGCAAGGTCTGGACCCCCATTGGCGTCAACCAGAACGGCAAGGGCGGAGAATTTAAGGGAACCTTCGACGGCGCAAGCCACACCGTTTCCAACTTCAAGGTAACCGGTGACGTGGCCGCGACCAAGGTTTCCGGCACCGCCTCCTCCTTCTTTGGCTTCTTCGGTTACATCCAGAACGCCACCGTTAAGGATCTGACCCTTGAAAACGCCACCATCGACGTTGCGCCGATTACCGGAAAAGCAAAGTATGTTTACATCAGCCCGCTGGCTTGCGGCGACGGCGCGACAAATGTTTCGGGCGTCAACCTTTACGATATCGCCATTACCATCAAGAGCGGAACCGGCATTCAGGGAGTCGGATATATCCTTTCCCGTTCCAGCGGAGGTAGTATCAGCAAATGCACTGCTTACAATGTGACCTTCGACGGAAAGACCGATTTCCCCACCAAGGAAGGCGGGTATACCTTCAATGATAATATCGCCAGAGGAGAATGGAACGGCTTCAAGAACGGCGCCAAAACCTCGGAATGCACGGTCGCCACGGAAGACCCCCGCGGTCAGAAGACCGAGCCGGCTCCCGACTATGACAAGAGCAAGCCGTGGGACGGCGTCAGCGGAAGCATCGGCTGGTTTGTCAACGGCTCCGAGTCGGGCTATGAAATTTCCGACGCCTACGACCTCTACGGTCTCTCGCTCCTCGTCAACGCCTACGGCGTCAGCGGCAATCTCTATTACGGTACCGATTACCGCATCCTCTACGATACCGACGGCGACGGCCTTGTCACCGATGAGGCCGGTTACGACGCCAACCGCTTTGTCCCCGGCGACGGCTTGAAAGGGAAGACCGTCACGCTCAAGGGCGACGTCGATCTCAACGGCAAAAACTGGAAGCCGATCGGCGTAAATGAAAACGGCGCGCAGAATCGCGGTTGCTTCGAGGGTATCTTCGACGGCGCAAGCCACACCGTCTCCAACTTCAAGGTTCAGCCGGAAGACGCCGCCAACGCGCTCGAAAGTGCGCAGTCCTCCTTCTTCGGCTTCTTCGGTTACCTCCAGAACGGCGAGGTGAAGAACCTCACAATCGAGGACGCGACCTTCATCGTCAATCCGACCACCGTCGGCGCGGTGCCGAAGGATACCTACGTGTACATCAGCATCATGGCCTGCTCGAAGAGCGCCTCGAAGGTGACCAACTGCAAGGCGCACGACATCACCTTTGAAATTTCCGAAACGACGAAGACCTGGAACTTCGGGTATATGCTCTCCCGTGCCGACAGCAACGACGCCGCCGTCACCGGCTGTGAAGTCAGCGGCATCACGGTGAACGCCCCCGAATCCAATAAGCTCAGAACCGACGATCCCGACAAGTGGATCGGAGCGATCACCTCCAATCATCCGGTCGTGGAAGACAACGTCGACCTTGACAACCCGAAGGATCCTGACCCCACTCCCACGCCCGATCCGGATCCCGATCCTGACCCCGATCCCGATCCCACCCCCACGCCCGAAGCGCCCGATCTCACCAAGCCGTGGGACGGCAAGCAGGCAAGCCTCGGTTGGTTCCTGAATCATAAGGCAAACACCGATTACGAGATCAAGAACGCTTACGAGCTCTACGCCCTCTCGCTCCTCCTTGAGGCGGAAGGCAAGGGCACCAAGCTCTACTACGACGAAAACGGCATGGTCATCACCGATACCGACGGCGACGGCGACCTCTCCGACGAGGCCGGTTACAGCGAAAGCCGCTCGGTGGCCGGATCCCGCATGACCGGCTGCAACATCGTGCTCAAGAACGACATCGATCTGAACGGAAAGGTTTGGCTCCCGATCGGCTCCGCAAGCCACGGCGCTCCCGGATGCTTCGAGGGTACCCTTGACGGCGGAAAGCATACCGTCTCCAACTTCACGGTAGACGGAAACGCCGCCGCCGACTGGGTGGACGGACAGCAGACCTCCTTCTACGGCTTTATGGGTTACCTCGGCAACGGCGCGGTTGTGAAGAATCTCACCGTCCGCAAGGCCGTCTTTGAGGTCAATCCTCCGGAAGGCAAGGACAGCTACGTTTACCTCGCCGTCCTCGGATGCTCGACCGGTAAGGTCACTGTTGAAAACTGCAGCTACTACGAAATCACCTATAAGATCGTCAAGCGCCCGAAGGGCTATTACTTCGGCTACGGTCTCTCCCGTGTCGACAACGCGGAATCCATCATTAAGAATTGCACGATGGAGGAAATCACCTTCGAGGGAAGCACCGAGGGAATGGCCTCTGTCCTCGACAAGTGGATCGGCGTTGACAGAAGCGGCGGAAAGGTTCAGTTTACCGGCTCCAAGATCGTTCCCGCCAAGTCGGCTGCGACCGGTAACGCCTTCGTTCCGGTTGCCATAACGGCTGTCGTCTGCCTCGCCGGCATCTCCTTCCTCGGCCTTCGCAAGAAGAAGCAGGATTGAGAAAACGCGGTTACAGCGGCAAAATACCGGGGAAAAGCGGTCGGTAAATCTGCCGACAGAAAACGCCTCAGGTAAAAAGCGCCGGTAAAATACCGCAAAAAAACGCAAATGCCGCCGGAAAATCCGGTCAGTCAAACGCTGCCGGTAAAGCCCCGTCGGTAAGCGCCGCAAAGCGCACACCCTGTGACACTTGATGTAAGGAAGCTTTCAGTCGAAACGGTTCCGCCCGAACGGCGCCGCATCCGATGGGAGAAGGGAAGACCGAATCCCCGCAGAACGGATACGCCGCCGGGAGGGCGAAGCCGTTTCGGCAGATTCCACGTCAAAAGCGGCGGAAGCCTCCCACGGAGCCTTTCGACCGCTCGCCGGATTTCCGTCGCCGGAAGACCGGCCATCTCTCGCACATTTCTTTCACGGAGGATAAAATGAAAAGAAAACTCTTGCTGCTGGCACTCGTATTTGCCCTTGTCGTCCCGTCCGTCGCCTCCCTTGTCTCCTGCTCCCGTCAGGGCGGAGGAGGACAGGAAAGCGCCGCGGGAAGCGACACGGATGCCGAGACGGAGGGAAGCCCCTACCTCGATAACCTTCCCGACGACCTGAATTTCAACGACGCCGAAATCCGTTTCGTCTATCCCGAAGCGAACGTTGCCGATATCTTCACGGAGGATACCGGAGGCGAGCTGGTCGCCGCGGCGGTCTACCGCACGCAGATGACGGTGGAGGACCGGCTGGGCGTCGTCTATCAGATCAACCCGCTCCCCTACATCCGCGATCAGTATACCAATCAGATTCGCACTTCCTTTTCCGCGAATGAGAACGCCTACGACATCGTCGGCGAAATGATCGGCTATGCCGGAGGCACGGTCGGAATGGGAGCCTATGCCGACCTCAACGGAACGAAATACATCGACTTCTCCAAGCCCTATTGGAATCGCCTGATGGCGGAGAATTTCGTCGTCGACGGGCACCTGTATTTCTGCTCCGGAGACGCCGGAGTCTCCTATCTCCGGAACATCAACTGTATGCTTCTGAATACGAAGGTGGCAAAGGATTTCAAGCTTGACGTCGACTTCCAGCAGCTGGCGCTCGACGGGGGATGGACCGCCGAGACCATGAAATCCTACGCGCTTCAGGCCTCCTCAATCGCCGACCCTACCAACGTCAACCGCGAGACCGATACCGTCGGCCTGATCGTCCCGGAGCGTGACCACGCCACGCCTCTTTCGGTCAGCCTCGGCGTCTATATGTTCAGTCCCGACGGAAACGGCGGATACGAGCATACCTACGGAAACGCCCACGCCGTCGACGTGATTCAGTGGATGGTTCATCTCTTCAACGACAACCCCGCTTGCCAGGGAACCTTCTATCCCAATACCGTCGATACCCTGACGATTGACCGCGCAATGTTCACCTCCGACCGGGCGCTTCTCATCACCGCCGCCTTCGACGATACCACCACGATCTACAAAGAAATGTCCGGGGATTACGTCGTGCTGCCCTTCCCGAAATGGGACGAGGACGGGGAATATGCGACCTTCTCCCGCGCGACGCATATCACCAACGCGATTATGAGAACCAGCGACCGGATCGATATGGCAAGCGCCGTTCTCGAATGCCTCGCAAGCGTCGGCTACGCGCTTGTGACCCCCGCCTACTACGAAGAATCACTGAAAATCAAGTATTCCGACGCGACCCCCGAAACCAAGGCGATCTTCGATTTGATTCACGACAGCGTCGCCTTCGACTGGGGCTACTATTGCCAGATGGCCTTTGCCGGAAGCTCGCACATCTCGGTTTACGGGCCGATTCTTGACAACGACTACGGCTGGGCCGGAGAGGTGGACGCGCGGAAGAAAGCGCTTACCCGTGGCTTTGACAGCTACATTGAAAAGCTCGCGCATCTTGAGGAACAGTATTCTTGAAGAGAAAAACGAAAATAATTTTTCGATAAAGAAAGGAACGCCACGGAAGGGGATAGTCTCCTCTTCCGGGCTCGGATGATACGATGAAAAAAACACTTGCGTTTCTTCTGTCGGCCTGTATGCTGATTCTCTGCCTCACCGCCGTCGGATGTGGTAAGGGCGGAAACGGCGGAAGCTCGACCGATACCGCCGCCTCCACCGGAAAGGACACCGCAGACGGAGAAAATACCGCCGCCGCGACAGACGCCGCCACCGACGTCGAAACCGACGGCCAGACCGCTGCACCCGAAACCGACGCCACCACTGATGCGCCCGAAACCGACGCCGCGACGGAATCGACGGCTCCCGCTGAGCCTGACTTCCCGGCCTTTGACAAGACCAAGGCGTGGGACGGAAAGAACGGATGCCTCGATTGGTACGAAAACGGCGATTATCACGGCTACGAAATCAAGGACGCCTATGACCTCTACGGCCTCAGCTGCCTTGTGCGCGCCGCCGGAGAAAACCGCGACCTCTACCTCGATCCCAACAATATGATCATCCTTGACACCGACGGCGACGGAGATCTCTCCGACGAGGCCGGATACGACGAGAAGCACAGAGTCCACGGCGACAATATGGGAAGCTGCGAGCTCATCCTCAAGAACGATATCGACCTGAACGGTCAGATTTGGCTCCCGATCGGAATTTCCGGGTACTTTGAAGGCCACTTCAGCGGAAACGGCTACACCGTCTCCAACTTCACCGTCAACGGAACCACCGCCGCCAATATGGTGGACGGACAGCGCACCTCCTTCTACGGCTTCTTCGGCTACGTTGCCAACGGCGCCGTAGTGGAAGAGCTGACGGTGGAAAAGGCCACCTTTGTGGTAGACTCCCTCGACGGAAAGAACAGCTACCTCTATCTTGGGCCGTTCGGTGCCACAATGGGAGCCGTCACGATCACCAACTGCAACGCCTACGACATCACCTATAACATCGTCAAGCTCGGCGATCCCGACACTCTCTTCGGATACGTCGTCTCCCGCGCCGACTCCGGCTCGACGCTGATCAGCGGATGCAAGGTCTACAACTTCAAGCTTGAGGGAACCACCGATAAATTCACCGGTTCTCCCAGCACCGACCGTTGGATCGGCCACGACATCTCCGCAGGAAAGGCCAGAGTCGAAAACTGCGAGAATCTGTCCGTTGACCCGAGATAACCCCCTCTTCTGAGTTTTTTGCCATAAGGAAACCGGCGAGGAAGCCCTGTGCTTTCCTCGCCGGTTTCCTTTTTTCACTTCCACCGTGCGCCGTGTTTGGCATTGTGTCGTGCCCGGTGTCGCCGTTTGCGCCCGACCGGTTTCGGCGTTCGCCGAATTTGACCTCGCGCCGTCTCTTCGCCCCGTCAAGGGGCGTTTTTTCTTCGGTATTCCGTCGGCGTCATGCCGTATTCGTCGTGGAAGGCGCGGCTGAAATAGTAGAGCCCCGAAAAGCCGCAGGAAAGGGCAATCTCCGAAACGCTCTGATTGCTGTACTGCAAAAGCCCGCAGGCCTTTTTCAGGCGCACACCGAGAATATACCGCACGGGGCTCACCCGATAGATCTCCTTGAAAAGGCGTCGGAAATGCCCCTCCGAAAGGCCGCATTCGGCGGCGAGTCGGGTGACGGTAATCGGCGTCTCGATGTTGTCGAGGATGTATTCCACCGCGCCGTCAAGCGAGGCCTTCCGGCTTTTCGGAAGGTAGCGGGCGGCGGCGTTTTTCTGTATCTTGGAAAGAATCTTCCAGAGAAGCATATGGCATTCGCTTTTCACCGACGGCTCGTCGCTGAGATTCCATTTGGTCAGGAGCTTCCGGAAATCCCGGTCGAAGCCGAGATTTTCGGAGGGATGATAGACCTCCGGAAAACGCGCCACCCCGTCCACCGTCCGGAAATCGACAAAGAGATAGTGACTGGGGGCGTGAACGTCCATCGCATAGACGGATCCCTCCGGGAGATAGAGGACGTCCCCGGCCCCCGCCGTGAAGGTTTGAAGGCTTTCCTCCGGGAAATGGTAGGTGACGCTCCCCGTGAAAAAATAGATGAGGCCATGCGCGTCCCGACCCTCGGTTTTGAGGGGGAGCTTTTCCACGCGAAGAGAGTTTTCGATGACCCGGACGACGGGGCCGAGCCACGTTTCGCTTACGGCGATGGAATGCTTTTTCATATCGTCTCCTTCGGGCGGTTTGCCATTTATTTTGAACATTTTGTTCTGAACATTATGTTCTGATGTTCCATCTTAAATTATAAAGAAACCCCGTCGAAAAGTCAAGGGAGACGGGAAAGAATGCGAAAGATCATGTCCGAAAAGTGCAAAAACGTGCGATTCCTTCATTTACCGCGCCCCGGCGGCATGGTATAATGGGCTTAATGAATCGGAGGTGATTGGCCGTGATAAACGCCGAAAAAAAAAGAATTTTGCTTGCCCAGTATCAGGCCCCGTTCGACCCCGAAAGCGGGATTTCTGCCGAGGAGCTGAAAAAGGGGTGCTATGAAATACTGCAAAAGGATGAGGAAGAAGGGAAGAGCCGACGTGTCATAAAGGCCGACCTGCTTGCCTACGTGCTGAGAAACGCCCGCCTCAGCGCACCGGGGGAGGCC
Organism: uncultured Clostridia bacterium; assembly: GCA_947626065.1. Taxonomy (GTDB): domain Bacteria; phylum Bacillota; class Clostridia; order Oscillospirales; family CAG-272; genus Colimorpha_A. Next base: position 10,326 of record CANQQT010000039.1, on the reverse strand, counting down.
GCCTTTGCCGACGCCATCGACCACGGGAATATCATCCGCGGGGAGATTCGCGGGGACTGGATGCGCCGGGTCGGAAGAGAGGAGCTGGGGGAGGTCTGTCGGTTAAACGCGGCGGCGCAGAGAACGCGCAGCTACGAGGCCGGTTCCGATTTCGGGCACGTCGCCCCCGACTGGGAACGCCTTCTCCGGCTGGGAATCCCCGGCCTGAAGGAGGAGCTGAGCCGCGCCTATACCGAGGAGAACGCCGAATTTTACGACTGCTCCCGGAAGGTCCTCGACGCCTTCTCCGATTATGCCGTGAGGCTTTCTGAAACGGCGGAGCGGACGGGCGGGGAGGAGTCGGCGGAAACAGCCAAAACCCTGCGGGCGCTGACGCAGGCGCCGCCGAAGACTCTGCGGGAGGCGATTCAGCTCATTTTCCTCGTCTATCGGGTGCAGGAATTTGTCGAAGGGGAAAACTGCCGTTCGATCGGACGGCTTGACCAGCTGCTCTTTCCCTTCCTCAAAAAGGGTGAGAAAGGGGAAGAGGAGGCGCGGCGTCTGCTTGCGCAGATGCTTTTAAAATTCTGCGCCGTCGGGAATCTCAACAACATCCCCATCACCCTCGCCGGGGTCGACCGGGAGGGGAAGGACGCCGTCAACCGGATGACCGAATTGATACTTGAGGAGTATATTTCCCTCGATATTCAGGATCCCAAGCTGCATATTCGGGTCGGAGAGAAGACGCCCGACACAGTGCTGAAAACCGTGCTTACCTCTATCCGGGACGGGAAAAACAGTTTCGTTTTTCTGAACGACGGCGTCGTGATTCCTGCGCTGCAGGGCCTCGGGGAGGAGCTTTCCGACGCGCGGAATTACCTGCTGATCGGCTGTTACGAGCCGGCGGCGGCAGGAAAGGAGATTCCCTGCACCTGCAACGGGCGGATCAACGCCGAAAAGGCCGTGGAGGCGGCGATGACGAATGGGCGCGACCTTCTGACCGGCGAGGAGGTTGGGATAAGAACCGGGGAGGATTTCCCCGACTTTGAGAGCTTTTATGCCGCCGTGAAGGAACAGCTCCGCTTCTTCGCCGACCGGTCGGTCGAAAAGATTTCCCTCACCGAGCGGGAGTATATGCGGATGAACCCCTCCCCTTTCCTCTCCGCCAACATTGAAGAATGCGTAAAAAGGGGAAAGGACGTCTACGAGGGAGGCGCGAAATACAACAATTCCTCCATCTGCCTCTTTGCCCTTGCCGACGCCGTCGACTCTCTGACGGTGATAAAAAAGCTGGTCTATGAGGAAAAGCGGCTGACCCTCGCCGCGCTCCGGGAGATTTTACAAAAGAACTGGGAAGGGGAGGAGCTTCTGCGGGAGGAGTGTATTCTGCGCTACCCGAAGTACGGAAACGGAGACCCGCTCCCCGACGGCTTTGCAAAGGAGCTCTCCGCCTTCGCGTCGGAGTGCATCAGCGGACGCCCGAACGGACGGGGAGGCGTCTTCCGGTACGGCCTTTTCTCGGTCGACTGGCGGATGAATTTCGGAGCGCATACGGCGGCGGGAGCAAACGGAAGGAAGGCCGGGGAACCGCTTTCCAAAAATATGTCGGCCTCGGCGGGACTGGACAAGAACGGCGTCAGCGCCCTGATGAAATCGGCCGCCTCGGTGGATTACGGAAAGGTCTGTGACGGAACGGTGCTCGACGTGATGCTTCATCCCTCCTCGGTGGCGGGGGAAGCGGGAATGAACGCCTTCCTCGCCCTGCTCAAAACCTATTTCAAAAAGGGCGGCATGGCGGTGCAGTTCAACGTCGTGAGCCCCGAACAGCTCAAAAAGGCGCAGGAGCATCCCGAGGAGTACGCGACCCTGCAGATCCGCCTCTGCGGCTGGAACGTCTACTTCGTCAGCCTGTCAAGGAAGGAGCAGGACGATTTTATCGCGCAGTGCGCCTCCCTTGCCACCTAAAAGGACAAAAGGGCCGCCGCGTCGGCGTTTTTAGGCCTGCGCGGCGGCTTCCCGGGCCTGCCCGAGAAATTTTCAGTAAATGCTGATCTGCCGGTATTCGGTGGGGGAAAGTCCGACCGCCTCCCGGAATCCCCGGCTGAAATAGTAGGAATTGGAAAACCCGCAAACCGAGGCAATCTTCCCGACGGGGGTATTGCCGTTCTGGAGCATCGATTTTGCCAGCCCGAGGCGCATATTCATGATGTACTGCTTGGGCGGGGTGCCGTAGAACCGGGAGAAGAGGCGGGAGAAATAGCGCTCGCTCATGCCGCAGAGCCGGGCGAGGTCGGAAATTTTCAGTCCCGGGTCGCAGAAGCGGGAATCGATGGCGGAGACGGCGGTTTCCAGCTTCATATAGACCGAGTGCGGCAGATGCTCCGCCATTTCCGCCGACTGAATCAGCGCGACGATTTTGTAGCTGAGGGAGATGAGCTCGGCCTGCCAACCGGCGCGACGCTGGCGGAAAACCGTCGTGGCGCGGAAAAAGACGTCCTTTAGCTGTTGGGAATTCCGGAAGGTGTGCCCGAAGGCGGTGTCGGAGACCGGCTCCACCGTGTCAAGGTTGATGAGAATGCAGGCGCAGTCCTGCGGCGGGTGGATTTCGTAGATTTCCCCCTTGGGGAGAAAAAGGAACATATCCCGCTCGGCGGTGAAGTCACGGTAGGGGTAAACGTAGCGGCAGGGGCCCTTCAGATAGAAGACAAAGCCATAGCTCATGCGCGGTTTGTAGTAAATGCCCTCCGTCGCTTCCGTGTAAATCTGCTCGGCCCGCGAGACGGAATTTATTACGGCGCCCTCAAAAAATGCCATGCCGGTTTTCCCCTTTCTTTGTCGGTTAAGATTATTATAACGGAAAACTCCCCGTCTGTCAATTCCTTCGGGATTCTTTTCAAATTTTCTGTTCCGAAAAGTATACATTCGCACAGTTTGTCGATTTTCAAAACGCCTCTTTTGCGCTATAATGAGACCATCTCAAACAGGAAAGAGAAGTGAATCCTATGCTTCCATTCGGTTTTAAAGAAAATATCGGCTTTCTCACCGACGAATACAACGAGGCGGAATACGACCCCGCAACCGGCCTTTCCCCCGAACGGCTGGAGGAGGAAATTTCCCGCTATCCCGACGAGCATCCGCAGATGCCGCTTCCGCTTGTGACGGCCAATACCTTCGCCTATCTGCTCGACAACGTACAGCTCTCCCTCAATCCTCACAGCATTTTCCCCGACAAAATGAACGTCGGCATCAGCTATCGCCCCTTCGCCTCTCTGTCCTTTTTCGGAAAGCTTGCCAATCAGCAGATCCGGAAGAGAACGGCGACGCTCCTCCCCGAAGAGTGGGAAAAACGCGCACTGGCGGCGAAAATCGGACTTTCCGTCCCGGGCGCCGATTTCTGGCACGCCGTACCCGACTGGGAGGCCGTCTGCAAGCTGGGCTTCGCCGGGCTTCTTGCCCGCGCCGAGGAGCAGAGAAAGGCCTTTGCCGACCGTGGGGAGCTCGACGAAGAGAAGGAAATCTTCTTCGACGCGGTGATTCTCTCCTACCGCGCCGCCGTGCGGTATCTTGAGCGGCTGGCGGCCTATGCGGAGATAAAGGGCATGGCGTGGTTCGCCGCCGCGCTTGACTTCCTCGCAAAAGAGCCGCCGAAGACCTTCTATCAGGTCTGCCTGCTTTCCTTCCTCTATCTGAACATCGGGGAGCTCGGCGTCGAGCATTACCGCACAAACGGCATGATCGACAGGATGTATTATCCTTACTATAAGGCCGACCTTGAGGCAGGACGCCTGACGGAGGAGGAGGGGGACGAAATTCTCCGCTTCTACCTCATGAAGATTTCCGCCGCCATGCGGGAGGCCGATCAGCCGATCGGACTCGGAGGCCTTCTCCCCGACGGGAGCGACGCGACCAATCCGCTGACATGGCGGATCCTCGAAATTTATCGGGAGCTCGATATCCACAATCCGAAAATCCATTTCCGCTGGCATCCCGGAATCTCACCGGAGCTTCTTGACTTGGTGCTGGAGCTTATCCGAGGCGGAAACAGCAGCATCGTGCTGATCAACGACGAGACGGTAATCCGCGCCTATGAGAGAATCGGAATCGAGAGAAAGGACGCGGTCAACTATCTCCCCATCGGCTGTTACGAGCCGGTGATTTCCGGGCGGGAGGATCCGCGCATCTGCGCCTCCTGGTTCAATCTTGCAAAGCCGGTCGAGCTGGTGCTCCATGGCGAATATACCGACGCCCACCGCCTGCTGGGCCTGCCGAAAACAGACCCGGAGCCGGCGACCTTCGACCTCTTCCTCTACGAATATTACCGAACGCTTGACGCGGGGCTGGAGTATACGGTGAATTCCATTGTCGAGCAGATGAAGGTGCAGTATCTCGTCGACCCGGCGCCCTTCCTCTCGGGGAGCTATCGGTGCTGTATCGAAAGCGGACTGGATCTCCACAACGGCGGCGCGGAGTTTAAGAATACCTCCGTCAAGTGCTTCGCCGTCGGAACGGCGGTCGACTCCCTCCTCGCCATAAAAAAGATCGTCTACGACGACAAAATCATGACCCTGCGGGAGCTTTCGGGCGTGATGAAAAAGAATTGGGTGGGCTTTGAGTCGCTCCGCCTGACGGTGCGGGCCGACCGGGAAAAATGGGGAAACCACCGCCCGGAGGCCGACGCGCTGGCGCAGGAAATCTACAACTTCTGCGGGAAACGCCTCATCGGACGGAAAAACGGCCTCGGCGGCGTCTTCCGCATGGGCGCCGATTCGGTCGGCAATTCGGAAATCTACGGGAAGACCATGGGCGCCACCCCCGACGGGCGGTATGCGGGCTCCCCGACCACAAAGAACTTCCGACCCGAAACAGGCCTTGAAAGGGAAGGCGTCACGGCGCTGATTTCCTCCGCCGTCGGCCTCGACGGAAGCCTCTTCCTCGACGCCGCGCCGATTGATTTCATGATCCATCCCACCGCCGTCGAGGGAGAGCGGGGGCTTCTCGCCCTGCGAAATATGGTGAAAACCTGCTTCGCGGAGGGAGGCTTTGCGATTCAGGGCAACGTCGTCAGCGCCGAAACGCTGAGAAAGGCGCAGGCCGACCCCGAAAGCTATCGCAATCTGCAGATCCGCGTCTGCGGCTGGAACGAATACTTTGTCAATATGAAGAAAAATCTGCAGGACGATTTCATCGCCCGCGCGGAAGGAATCGAAGGTACGGTATGACAACTGGACTGATTTTAAACGTAAAACGCTTTGAAATTCACGACGGAGACGGCATCCGGACGACGCTGTTTCTGAAGGGATGCCCCCTGCGCTGTCAGTGGTGCCACAACCCCGAGGGAATCGGGGCTGCGCCGGTTCTCGGCTACTATGCGCATAAATGCATCGGTTGCGGGCGCTGTGCCATGGTCTGCCCGACCGGCGCACAGGTCATGAGCGTGGAGGGGCACCGGCTGGAGAGGGAAAAGTGTCTCGGTTGCGGAAAATGCGAGGAGGTCTGCCTCGGGGAGGCGCTGACGCTCTTCGGGAAAAAGGTGACCCCTGAGCAAATCCTGCCGAAGCTGATGGAAGACGCCGATTTCTACGCCAACTCGGGAGGCGGAGTGACGCTCTCCGGCGGGGAACCGCTCTTGCAGAGCCAATTCTGCGCCGAGCTGCTCTCCCTGCTGAAAAAGGAGGGAATCAACACGGCGGTCGACACCTGCCTCTTTGCCCCGCGAAAGGCGCTGGAGGAGGTTTTCCCCTATACCGATACCTTCCTCGTCGACGTCAAGGCCGCCGACGGCGCCCTGCATAAGCGCCTGACGGGGCAGGATAATGCCCCCATTCTCGAAAATCTCGCCTTCCTCAGCGGAAAAGGCGCTCGGATAGAGATCCGGATCCCCTTCATCCCCGGAAAGAACGACGGGGAAATCCCCGGAATCGCAAAAATTCTCGCCGCTCTGCCGAGTCCCGTCGTCGGGGTGCGCGTGCTCCCCTTCCATAACCTTTCGGCAGGGAAGTATGAGGCAGTCGCCGCCTCCTATCCCGTGAAGGACTGCCCGACGCCGGGGCCGGAGGAGCTTTTAGCCGCCGAGGAAGCATTAAAGGCCGCCGGCCTTACGGTTCTTGCAAAATAAAAGGCCGCCTGTGCCGTCAAGGGAGCCGGTTTTGCGGTTCTCAAAAACCAGAAGGCGCCGAAAGACCGCTTGAGCTTCGGGGTTGCGTTTTTCGCAAAGGAAACGCCGCCGGGACGCAAAAAGCGGCCTCGGCTCTCACAAAGCAAACGGCTTCCAAGCCGACGGGGTTGCCGGAAGGCTCTTTCATCTTTCAAGAAGAAGCCTTTCGGGAAGCTCAAACCGCCGCGATGCGGCCCCAAAAACGCGTTTTTCGGTTCGCCGGGAGTAGAGCGGGCTGAAAATCGATAAATTTTATTTAAACGGAGGAAAAACATGAAACGGAAACGCATTCTTTTGTCGCTTGTTTGTTGCGGACTTTTATTGTCAGCCTGTGCAAGGGCGGGAGGAGGCTCAGGAGGCACCGCCACAGCCGGGCCTGGGGAATCAAGCCCGGCGCAGGAGTCGCAGGATCCGTGGCCCGACGACCTTCCCGCCGACCTGAATTTTGACGGAGCGGAAATCCGCATTGCCTATCCCGAAAGCCTGTCCACCGATCTCTTTGTCGACGACCCGAGCGGGGACGTCGTCAGCGAAGGCGTCTACCGCGCCCAGATGACGGTGGAGGAGCGCCTCGGCGTGACCTATGCCCCGATTCTTTTGAGCGGCGTTCGGAATTCCTATACCGCTCAGATTCGCACCGCCTTCCAGTCGAATTCCGACGTCTACGACATCATTGGGGATATGATCAACTTTGCGACGCAAAACGTCACCTTCGGCGTCTATACCGACCTTGCGGCGACAAAGTATATTGACCTGAGCAAGCCCTATTGGAATCAGCAGATGGCAAACGGCTTCCAGGTGAACGGCCGCGTCTACGCCTGCTCCGGCGACGCGAACGTGTCCTATCTTCGTCAGATTCAGATGATGCTCTGCCACACGAAGGTGGCGTCCGACTATAAAATCGATACGGCGGAGATTCAGCAGGCCGTGCTTGACGGAAAGTGGACGGCGGAGATGATGAAGGGATACGCGATGAGCGTCTTCAGCGGAGCCGATCCCACAAGCGTCAATCTCGACACCGACACCGTCGGTCTGATCTGCGCCGAGCGCGACCACGTTACCCCGATGGCGACCGCGATGAACGTGATGTATTATTCCCCCAACGACAGCGGGAGCTATGAGCTGACCTTCGGAAACGCCCACGCCGTCGACGTCGTGCAGTGGCTGGTCACTCTCTTCAACGGAAACGAGCACTGCGTCGGAACCTTCACGGCGGCAACGGAGGAAAGCTTGAACCGCAATCACCTCGCCTTCTCGTCGGGCCGGGCGCTCTTTATCACCGCCTGCTTTGACGAAACCGCCTCCGTCTATGAGAATATCGGCGGGGATTATATCGTTCTGCCTTATCCGAAGTGGAGCGAGGAGGACGCCTACGCCACCCTGTCAAGAGGAACGCACATCACAAGCGGAATTATAAGAACCTGCACCGATACCGACCTTGCAAGCGCGGTTCTTGAGGCCATGGCGAGCACCGGAAGCACCTATACCACCCCGGCGTATTTCGAGGAAGCCATGAAAATCAAGTATTCCGACGCCTCCCCCGAGACGCGGCAGATTTTCGACATCATTCGGGAAAGCGTAGCCTTTGACTGGGGATATTATATGCAGTATGCCCTTGCGCAGAACGCCTCACCCTACATTTATAACAATATTCTCAATAACGATATGGGCTGGTCCTCGGCGGTGAAATCGAAGCAGATGATGATGCAAAGGGGCTTCACCGTCCTCTTTAACAAGCTCACGGATTTGGAAAACCAGTACGGGAACTGACGGCTCGGAGGCCTCTTTCCCGACCGCTCGCATCCGGCGGGAAACGACGGAAGAAACCCCGGCAAAAATCCCCGGAAGGGAAAAATGAAGTGAAAACCCCGCCGACGCGGGGAAAAACGGCCAACCCAAAGGGAAGCGTACCCGAAAAAATCCCGGGAAGCCCGGAGAATCCGAGAAAGTGTCCCACGGGAGGCCCACGATAAAGGAGGAAAAACGATGAAAAGGCACTTGTGGTTGTTCATGGCACTCTTGTTCGCACTGTCGGCGACGGTCCCCTGTTTCGCCGTCGGCGTTCGGCAGAACACCGGAGAGGAGATCTCCGCAGTTGCGGAATCGACAGCGGATGAGACCTTCCCGGAACCTGCTGGAAAATGGGAAATCACCGACGGAAATCTCAGCTGGTATCTGGAAAAGGGCGGGGACGACGCCCCCGCCGGAACCGAATTTCACCTGAAAACCGCCGCCGACCTGCTCGGCCTGTCGCTTCTCGCGTCCTACCGGGAGGCGGAGATCTGGGCCGACGAAAACGGAAAGGTTCTTTCGGTGGCAAAGGCGCCGGAGGGCTCCTCCGCATCCCCGACGCTTGAAAAACAGGCGTATGAAGACCGGACCATACGGGCGCTGGAAGGGAAAACCGTCGTCCTTGACACGGATATTGACCTTGAGGGAAAGGCCTTCCCCTCCATCGGGTACAACGGCTCCTTCAACGGCGCCTTCAAAGGAACCAATAAGACGGTCAGCAACCTTTACGTGAATCCGGAGGCCGTTTCGGGACGAACCGATAAGGTGGTGTATTTAGGCCTCTTCGCCTGCCTCGCCTCAAACGGCTCGGTGAGCGATCTGACGATTAAAAACGCCGTGCTGAATTTTGAAATTCCGGCCGATCACGGCGGATGCCGCGTCGGAGCCGTCTGCGGAAGCCTGTTGGGAACGTCCCACGTCTCAAACGTGAAGGTAAACGGCCTTGCCCTCCGGATTCACCGGAGTCTGACCTCAAAAACGAGCCTCGGACTGGTCTTTGGAGCCGCGTTCGGGCAGATTGAAAGCACCGTTCCCTCGGAAAACGTCACGGTGACCGACTGCAGCTTCTCCTCGAATTTCGGAGGAACGGCCCTCACCGACGCAAGCGGCGTATACGGAAGGGTCAGCGGAAGCGGCGTGAAGCCGACCGGATGCTCGGTTGCTCTGAATATTCCGGATAAGGCAAACATTGGCTGGTATCTGTCGGCGGGAGGCGCCGGGGCGAGCGAATATACCCTCACCACGGCGGAGGATCTCTATGGCTTTGCCATCCTCTCCTCCACGGCGAAGGATCTGTATTACGACGAAGAGACCGGAAACGTCGTCTCCTGCTATAACGGATGGCAGAAGGATCTGCCGGTGGCGCCGCTGGTAAAGGACGGCTTTCAGACGGTGAAGGGGGACAAGTTCACCGGGAAAACGGTGAAGCTCGCCAACTGCATCGACCTCGGTGGTCGGGAATTCTGGCCCATCGGGTCGGCAAGCTCCTTCCAGGGGAGCTTTGACGGGCAGGGACACACGCTGTCGAATGCCTTCATCAACGAGCCCCTTGTCGATGCGAATCACTATTACGGGCTCTTTGGCACCGTCGTGATGGGAAGCCTTCGCAATCTGACGGTTTCCGATATTCGTATCACCGTGCCTTATGCCGCCACCCATATTTTCGTCGGCTTCCTCGGCGCGAATTTCGACGGGGCGACCAATTCCGAAACGGTGGAAAACTGCAATATCTACAACTGTTCCGTTACCTACACGGGAGGCGGTACTCAGGGAACGAATTATTACATCGGTTATACGCTCTCCCGTATCGGTCGGAACACTACCTGCAAGGTGGAAAACTGCAAGGTGTACGGCGTTACGATGACAAACGGCCTGCCGGAGGGCAAGGTGACGGAAACCGGAACCACGCACGACGGCTTTACAGGCGTTGAGCTCGCGCCCGTTACCGTCACCGGCTGTGAGGTTCTCGACGAAATGCCCGATACCTCCTCCCACCTCTGTCACGTAAACGGCGACCGTCACGTCTTCGGGGAGGAATGGCTCGCCGACGCCGAAGGCCACTATAAAAAGTGCCTTGTTCCGGAGTGCGGGGAATTTTCGGATAAGGAATCCCACACGATGGAGTGGGTCATTGACACAAAGCCGACCGAAACTGAAAACGGCGAACAGCACAAGGAGTGCGCAGAGTGCGGATATGTGGATCCCGACTCCGTCGGAACGGTGATTGAAAAGCTCGACCACGTTCATTCCGTGACGGAGGTACCGGAAGTCCCGGCCACCTGCACCAAGCCGGGGGCCCATGCCTATTATACCTGTTCTCACCCCGGCTGTGAGGGGAAGAAATATAAGGAAGAGGAATGCGTCAACGTCTGGGAGGACGTTACGCTTCCGGTGAATCCCGA
>CANQQT010000038.1 GCA_947626065.1 uncultured Clostridia bacterium | reverse complement strand
GTCTTTTCGTATAACCATAATGTCAGTGCGAAACCTGTCATGGCACTGCCAAGCTGGGAAAGAGACTGCGTTGACCACAGGATTAAAAATGTTTTCAATTGTTTATCGTTATTCTTCATTTTGACTTTGCTCCTTTGATTGATTGTCGTTTATCAAAATTGCAAAGTCTGAGGATGCGGGATTAGATCCCCTTTCGCTCCATACAGGATCCCCAAACCTTGCATGGAGCAAAAACAATCGCTAAAAACATAGCTGCCTCCTAAATAGGCTATCACAATATCCACCTCGCGCCTTTCGGCTCTGTCGAACAGTCGCCCATTTAACACCGTATATTATACGCCCGAATTGTGAAGAAATCTACCGCAAGTAGCGGTTTCCTCGGCGAGAATATCCCTTCGACGATACCGCCGCTTTATGACTTCTTAAGCACCCGCTGAAAAGGAAAAGCCGCCATCGGTTGACAGCGGCAATTTTCTGTGTTTCGGATATCGGTTGTAAATCAAATCGTTGTAATCCGTCTCAGCCCTTATGCGTCGGCGGGAAGACCCTGCCGAGGCTGTTTTTCTCTATATTAGTATGGAAAACCCGTTTGCGTGACGGTTTTCCCGGAGGCGTCGCCGTTTCCCACACCATCCGCCGGTCAAAGCGGCGGCGTTCAGTCCTTGTAGAGGGTAAACGATTTTCTGTGTACAGGAAGAGCGCCGTATTTCCGGATGGCCTCGTAGTGCTCCTTCGTCGGATAGCCCTTGTGTTTCGCAAACCCGTAGGCGGGATAGAGTCGGTCGAGCTCAAGGCAGCTTCTGTCCCGCGAAACCTTGGCGAGAACCGACGCCGCCGCGATGCTCTCCGAACGGGAATCCCCCTTTACCACCGCTCGGCAGGGAAGGGTGAAGCCCCTTGTCACGTTGCCGTCGATGAGGAGAAAATCGGGCTTGTTTTTCAGCTTGTCCACCGCTCGCCGCATGGCGAGGAGGGAGGCGTTGAGAATGTTCAGCTCGTCGATTTCCTCCGGGGTCGAAAAGGCGATTCCGAAGTCGGCGGCCTTTTCGACAATCACGTCGAAAAGCTCCTCCCGCTTTTTTTCGGTCAGCTTTTTGGAGTCGTTCAGCCCTTCGATGACAAGCCCGTCGGGCAGTACCACCGCCGCCGCGTAGACGCACCCGGCAAGAGGGCCGCGCCCCGCCTCGTCAAGGCCGCAGACCACGGAATAGCCCTTTGCCTTGGCCTCGTTCTCAAAGCTCCGGTCGGGGAAAATTTCTTCCTTCTTTTTCTTTTCCATTTCAGGGCTCCTCAAGCGTGATTCTTCCGATTTTTCCTCCCCGGAATTCGTCGAGGAGCATCACGGCGGTCCGCTCCTCGCTGACCTCGCCGCCTGAGATAAGAAAGCCCCGCTTCCGGCCGATTTCCTCAAAAAGCTCCCCGTCGGAAAGGGAGGAGAGCGCTTCCTGTCCGAGCTTATAGCGTTCGGCAAGGAGCACAGGATATTTTTCCCGCAGACGGCGGCAGAGAATCACGGCAAGCTCAACCGTGTCGAGGATCTGATCCCGGATCGCCCCCGTCAGCGCCAGATTTTCCCCCACCGTCGGATCCTCAAACTTCGGCCAGAGAACGCCGGGGGTATCGAGGAGCTCAATGCCTGCGGTCGTTTTGATCCACTGCCGATCCCGCGTCACGCCGGGTCGATCCTCCACCTTCGCGCGCTTTCCGCCGGCCAGCCGGTTGATGAGGGAGGATTTCCCCACGTTGGGGATTCCGGCGATCATGACGCGCACCGGGCGCCCTTCCATGCCCTTTTCGGCTCGCCGCAGGATTTTCTCGGCGACGGCCTCGCGGATTTTCCCGGGGATGTCCCGGATTCCTTCCCCCGTGACGCTGTCGATGAGGAGACAGGCTTTCCCCTCCTCCCCGTATTTCTTTTTCAGCCGGGAGGAGGCGGCGGGGTCGGCGAGGGAGGACTTGCCGAACAGGGTCAGCGTCGGCTTGCTCCCCACAAGGCCTCCCAGCTCGGGATTTTGGGAGCTGAGAGGGATTCTTGCGTCGAGAAGCTCGACGACAAGGTCGATCTGCGGGAGGATTTCCTTCATCATGCGGCGGGTTTTCGCCATATGACCGGGGAACCACTGGATTGGATTGGACGGCATCGGTTTTCCGCCTTTCTTTTCTGTCTGCGCAGGATTTTGTCTTTCTCCCGCTTTTAAAGCGTTTTTCGCGGCTTCAAAGGATTTTAACGGGCTCACCCGAAATTCGGGAGTCGGTTATTTTACCGCTCCGAAATCGCGGAGGGGCAGGAATCGGAAGACGACCTTGCCCACCACGTAGCGGGTGTCGATGGGGCCGATTCTGCTGTCGCGGCTGTCCCAGGAAATGTTGCGGTTGTCCCCCATGACGAAAACGTGTCCCTCCGGAACCACGTATTCCTCCCCGTAGCTCCAGCCGGTCATTCCGACGCCGGGGCGGAGGTTGACGTAGCCCTCCTCAAGCGGAACGCCGTCGACGTAAACCTTCCAGTTTTCGGTATCCAGCCGAACCGTCTGCCCGGCGGTGGCAATTACCCGCTTGACAAGGGGTTGATCATAGCCGAAAAATTCCGACTGGCAGACGATGATGTCTCCCTGCTTGGGAGTATAGAGAAATTCGCTCACCAAGAGCTTGTCTTTGTCGTGGAGCGTCTCGTTCATGGAGTCTCCCTCGACGACGGCGACCCTTGCCACAAAGGCAAAGAGGAAGAAAACAATCGCCATCGAAAGGGCGAATACCTCCACCCAGTCGTAAATCCAGCTACAGGCGCGGACAAAGCCGCTCTTTTGGGGAGTCTCCTCCCCGTCGGGATCCTCCGGTTCGGATGAGTTGGAAGAAAAGTCTCCGTCGCCGCTCTCTTCCCCGCCGTCGGGGGCAAACGTTTCTTCGCTGTAAAGGACGCCGGAAGAAGCGGCTTCCGTTTTCTCGTCGGTTGGGGTTTTCCATCTGTCGGTCGGGAATTTCCCTTCGCCGGAAGGCGTGCGTTCCCGTCTGTCGGAAGAGGGGCCGGCTTGTGTGCCGTCGGGCGTTTCTTTCGGCGTTCCGGGATCTTCACCGGCGAAAAGCTCCTCTGGGCGGCGGTAGGAAAAGGATTCCTCCTCGCCGGAAAGCGGCGCCTCCTCCCGGGCCTCTGCCGGGCGGGCGCGTCTCTTTTTGGTAGGAGCGACGGGCTCCTCATCCGGGAGATTGAGGTCGGGAAGCTCCTCCGTTTCGGTGCTTCTCTGAACGGCGATTCCCGGTTCCTTCTGCGGCTCCTCCCCGAAGAAGAATCCGCCGTCCGGCGGTTCTTTTTCGCGGTCGGCTTTTCTTTTGCCTCTCCGCTTCCGGGATTTTTTCAGTTCCTCCGGCTCCTCCGGTTCTCTCGGCAAAAGGATCTCACTCATTCTTTTCCCTCCCGTTTTCTGTCAGAAGTGACATCAGCTTATATCCGTGGGGCAGATAGAAATTCTTTGCGGCGGCCGTTCTCTCGCAGAAGCAGTCGACGCCGTCCTCTTCCTTTCCCGACCGGTAGATGAGAAAGGGCACCGGGTCGGAGGTGTGCGTCCGCTTGACAATCGGCGTGGGATGGTCGGGAAGCACCATGACCGCGTAGTCCTCTCCGCACCCGTCGAGCCACTTGACGACAGGCTTTAAAATCTTTTCGCTGATTTGGGAAATCGCCCACACCTTGTTTTCAAGCTCGGCGCGGTGGCCGCACTCGTCGGGGGCCTCAACGTGAACGTAGACGAGGTCGCGTCCCCGCCGGAAGGCGTCGATCGCCGCCTCCGCCTTTCCGGAGAAGTTGGTTTTGCAGTTTCCCGTCGCGCCCGGCACGTCTACCGATTCCATCTGCGCACAGATGCCGATGCCCTTGATTAAGTCGACGGCGGAAATCACCGTGGCCGACAGGCCCCATTTCTCCTTGAAGGAGGGAAGCGCGGGCTTGGCGCCGGGGCTCCAGAGCCAGATGGAGTTGGCGGGCTTCAGCCCTCTTGCCCGCCGGGCTTCGTTTATCGGATGGCGGTTTAAAATTTCATAGCTCCTCCGAAGCAGGGAAGCATAGGGCTCGGGGGGCATTTTGTCCCGGATCTTCTGCCCCGGGAAGTCATGCGGGCGGCAGAATTCCCGGTAGGCGGGAGGATTGTTCCAGATCATGCAGTGGCGGTAGCTCACCCCGGGATAAAAGGCCCGCGTTTCTGTCCCCAGCTCCTTTTCCACCGCGCGGATCAGCTCGGCGGCCTCCTCGGTGGTGATTTCGTCGGCGCTGTGATCCAGCATGGTTTTCTCTTCGTATTCTTCCTCTTCCTCCGATACCGTGACGACGTTGCACCGGAAGGCGATATCCCCGGGGTTCATCGTCAGGCCCATCGACATCGCCTCAAGAGGCGAACGGCCCTTGGAATAGATCGCGGGGTCATAGGAAAGAATCGCCAAATTGGCGGTGTCGCTTTCCGGCACCATGCCGTCCGGCACGTTCAGGACGGTGCCGACCAGCGCCTTTTTGGCCAACCGGTCGAGGGTAGGCTTTTCGGCGGCCTCAAGAGGGGTTTTCCCTCCCAGCTCGGCAAGCGGATAATCCGCCGCGCCGTCGGGAATCAAGACAAGATATTTCATTGTTTTTCCTTTCCCTTCCCGGAGCGGAAAAGCCCGCCCGACGGGAGGACAACAGGGGTATTTCACAAGTTGTATCTTCTATTATAGCATACCCCCGGCTTTTTTACAAGTGGAAGAAGAAAAAAAGCGGAAAAATCCGCGCGGAATTTTTTCACGCTGAAGTTTTCCGAGCTGAATTTTTTCGCGCTGATTTTTCCATGCGGAATTTTCCACACAGAAAATTTTTACGCAGAATTTTTCCACACGGAATTTTTCCTCGTGGATTTTTCCTCTTGAAAACAGGCGTTCAAAGAAAAGGAAGGCCGGTACGGCCCCACCACGTTGGCTCTTGAGGCGTTCCCGCTTCTTTTTTGTCAAACATTTGCAAAATATTCCTTGACTCCGTCATAAAAAAGCGCTATAATGGGTATACTGCAAGGAATTCAAAAGAGAGAGGATGACGAAATATGAAAACCGTACCCAAGCGCAGTGAGGTAAAAAAGGAGAACACATGGGCGACGGAGGACCTTTTCCCCTCCGACGAGGCGTGGGAAAAGGCCTTTTCGGAGGCCGCCTCCTATCCGGAAAAGCTTCTGTCCTTCCGGGGAAGAATTTCAAAGGACGCCGGGGCGCTCTACGAATACTTTACCCTCAGCGATGAAATCGAGCTGACTCTTTCGCGGCTTCACGGCTACGCGCATCTGAACAGCGACGTTGACACCGGAAACGCCTCCTATCAAGCCATGCTGGGAAAATTTATGAGCTTTTACGTCAAGGTCGCCGCGGCAGACGCCTTTGCCGGGCCGGAAATCGTCTCGGTGGAGGAGGCGGATATCGAGAGATTTTACCGGGAGGAGCCCCGTCTTACCCTCTACCGCAGGGCGCTGGACCGCATTCGGGAAAGAAAGCCGCACACGCTTTCGGAAGGGGAGGAAAAGCTCCTCGCCGGGGCCTCCGAGCTGGGAGACGCCGCCGATCGGACCGGCTCCGCCTTCCGCAACGCCGACCTGAAATTCCCCGACGTCGCCGATGGGGAGGGGAAGCTTCACCCCCTCACACAGGGAACCTATATAGCCCTTGTCGAAAGCTCCGACCGGGTGCTCCGCAAAAACGCCTTTGAGACGCTTTATCACACCTTTGAGAGCTTCCGCAATACGACGGCAAGCCTGCTCGACGCGCAGATGAAACAGCTGAAATATTTCGCCGACGCGAGAAAATACGAAAGCTCCCTCGCCGCTTCCCTCTCAAGAAACGAGGTTCCGGTCGAGGTGTATCACAACCTGATCAAGACCGTCCACGCCAACATGGACAAGATGCACAGGTATATGCGTCTCCGCAAGAAGTGCATGAAGCTCCCGGAGCTTCATATGTACGATATCTATCCGACGCTTGTGTCGGAGGCGGAGGAAACCGTCTCCTTCGAGGAGGCCAAACGAACGGTTCTTCTCGCCCTTGCTCCGCTGGGTGAGGCCTATGTAAATACCGTCCGGCAGGGCTTTGAGAACCGCTGGATAGACGTCTACGAAAACGAGGGCAAGCGGGGAGGCGCGTATTCCTCCGGCGCCCGGCCGCATCCCTACGTTCTGCTCAATCACGAGGACAACCTCAACGGAATGTTTACCCTTGCCCACGAGATGGGCCACGCCCTGCACTCCTACCTCTCCAAGGAGAATCAGCCGACGGTCTATTCCGACTACGTGATTTTCGTGGCGGAGGTCGCGTCGACCTGCAACGAGGCGCTTCTGATGTCCTATCTGCTGAAAAATACCGAGGACAAAACCCGCCGCGCCTATCTCATCAATTATTTCCTCGAACAGTTCCGCACCACCCTTTACAGGCAGACGATGTTCGCCGAGTTCGAGCTGAAAATGAGCGAGCTTGTCGAGGCGGGACAGACGCTGACGGCGGATCTCCTCTGCAAGATCTACCACGACCTGAACCTCCTTTATTACGGAGAGGACGTCGTCATTGACCGGGAAATCGATATGGAGTGGGCGAGAATCCCGCACTTCTTCATGGATTTCTACGTCTTCCAGTACGCGACCGGCTTCTCAGCCGCCATGGCGCTCTCCCGCAAAATCCTTGCCGAGGGAAAGCCCGCCGCCGAGAAATACCTCGCCTTCCTCTCGGGCGGATGCTCTAAAACGCCGATCGACCTTCTGCGCGGAGCGGGGGTGGATATGACGACCGCCGAGCCGATTGAAACCGCGCTCGCCACCTTCGGAGAGCTGATTGACGAATTTGAAAAGCTGACCGAATAACCACCGCTTTCGGCGGAGGAGCCGCGGCGAAAAAAGAAAGGAGGCCCCTATGGAAACGGTAAGATTCCCCGCTTCTACCCTGCTTTTTGAGAAGAAATTCTCCGACCTATGCCCGACGGTGGCGGGAGAACAGGCCTGCCCGTCCCTCTATACCGTCCGGCCCAGTATGCGGCCCTATTGGCTCTTCCACTACGTCCTTTCGGGGAAGGGAGTCTTTGTGCGGGAGGGGGAGTCGTATGACATCCGGGAGGGGCAGTGCTTCATCATTCCGCCCTATCGGCCAATCGCCTATAGCGCCGACGAGGCCGACCCGTGGCATTACGTGTGGGTCGGCTTCCGGTGCAGCTTTTCCCTGCCGACGGGACTTGCGGAGGCCCCCGTCATCTCGGGGCCGAAGGTGACCGCCGTCTTTCAGCGCCTCCTCTCCTTTTACCGCAGTCAGCCCTCCCGCCCTGACATCCCGGTGACGGCGGCGCTCTGGGAGCTTCTCTCCGCCTTCTGTGAAGAGGAAAATCCCGACGCGCCCAAGAGCGGGGAGCAGTATACAGCCCTCGCGCGCACCTATATCGAGCAGGAATATATGAAGGGCATCACCGTGTCGGATATCGCCGCAAGGCTCCATCTGGACAGAAGCTATTTCAGCACGGTTTTCCGTCAGCATACCGGAATGTCCCCGCAGCAGTATATCAACGAAATCCGCCTTTCAACCGCGGAGGAGCTGCTTCGCAAAAGCGACTCCCCGATCTCCCTTGTCGCCGGTGCGGCGGGGTATGGGGATTACTGCAACTTCTCCAAAATGTTCAAGAAGAAGTACGGAGTCTCCCCCGGCAAGTATATGGCGGCCTTCCGCTCCCGCGAAAAGCGCGGAAAGGACAAAAAGGAAAAAGGGGAATGACCTTCTCAACCGGGCAGCCGCAAGCGGTCAACCGCAGGCGAAAATCGCACGCGAAAATCGCAGACGAAAATCGCAAGCGAAAATCGCAAGCGGATAACCGCAAGCGAAAATCGCACACGAAAGCCGCAAGCGGATAACCGCATACGGTCAGCCTCACGTAAAAACCGAAAAGCGGCGCCGGGACGCCGGAGGCCGGCGGATTTACAGGCAAAGAAGTGCGGCGGCAGGGAGAAATCTCTGCCGCCGAAGCTTTAGAAACGGCAGAAAAAGTCCTGTTTTCAGCTGTCATCCATTTGTAAAAGAGCGGAAACACACCTAAAGCGAGATCTGACATGAATTTTACCAACGAGAAAATTTTGCAAATCGCCATGGAGCAATCGGCTGTCGACGCAAACTGCCGGGCGGAGGATTTTCTGCGCACAGAAAACGTCGTCGCCCGGTCGGTCACAAATCCGCAGGCGAGAAAGTATCTCTCCCTGCCGTTTGACTGCCACCTGATCTCCTACGGAAACAATATCGTCGCTTCGGTGAGCGAGAAACACCGTGACGTCGTGACCGACTATATCGACCGATTTCCGGTTGAGCATTGCTTTGAAACGCCCAATCTGCACGTTTTGAACGATGAACTGCAAAAGGAAAATCTGCGCATCTGCTTCATGGCGGAATATTTTCTGCCAGATCTTCGTGCGCTCCGGCCCTTGGACTGTCCCTATCAAACAAAGCGGTTACACCCCGCTGATTTTTCGGTGCTCTACATACCCCAGTGGAGCAACGCCCTCTGCGAAAAACGCAGGGAGCTGGATGTTTTGGGCGTCGGGGCCTATGACGGCGACACGCTTATCGGCCTTGCCGCCTGCTCCGCAGACTGCGATGGGATGTGGCAGATAGGCGTTGACGTGCTGCCCAGCTATCGCAGGCAGGGCATCGCCTCGGCGCTGACGAGTCGGCTGGCACTGGAAATCCTGGAGCGGGGCAAGGTGCCGTTTTACTGCGCCGCATGGTCGAACGTGAAATCGGTGCGAAACGCAATCAAAAGCGGTTTTCACCCCGCATGGGTGGAGATGACGGCCAAGCCCGCCGCCTTCGTTGCGGAGATGAACGGAAAAAGTCGAATGATACAGTGAAAAACACGGGAGGTAAAGTTATGGCGTCGAGCAAACAATATTTAGAATTCATTTTGGAGCAACTGTCGGAGCTGGATGGCGTTTCGGCCCGGGCGATGATGGGCGAATATATTTTGTATTACAATGGGAAAATTGTCGGTGGAATCTACGACGACCGACTGCTTGTCAAGCCGACAAAATCGGCGAGAGCGCTCATGCCCGACGCCCTTTTGGAATTGCCGTATGAAGGCGCAAAGGAAATGCTGCTCGTCGATAACGTGGACGACAGAGCTTTTTTGGCCGAGCTTTTCCGGGCCATGGCCCGGGAGCTTCCGGAGCAAAAGCCGAGAAAGAAAAGCCGATGACGGAAGGGGGAAGCCATGGTCTATTATGATAAAAACGGGATCGTCATCCGGGATTTGCGGCCAAGCGATGCCCAGATCCTGACAGAAGAGGAAATCGCGCAGGGCTGGGATGCGACGATCGACAAATTTGAAATGCGGCTGGGGCATCAAGCCGAGGGGAAAGCGATCGCACTCGTCGCCGAATGGAACGGCAGCGTCGCCGGGTATGTGAATGTTTATCCAGACGCCAAAAGCGGTGCGTTTGCCAATCGCGGCTATGCGGAAATCGTCGACTTCGCCGTTCTTGAAAAATACCGGCGCCACGGAATCGGCGGCAAGCTCATGGACGTTGCCGAACAGATCGCCTTTTCCTATTCGGACGTGATCTACCTCGGCGTGGGACTGCACAGCGGATACGGAAGCGCCCAGCGGATGTATGTGAGGCGCGGGTACGTCCCGGACGGCAGCGGCGTCTGGTATAAAGATGAAATCTGCAAGCCCTATGCCGAATGCCGGAATGACGATGAGCTGGTATTGTATCTATCGAAGCGGAGGAATAGGAAGACAGAATGATTCGATACGCCGACGTTTCCGTTTATAAATAGGCAGACGATTCCGGATGCGTATAGAGGGCAGGGAAACGGGGCAAAGCTCGTCTCTTTTTGGGAAGACGAAATAACAAACCCGACTTATGCGCGACCTTCAGGCTCTTCATTCGGTCAATTCGCGCCGCGTATTGCCATCTACAGAAAAAAATACGAAAATCTGTGCAAAAAAAGCGAAAAAAGCTCTTGACCTTCCCCTTGGGTTAAGGTGTATCCTTATCGGGAAATCAGCAAATAGAAAGGGATTCCTTTATGAAAATCAAGGATGTAGAGAAGCTGACCGGATTGACAGCGAAAAGCATACGCTATTATGAGTCGAAGAATTTGATAGCGGTTGAACGCAACGAAGAGAACGCCTATAGGAATTATACGGATGAAGACGTTACCCGATTGAAATGGATTAAAATGTTTCGCTATTTGGGTTTCAGCATTGAAGAAATTGAAAAGCTTTTGACGATGGATGCCGACGAGATCAAGAAAGCGCTGAGCCAAAAGGCAGACGCCTTTTCGAAGCAGGAGGAGCTTTGCGAAAACAAGCGAAACCTTTGCCTGCTGCTGGCGAAAGAGTATGAAAACAACGAAGCGGTCGTGGAGGAATATACCGATACCATCGATTTTTTGGAAAGCGATGAAATGAGCGAAATCAGGGAGCAAGTGAAGGATTTCGCCGCACCGAATCTGATCACCGTTATCGCAGAGACGCTGATATTCATGGCGCCTGTTTTTTCGCTGTTTTACAATATTCAGACAAAAAGAACCGATATGTTGATGTTCAATGGAATTATCGCAATCCTCTGCACGGCGCTTACCACGTGTAACTGGATCCATTATGCCCATCAGTACAAGAAGAACCGGGAGCGGATAAAAAGAAAAAACCGTAAGATGATGGGGCTACTTCCGGCGATGTTCGCGGCCTTTATTTTGGGAATTATGGCAGTTATTGCGGTGACGGCCCTGTTTCCCGGGTGGGTGCTGCCCGACAATTATCTGTTTTTTGAACACGGACCGATCACGGGGATGGTGCTTGTTCTGCTTGTTATCTTTCCGATAATTTTGTTTTGTGTATGGGTGGTTGCAAAGATTCGAAAGAAGCCTGTAGAAGAGATGGAAGACGCAAACGACCTCCTGTTCATCTGGAACCGCCTTGGAAAAGGGCGTGTCGCCGTAATCGCCGCATGGTTGCTTGCTCTGTATTGCTGTGCGTTCAATTTTACCGCGGTTACGAAGGACAAAATTATCCGCTATTCGCCGTGGCGGCCGATGGGCGTGGAATACAACTATTCCGATGTGGATTCTATCAAAACCGGATTCGGGGACAAAAGCTTTTCCTTTGCGGAATACAAGAGGAAGGGAAGCTTTTACTATCAAATCGAAATAAACGGGCAAACCGTCACCTTTCATACGCCAACCGCCAATGAACAGATCGAGAGATACGAGGAGCATACGTATTTGGAATTGGAGGAATTTGACCGGGCGCTGACCGCTCTTGGGATTCCAAAAGAGGCGGACGAAAAGGGTTGGGAAAACTGTGATTTCGATAAGGAGTATGTGGATCGATTTTTAAGAATCATTCGTTATGAAAAGCCGGAATAATTTCAAAGCGCTTTTTGAGGACGGTATTCTTCTTATTATTTAATGCTTTCCAAAATCGTCCGCCGGAATGGGTGAACAGTGAAGAAATAAAAATCGGCAAGCCTCCCAAGAGACTTGCCGATTTTTTGGGGTGGGTGATGGGATTCGAACCCACGGCCTCCAGGGCCACAACCTGGCGCTATAACCAGCTTAGCTACACTCACCGTACTATGGCGTACCTTGGGGGATTCGAACCCACGACCTATTGCTTAGAAGGCAATTGCTCTATCCAACTGAGCTAAAGGTACAAAGTCATTATCAATTATTATAACACAGCCTTCCCGGTTTGTCAAGAAAAAATTTTCAATAAAATGCGGAAAGCCCCCGCAACCGACCGCCGACCGGGAAAAAAGGCCGTTTTCGGCCTCCCGGGGCGAAAAAATCGGCCATTTTCGTCCGCTTCCGGCGAAAAATTTTTCCTTCCCGAAGAATTTAAAAATTAGGTATTGAAAATCTTTCGCCTTTATTGTATAATAGAAGGACGGAAATCTCGTCAAGTGTTCCGCGCCGCGCAGAGCACCGCGCATCGCGCCGCGCTGAAATCCCGTGCCGGAGCCTCCGCCCCCGTTTTTAAACGCCGTTTCCGAAAGGTTAGGGAAAAAATGACTGCCTTACGAAATTTTTTCATTACGTTTCTTCTTTCGCTTCTTATCTTCGGTCTTCTTGCCTACGGAGCGATTCGCTTTGCCTCCTCGGCCTTCGGGCTTTCCCCCAATCCCTCAGGAGGCGACCTTCCCTCCGACAGCGGGGAGACGCCGGCCGGCCCCTCCGGTCCCGGCACCCCGTCTTCCGAATGGCAGGACGTCGACGGCGAGAGCTTTACGGTTCTTCTCGTCGGAACCGACTATCAGCCGAGCTTTTATAACGATTACGACGTGACCGACGAAGTCACCGAAACCGGCTTCCCGAAGGAGCCGCGCAAGGTGGAAACCGACACCATCGTCCTCGTTCGCGTCAGCAAGGAGACGGGGGAATGCCTCTTCTGCCCGATCCCCGCGAACACCCGCATCACCTGCGACGGGCTTCCCGTCTTCCTGCGCGATCTCTATTCTCTTAAGGGAATCGACGCGCTCTGCACCAAAATCCTCACGATGACGGGCATTCCCGTCGACTATTACGCGGTGATCAATATTGAAAACTTCATCACGGTGATCGACGAGCTTGGCGGGCTTCAATATTACGTCGAAACCGATATGTATTTCGTCGACGAGGAAGCGGGGCTTCACATCAATCTGCGCAAGGGTACCCAGAAGCTCGACGGGAAAAACGCGCTCGATATGCTCCGCTACTGCGAATACAGCGACGGGGACGTGTCAAGGCGGCGCTGTGCCGTGAGCTTCTTGAAAGAATTCTTCAAAAAGATTTTCGCCCCCGCCAATTATGCCGACGCCCAGATTCTCTACAGAAAATTCTCCGGGTATTTTGAGACCAACTTCACCGCCGACGACCTTGTCGGCCAGGTGGATCTGATTTTCGCCTATCCGAAGATGACGCTGAGAGACTATACATACCCCGGCACGACGGTGGGAAGCGGAGAGAACGCCTACTTTTCCCCCAACACCGCGGAGGCAATCGAATTTTATTCCAATTATAAATTCAAAGGATAATTGCGGCGACGGCGTCGGAGCTTGTTTTGCGATGACGAATCGCTTGCGATGACGAATCGCTTGCGATGATGAATCGCCTGTGATGACGAATCACTTGCGATGACGAAGCGCCTGTGATAAAAAGAAAGGATCTGCAATTTTTATGAAGAACAGCGAAAAGACCATGGATCAAATCATCGCGCTCTGCAAGGGGAGAGGCTTTGTCTACCCGGGGAGCGAAATCTACGGTGGCCTTGCCAACGCGTGGGATTACGGCCCCCTCGGCGTTGAATTCAAAAACAACGTCAAAAAGGCGTGGTGGAAAAAGTTCGTTCAGGAAAGCCCCTACAACGTCGGGCTGGATTCCGCGATTCTGATGAACCCTCAGACGTGGGTCACCTCCGGCCACGTGGGAGGCTTCTCCGACCCGCTTATGGACTGTCGGGACTGCCACGCCCGGCACCGCGCCGACAAGCTGATTGAGGACTTCGGCGGCCATGCCGAGGGGATGACCTTTGAGCAGATGTCGGCCTATATCAAGGAAAACGGCATCACCTGCCCGGCCTGCGGCGGGAAGAATTTCACGGAAATCCGCAAATTCAACCTCATGTTCAAAACCTTCCTCGGCGTTACGGAGGATTCCAAGAGCGAGGTTTACCTCCGCCCCGAGACGGCGCAGGGAATTTTCGTCAACTTTGCGAACATTCAGAGAACGACGCGGAAAAAGCTTCCCTTCGGCGTCTGCCAGATCGGAAAATCCTTCCGGAACGAAATCACGCCGGGCAACTTCATCTTCCGTATCCGCGAGTTTGAGCAGATGGAATGCGAATTTTTCTGCAAGCCCGACACCGATCTTGAATGGTTCTATTTCTGGAAGGACACCTGCAAAAACTTCCTTCTCTCCCTCGGCTTGAAGGAAGAAAATCTCCGCCTCCGCGACCATGAGAAGGAGGAGCTGTCCTTCTATTCCAAGGCGACGACGGATATTGAGTATCTCTTCCCCTTCGGGTGGGGAGAGCTGTGGGGTATTGCCGACCGCACCGATTACGACCTCAGCCGCCATCAGGAGGCGAGCGGGAAGTCGCTTGACTACTTCGATCCCGACACGAATCAGCGCTATGTGCCCTACGTCATCGAGCCCTCCCTCGGTGCCGACCGCGTCGCGCTGGCCTTCCTCTGCGACGCCTACGACGAGGAGGTCGTCGACGCCGAGAAAAACGACGTCCGCACCGTTCTCCGGCTGCATCCCTTCCTCGCGCCCTATAAGGCCGCGATTCTGCCGCTTTCAAAGAAGCTCTCCGAGCCGGCGATGAAGGTCTACGAGGGGCTGACGAAGGATTTCTCCGTCGACTTCGACGAAACCGGTTCGATCGGAAAGCGTTACCGCCGGGAGGACGAAATCGGCACGCCGATGTGCGTTACGTATGATTTTGAAAGCGAGAACGACGGTTGCGTCACGGTGCGGGACCGCGATACGATGGAGCAGGTGAGAATCCCGATTCAGGGCCTGAAACAGTATATAGAAGAGAAAATCCGTTTCTGAAAGCTTTCGCCGGGGCGAAAAACGAAGCCCTCGAGCCCCGAAAACCCGGAAAACCGAAAATCGAAAATTCCCCCCCCCCAGACAGGGCGGCGGCAGAAAGCTTCTGCCGCCGTCTTTGTCTGTTGCGCCCCCGGTCTCGCTTGAGAACCGGGGGCTTTTTAAGCGTTGGCGGAGGCCGCCATATGGCGTGGTCGCCTGCGGTTTTCTTTTTTCCATGCTTTCGGCGGGTTGATTCTGAAATTTCTGTGCAGAAAAGTACAGCTATTCGGATTTATGTATTGACGTCCCTCCTTTTTTGATGTATAATATAAGCACATTTAACCATCGCCAAATAAATAAAATTCAAATGGCGAACAGCGGGAAACCCGGTAAATCAAGAGAAAGTCGGTGGGAGGAGACGAAAAATCCGCTGGGGAACCGCACCAAAAGAACAAAGGAGGAAAAACCATGCGAAAACAAATCTCAGCTTTTTTGCTCGCCGTGCTTCTTCTGTTTTCTTTCATCGGATGTGCAGGAAAAACGCCCTCTTCGCAGACCGTGGAGAGCGGGGGAGGAACGGAGGAGGACGCCTATCTCGATGACCTTCCTTCTTCTTTGAACTTTAACGGTTCGGAAATAAGGATCGTCTATCCCGAGGAAAGCCTTGGCGACATTTTTGTGGAAGAGGCCGGAGGCGAGGCCGTCGATGAGGGGGTTTACCGTGCGCGTCTGATTGTGGAGGAACGTCTCGGCGTAGAGTATAATGTGCTTTCTCTTCCGTCCGTCCGAAGGGACTATACCGACGCCGTTGCGAACACCTACCTTGCTCAGCAGGACGTCTATGATATTGTCGCCGACATGATCGGCTACGCCTGTATCTCGGCAAGAACCGGCGCGTACGCGGACCTGCGGTCGATCGAATATCTTGACTTCACCAAGCCCTACTGGATCGACGCGATGGCGGAGGGATTTTCTGTAAACGGCCACCTCTATTTCTGCAGCGGCGACGCGGCGGTTTCCTATCTGAAGGAAATCGAACTGATACTTTGCCATACCGGGCTTGCCGCCAATTACCAGATTGACAGCACAGAGCTGCAGCGGATGGTAATCGACGGAAAATGGACGGCGGAAAAGATGAAGGAATACGCGTTACAGGTTCAGAGCATTGCCGATCCCTCTGCGGTGAATCGCGACATCGACACCGTTGGACTCGTGGTTACGGAAAAGGACCACTCCACGGCGATGGCGTCGGGAATGGGCGTCTATATGTGCAGTCCCGACGGGAACGGCAGTTATGAATGCACCTTCGGAACCTCTCATGCCATCGACGTTGTTCAGTGGATGGTGCACCTTTTCAATGACAATGCTTCCTGTGTCTTTTCAGGGATGGGTACGGAGAATATGTCCGTTACGGACATCATTCCTCTGAACCAAGCGATGTTCCTTCAGGGACGGGCGCTTTTCATCACGGCAAAATTCGATGATACGAGAA
The DNA here is from genome assembly GCA_947626065.1 of uncultured Clostridia bacterium. Taxonomy (GTDB): domain Bacteria; phylum Bacillota; class Clostridia; order Oscillospirales; family CAG-272; genus Colimorpha_A. The sequence goes on along the minus strand of CANQQT010000038.1, from coordinate 3,615 downwards.
ACGTCTTCCAAGAGATTGCCGCGGACTATATCCCGCTTCCCTTCCCCAAATGGGATGAGAGCGACGACTACGGCACGATCTCAAGAGTTCTTCATCTGACGAACTGTATCATGAGGAGTAGCCCCAACGCCTCTATGGCGGGCGCTGTTCTTGAATGTATGGCCAGTGTCGGATATTCGGTGATTACGCCTGCCTACTTTGAAACGGCGCTGAAAATCAAATACTCCGACGCTACCCCCGAAAGCCGCCAAACCTTCGATATCATCCGCGACAGTGTGGTCTTTGATTTCGGATATTACTGCCAGTACGTCTACGCGGGAACTGCCTCGCTTTTCGTCTATACGCCGATTCTCGACAACGATCCCGGCTGGGCGGCTCAGGTCAACTCGAGAAAGAGAGTGTGGCAGCAGGGAATCAAAACCTACATGGATAAGCTGGTACAGCTGGATGATTAAGGAGGAAGCCCTTCGCAGCTGACGGAAAGTGCGGGAACACCCTGAAGGAATCGCTCCGGACGGGTCTTCCCGGAGATAAAAAGCATAAACCAAAAAAACAAATCAATAAATTTAATGAAAGGAAACTCTCTGGGGGATCGGCGGATTTCCGTCTCCCCCGGAAGGGATATGCGCCATGAAAAAGAGTATAATTTTTCTTACCGCATTGCTTCTGACCCTCTCTCTGCTTGTCGCCGGATGCGGGAAGCAAGGAGGAAATACCACGGAAAGCGGCTCCGGAAGCGGAGAAAATACCGAAAAGCAGACCGAGAAGCAGACCGAGAAGACCGAGCCCTCCGGCACTGCCAAGGAGACGGAGGCCGGAAGCCCCGCGGATACGACGGGATCGGTTGTCACCGAAGAACCAACTGGCGAAGACTTCCCGCCCTTTGACAAGTCCCAGCCGTGGGACGGCGTCAGCGCCTGTATTGAATGGTACGTCAACGGCGATTTCGATGTCATGAAGCTTTCCGACGCCTACGACCTCTACGGGCTTACCTATCTTGTGGAGGGCGCCGCGACCAAAACGATGACCTGCTACGACCCCAACTATATGGTAATTTACGACACCAACGGTGACGGCGACCTCACCGACGAAGCAGGCTACAGCGACCAACGCGTAATCTTCGGAAGCAATTTTGAGAATACCGAAATCCGTCTGACGAACGATATTGACCTGAACTCCAAGCCCTTCACCCCGATCGGCACCACGGTTTCCTTCCGCGGGGATTTCGACGGTCAGGGCCACACGATAAAGAATCTTCTTGTGACACCGGAATCTGGGCTTAATAAGGCGAAAGGAAGACTTTATTACTACGGTCTGTTCGCTTCGGTTGCTTATGGCGCTCAAATAAAGGATTTTACCCTCGAAAACGTGGTTTATGAGGTCAACAATCTGCCCACCGAAAACGTGGAGATAAACCGGAAGGTCTTTATCGGAGGCGTGGCTGCTTACCTTCACGAGACGGGAGGCGGCACGATTTCGGGTGTGAAGGTGAAGGGCCTGACGGTTCGCCTCGGCGGGGATATGTCCGGCGTAGTACTTGTGGAGATGGGAGGCATTGTCGGCCACTGCGGACCCACCACGCTTGTGCAGACCAACAACGTCGTGACCGATTTCGCGGTGGAGGATACCCACACCGGTATTGACGTCCACACCGACGCCAACAATTTCTGCGGGAATACCGACAGGGAAGATTGCTTCGTTGACTGCTCCGTCACGATGAAGACGTCGTAAATGAGCGCTTTTGAAAGACAAAACCTCCGGGACGGGGGAAAAGGCCCGGGAGCAGGAAGGGGGAGCCGCGGAAGGTTTCTGCGGGGACTCTGCCTTGCCCTTGCCGCCGTTACCCTTTTCTCCCTTCTCGGCGTAGGATGCAAAAAAGACAAAAAAGAAGAGGAAGCGGCGCCGGTGGAAATTCCCTCGGCCTGCACGGTTCTCTATGAAGCGGGGCTGAAGGATACGGCGGCGGCCCTCTCCCGCACTCTGAGCGGGGTGACCGGTGGGACACCGGAGCTGATGGAGGCGGGAACCGGTGAGACGCCGTCCGGCTTCCTGATTCTGGTCGGGGACACCGGTCTCCCTGAAAGTGAAGAATACATCGAAACGCTGGGGGAAAGCTCCTATGGCGTGAAAATTCTGCGGGAAGAGGAGGGGACGCGCATTCTCCTTGCCGGGGGTACCCCCTCGCTGAGCGAAAAGGCCGTCTATCTTTTCCTGTCGGATTATCTTTCTGAAAAAAGGGGAGAAACATTGCTGATGAAAAGCGAGGATACGACTTTGACGGAAAAATATCCCGCCAAAGAGCCGCAGGGAGACGAGGAAATCACCGACGGAGTCGTTTTTGCCGGGATAACCTTTGAAAAAGACGTCATTTCGGTGGTTCCCGAGGGCGGGTATGCAAGAATATGCGCCCTCTCGGACGGGAGACTGATTCTGGCCTACGGATCCAAAAGGAGCGGAGAAACCTACAGCCGCATTCGCGCCGTTTTCAGCTCCGACAAGGGCAAAACGTGGTCGGCGCCGGTTCTGGTGACCGAAGGGGTCGATGAGGATCTCGTCTGCGCAAACGGCATTCCCTATCAGCTTGCCGACGGGACGATTCTGGTCGGCTACCGTGCCAACGATCCGGACAGCTCCGCCAAGACGCCGCCCGGAGGGGCCTACCACTCCTCCATCCGCGTCATGCAGAGCAAGGACGGCGGGAAAACGTGGACGAGGCATTCCATCGTATGGGATCTTTACGAAACGAACATTACCTACAAGTCCTACGGTGTGTGGGAACCGCATTTCGGAATACTGAACGGAGAGCTGGCCTGCTTCTTCGCCATCGGTAAATCCGTTTACGGGTATAACCACATCATAAACAGCGTTGACATCTTCGTCTACCGGAACGGGGAATGGGTACGCGCGGACTATACCTCCGACGACAATCGGATCGTTCCGAAAATCAAGAACGGAATGCCGGTATGGCAGCCGATCGCGGAGGGCGGATATATTCTCGCTCTGGAAACGACGCAGAATCAGTCCAGACCCTATGCCAACGTGCTGACCATCAAGCTTCTCACCTCAAAGGACGGGAAGGAATGGCTGAATCAGTGCGACGTCTACATACCGCATAAGGTATGGTACCGATCGGGGGCCCCTTACGTCGTTCAGCTTCCCGACGGCAGGTTTGTTGTGTCCTATATGACCGACGAGGACTTGCCGAAGCCGGTGAAGCAGACGGGGACCGAGACAGGAATGCGGATTAAGCTATCGGTGTCGAAGCCGGGGAAAACCGCTTATGACCTCTCCTCTCCGAACGATTTCGACGGTCCCTTCGATGTTTTCGGACTCCCGGAGGGCGCGACAAGCACCTATGCGGGGATGTATATAGACGACGAGTACCTGTACGTCTGCGCCCATTCCGATTATCCCACAAAAGGAATTATCCTCCGGCGCGCCCCGCTCCGCCTGATTACGGAGGGATAAGCGTCAGTTTTTCCGCAAAAGAATAAAAAATTGCCCGTCCCCGGGATTCCGAAGAGAAGCCCGGGGACGGGTCAGACTGAAGACAAAGCGGTTTAGAGCTCAAACGCCCAAAGCCGCTTTGTTGCATTAAGTAAGAAGAATTGCATA
>CANQQT010000037.1 GCA_947626065.1 uncultured Clostridia bacterium | reverse complement strand
AGTCGCTCTTGGGTTCGTCGACAACTACGCCCCTTCTGGACTTCCACCACAGACCGACGACATGCCCGTCATACATCAAAAAAAGAACGGCTTCGACCGTTCTTTTTTTGTGCTCATTTGCCGCTTATGGGTGGCGCGTGCGGGCCGTGGGGGAGACGTCGGCACGAAGTCGCCGACCGATTCCCGCCTCCGCCGCCGCGTCAGCTTCCGGATTTTCCTTCCTTTTTCTGCTGTTTCTTCGCCGCTTTTTCCTCCGCCTTGGCGGCCTCACGGGCCTCCGTGATGACTTTGGCCTTCTTTTTGCGAATCAGAACCGGAAGAACGATCAGAGCGGCAAGAACTGCGAGAGCCGAGACGAGAAGGAGAATATCCCAAACGATCGACTTCGATTCCCCGAAGAGAAGGCTTTTTACGCCGGTGGGAAGGGTCGATTTGGTCGTCAGCGCCTTCTCCCCGCCGTATTCGTCGACGGAAGAAAGGGAAGTGAGGCTTTCACCGGCCATCAGCCGCATACTTTCCAGCTTGAGGGAGCGGTCGGCAAGGAGCGCCGGGCGGTCAGAGGACACCGAGAGATTGGCGCCTTGGAGAAGCATACTGTAGGAGGAATAAAAGGAACCCGTCGCGGTGACCGTCACGCCGGAGCCCGCCATAAATTCCCGCACGTTTACCGCGTAGCCGCTTCCGCCGCGAATCGTGAGCTTCCCGCCCGAAAGGGTCACCCGTCCGACGTCGGCGCGGATGCCGTCCTCACCGCCGGTAATCGTAAAGCTCCCGCCGCTGATGCTCAGCTTGCTGGTCGCGCCGGCGGCGTTGAGATAAATGCCGTATTGGCCGCCCTCCAGCGTCAGGGAGCCGGTGCCGCGGATTTTGACGTCCTGTTCCATATACAGCGCGGCGACCGAGGCGCTGATGGTATTTTTCCCCTTCAGCACGACGGTGGCGCCGCCGGGGAGCTTCAACCCGTAATCGTCCTCCGTTTGGATGTTCAGCCCGTCAAGCGTCAGGGTATCGGTCCGGTTGTTCCAGGTATACCCGTCGGCGCGGACGTTCTGCCGGACGTCCATCAGACTGATTCCCTCGGTGTAGGTGGAGGAGGCGCCGACCGACAGCGCGGCGCTGAGAAACAGAAGAAGGAAGAAAATCAGCGGTAAAAGCCATCTTTTTGCATTTTTCATAAAACACGGTTCCTTTGTTTTTGAGGTAGGATTTCTTCTAAAATGCGGTACTCCCAATAGCATACCACAAATCTGTTAATAAATCAAGACAAAACGGCGGCGTGCGCCGATTTTTTGACAAAAGCGCGGTTTTTATGGCCCGCGACGGCCTCCGCACCGAACGGTTTTGCGTTTTCATAACGAAAGCCGTCCAAATACGGTTTTTCGCGCCAGCGGTGGCCACGACACCGACGCGCTTTCACTTTTTACCATGTCGACGCAGTTTTATGTTCCATGGCAACCGCTCCAACCCGTGCCTCGCCGTGGCCTGCGGCACCGTTTTGACACGGTTTTGCGTTCCCGTAGTGAATCACCCAACGCAATTTTCACGTATCAACGGCGGGAACCGCTCTCAACGCGGCTTCCCGCTCCACGGCATGACTGCGCCGAAAAGCCGTATTCACCGCTCACGAAGCAGTGCGGAAGGGATTAAAGCGCCGGAAGGGCGAAAAGGAGAGCGGCAAGCACCGGCAAGGTATATATTATGTAGAAAAGCGGAACGAGAATTCGGAAGCGAAGATGCTTCGTCTTGTGGCGGCAGAGGTACATCCCGAAAAGGCCGCCCAGCCCTCCGCCGAGCGCCGGAAAGAGGAGAAGCGTCGCCTCTGAGATGCGCCATTTTCCTCTTTTCGCCCGCCGTTTGTCCGACGCGTAGAGAAAAAAGGTCACGGCGTTTATGCCGAGCGCGTACAGAAGGAAGGGAAGGGGATGACGGAGAAGAAAAAGTCCGACGTTTTGAAGATGCGATGCAAGCGGCATAGGCGCCTCCCGAAGAAGTTTCTGTTTTATTGTACCATATCGGAAAAAGAAATGCAAGATATGACGGAAAATATTTTTTGATTCCCCACATCTTGTGCCCGAAATCGGCAAATTCGTTTTATATGCACAAAAAAATTTTTTTCCTTTTCTTTGGCTTCTGCGAGATTTATAATTGACAAATTCGAGAATCAGAGGTAAAATAGTATATAGATATCGAAAAGCATCAAACGGTGTCGCTTTCTGCGGCAGGAGGACTTGCTCTTGAAGCTTTTGGAAGACCGTATTTTGAAGGACGGGGAAATTCTCGGCGGCGACGTGCTGAAGGTCGATTCCTTTTTGAATCACCGACTGGACGTTCCGTTTCTGTGCGAATTGGGAAGGGAATTTTACCGCCTTTTTTCCGATTGTAAGGTGACGAAAATTCTGACGGTCGAGGCGTCGGGCATCGGCATTTCCTGCCTGACGGCGCAGTATTTCGGCGTGCCGGTCGTTTTCGCAAAGAAAATGCGCACCGGCAACCTGTCCCCCGACGTCTATTCCAGCCCGGTGCATTCCTACACCCGCGGCACCACCTCAGAAATCGTCGTAGCCAAGGCTTATCTCACCGCGTCCGACCGTGTTCTGATCATCGACGATTTTCTCGCGAAAGGAAACGCGCTGATTGGGCTTACCTCTCTCTGCGCTCAGGCCGGAGCCGAGGTCGTCGGCTGCGGAATCGTGATTGAAAAGGCCTATCAGGGCGGCGGGGACGAGCTGAGGAAGAAATACCGCGTCGAATCGCTGGCTAAAATTCGTTCGATGGAGAACGGAACCGTCGTCTTTTGCTGAGCCAACCTCTTACGGATTAAGGAAGGCACCGCTTGCGGTTCTTTCTTGATTATATATTTTTTATATTTTTGGAGGAACAGTCAATGTCAAAGAAAATCCTTTCGGTTGTTCTGGCACTCGTTCTCTGCATCCTTTCCCTCTTTGCCGTCTCTTGCGGAAACGGCAAGACCGGCGGAGACGGAACGGGAGAAGGCACCGGAGCCCAGCAGGGCGGAAACAAGGTGAAGGTCGGCTTCATCTTCCTGCACGATCAGAATTCCACCTACGACAAAAACTTCATGGACGCCGCCGAGGCCGCCTGCAAGGCCGCCGGTCTTTCGGAGGATCAGTACATCTTCCGTGTGAACGTTCCGGAGGGCAACGAATGCAAGGTTGCCGCCGAGGACCTTGTCGACCAGGGCTGCAACCTGATCTTTGCCGACAGCTTCGGTCATGAGGAGTTCATCCTCGCCGTCGCGAAGGAGCATCCTGAGGTTCAGTTCTGCCACGCGACCGGCACCATGGCGCACACCGAAAAGCTCGCCAACTTCCACAACGCCTTTGCGTCCATTTACGAGGGCCGTTATCTTGCCGGCGTCGTTGCCGGAATGAAGCTGAACGAGATGATTGAGGACGGCACGATCAAGGCGGATGAGGCCAAGATCGGCTACGTCGGCGCATGGCCTTATGCCGAGGTCATCTCCGGCTTCACCTCCTTCTTCCTCGGCGCCCGTTCCGTCTGCGCTTCCGCTACGATGGAAGTAAACTTCACCTCGTCGTGGTTTGACGTCAACGCTGAGCGCGATATGGCGAACGCCCTGATGGATCACGGATGCAAGCTGATCAGCCAGCACGCCGACTCGATGGGCGCTCCCTCCGCCTGCGAGGAGCGCGGCGTTCCGAACGTCTCCTACAACGGCTCGACGCTCGAAAGCTGCCCGAACACCTTCCTCGTCTCTTCCCGTATCGATTGGCAGCCTTACTTTGAGTACATCATCGGCGCCATGAAGAACGGCACAGCCATCGACACCGACTGGACCGGTACCCTGAAGAACGGCTCCGTCAAGCTCACCGAGCTCAACACCTCCGCCGTTGCGGAGGGAACCGCGGCCAAGCTTGAGGAAGTTCGCACGGCGCTTGAGAACGGCTCCCTGCACGTCTTCGATACCTCGAAATTCACTGTCGGCGGCCAGACCCTCACCGAGTACATGGCGGACGTCGATACCGACGCGGCCTTCACGCCCGACACCAACGTGATTTCCGACGGCTATTTCCATGAGTCGGAAAAGCGTTCGGCCCCCTACTTTGATATCATCATCGACGGTATCACAAGACTCGACCAGAACGGATAACAACACCCGCAGTTCCTCCCCCGGAGCTGCCGATAAGGCGGAGTTTCGGACTCCGCCTTATCTTGATTCAAGAAGGGGCTTGCCCCGTCATTCAGTTCAGCAAAAGGAGCGGCGGAAGACCGGTTCTTCCGCCGATTCCCGAGAGAAACCCGCCGCCCGGCGCGCGGGGACTCTTGCCTGAGTTATAACAATAAGGAGAAACGGTGTGGAAAAGACGGTTGCGCTTGAGCTCAGACACCTGACGAAGACCTTCGGCTCCGTCACGGCCAACAAGAACGTCGACCTGACGGTTTACCGGGGCGAAATTCTCGCCATTTTAGGGGAAAACGGGAGCGGAAAAACAACGCTGATGAACATGATTTCCGGCCTGTACTACCCCGACAGCGGCCATATTCTCATTGGCGGGGAAGAGGTCGTCATCGGCTCCCCCAAGGACGCCTTCCGCTATAAAATCGGAATGGTTCACCAGCATTTCAAGCTGGTGGACGTATTCAGCGCGGCGGAAAATATCACGCTGGGAATGAAGGACGGAAAATTCAACCTCAAAGAGGCGAAAAAGAAGATTTCCGAAACCGCGTCCCGCTACGGATTCCTTCTCGACCCCGACAAACGGGTTTATCAGATGTCGGTTTCCGAAAAGCAAACCGTCGAAATCGTCAAGGTGCTCTACCGTGGGGCCGAGATTCTGATTCTTGACGAGCCGACCGCCGTTCTCACGCCGCAGGAAACCGAAAAGCTCTTCGACGTTCTCCGACGGATGCGGGACGACGGAAAGTCGATCATCATCATCACACACAAGCTACATGAGGTGCTCGCCCTCACCGACCGCGTCGCGGTTTTGAGAAAAGGCGAGGGCGTCGGAACCGTCAATACCGCCGAAACAAACGAAGCGGAGCTCACCGAGCTGATGGTCGGCAAGAAGGTCTCTCTCAATATTGAGAGAAGCGAGCCGAAAAACTGCGTCGACCGCCTGTGCGTCTCTCACCTGACGCTCACCGACCGCGAGGGGCGGAAGATTCTCTCCGATATCTCCTTCACGGCACGGTCCGGCGAGATTCTCGGAATCGCGGGAATCGCCGGAAGCGGACAGCGGGAGCTCCTCGAAACGGTCGCGGGGCTTCAGAAGCCCGACGCCGGTGCCATCAGCTACCTTGACCCGACGACGGGGGAGACGGTAAACCTCCTCGGCAAAACCCCGGTGCAGATCCGCGACCTCGGCGTCCGGCTCTCCTTTGTCCCGGAGGATCGGCTCGGCATGGGCCTCGTCGGGAATATGAACATCATCGACAACATGATGCTCCGTAGCTACCGGAAAGGCAGATCCGCCTTCCTCAACCGCAAGGATCCAAAGAATCTGGCGGAGCGGATCATCGAGAGCCTCGAAATCGTCACCCCGAACGCCGTCACCCCGGTGCGGAGGCTGTCGGGAGGAAACGTGCAGAAGGTTCTCGTCGGGCGGGAAATCGCCTCCTCCCCGACGGTTCTGATGGTCGCCTACCCGGTGCGCGGACTGGATATCAACTCTTCCTACACCATTTATAACCTGCTCAACCGGCAGAAGGAAAGCGGCGTCTCGATTCTCTTCGTCGGAGAGGATCTCGACGTCCTCATCGGCCTCTGCGACCGGATTCTCGTCATCAATTCCGGTCGGGTGACCGGAATCGTCGACGGAAGAAACGCCGAAAAGGGCGAAATCGGACTTTTAATGACGATGACGGAGAGCCGAAGAAACCCCGCCGAGGAAGGGAGGGAAAAACAATGAAGGCCAAAGAAAGCAAAAGAGAGCCGCTCTTTCATATCGTCCGGCGGGATCATATGCCGACGTGGAACCGGATGCTGATCCGCGTCCTTGCCGTCCTTGCCGCCCTGATTTTCTGCGGTATTCTCATGGTGGCGATTTTTCACATCGATCCCTTCCGATTTTACCGGTCGATGCTGGACGGAGCCTTCAAGACGCCGCGCCGCAGATGGTATCTGCTCCAGTCGATGTCGATTTTGCTCTGCATCTCCCTCGCCGTTACCCCCGCCTTCAAAATGCGCTTCTGGAACATCGGAGCGGAGGGACAGACCATGGTCGGAGGACTGGCGACGGCGGCTGTGATGTTCTACCTCGGCGGAAAGATTCCGACGCCCCTTCTCTTTGTCGCGATGATTGCCGCCGCCATTCTTTCGGCGATGATCTGGGCGCTGATTCCCGCCGTCTTCAAGGCGCGCTGGAATACCAATGAAACGCTCTTTACCCTCATGATGAACTATGTGGCGATTCAGCTCGTCACCTTCTGCATCGGAAACTGGGTCAAGAGCGGGTCGGGAATTCTGGCGCCGATGTCGAAATACGGCCTGCCCAAATTCGGCCCGAGCGATTATTTCCCCAACATTCTGACCGTCGCGGTGCTGACGGTTCTGATGTTCGTCTATCTGCGCTACAGCAAGCACGGATATGAAATCTCCGTCGTCGGAGAGAGCGAAAACACCGCGCGGTATATCGGAATCAACGTGAAAAAGGTCATCCTGCGGACGATGGCCCTGTCGGGCGCCCTCTGCGGAATCGCCGGGCTTCTTCTCGTCGGCGGGACAAACTATACCGTCAGTACCTCCATCGTCGATAATCAGGGCTTCACCGCCATCATGGTTTCCTGGCTGGCCAAATTCAATCCGATTTTCATGATTCTGACCTCCTTCCTCGTCGCCTTCCTTCAAGCGGGAACCAAGCAGGTTTCCACCGACTTCCGGATCAACGAATCGATTTCCGACATCGTGACCGCGATTCTGCTCTTCTTCATCATCGGGTGCGAATTCTTCATTCAGTACAAAATCCTGTTCAATCACAGACAGAAGGGAAGTGAGCAGGCATGATGATCATCAACTTTATTTTCAGCGCGGTTCGCCTCGGTATGACGCTTCTCTTCGGCTCGACGGGGGAGACCATCACCGAAAAATCGGGGCATTTGAACCTCGGAATCCCCGGAATCATGTGCGTAGGCGCCGCCTGCGGATGCGTCTCGGAGGCGCTCTATACCGGAGCCGTCGGGCAGGGGAACGCCAACCGGATTTTAGCCGTACTCATCCCGATTGTCGCCTCCTTCCTCGGCGCCGCCTTCCTCGGGGTGATTTATAGCTTCCTCACCGTCACCCTGCGTGCCAATCAGAACGTGACGGGGCTTGCCCTGACGACCTTCGGCGTCGGCGTCGCAAACTACCTGATTAAGACGGTGGAAATCATCAAATATTCCTACGCGAGCAGCTTCTTCACGGCGGGATTTCCCTTTGCCGCGAAGCTCGGAGGCTTCGGAAAGCTCTTCTTCTCCTACGGAATTATGGTGTATCTCGCCATCGCCATCGCGCTGATTACCTCCTTCGTCTTCAATAAAACCCGCGTCGGACTCCATCTGCGGGCGGTCGGGGAAAATCCCGCGACGGCGGACGCCGCCGGAATCAACGTGACGGCCTACCGCTATCTGGCCACGATGATCGGAAGCGGAATCGCCGGCCTCGGCGGGCTTTGCTACGTGATGGACAACCTGAACGGAAACTGGGAATACGTGATCGACGCGATGGGCTGGCTGTCGATTGCCCTCGTCATCTTCACGGTCTGGAAGCCGAGCCTCGGAATCCTCGGTTCCATCCTCTTCGGCGCGCTCTATATCGCGAGCAACTACATCAGCGGAACCAATAAAGCGCTCCTCAATATGCTCCCCTACGTCGTCACGATTCTCGTGCTGATCACGACGAGCATCCGGAACAAGAAGGAGCACCATCCCCCGGCCGGCCTCGGGCTGAACTATTACCGCGAGGAGCGGTAAAGTACCCGTCGGGAGAAAAGGTCGTGATTCTATGAGTGAAAAAAGCGATAAAAAGCTGACAGTCTTTTACCTCGACGACTGTCCCTATTGCCGGGATATGAAAAGGGCGCTTGAGGAGCTGTACCTTGAAAACCCCGCCTTCCGAGCCATCCCGACCGAGTGGATAGAGGAGAGCCGGGAGCCCCGACTCGCCGAAAAATACGATTACTATTACGTTCCGTCGGTTTTCCTCGGGAACCGGAAGCTCTACGAGGCCTCCCCCGCCGACCGCTACGCCGACTGCAAGAGGAAAACCCGCGCGCTGTTGCTTTCCCTCCTGTCCGAAAAGGAAGAAATCTGATTACATAAAATTCCCTCGGAGAAACGCGCCAAAGCGCCGTACCCCGAGGGAATTTTTATTACCGGTTTTCCGCCCCGGAAAGAAGGGAGCGAAGAAGCGCAGAGAGGGAAGGGACGTCGGGGACAATTTCATCGGCCTCCGCCGTAAGAAGCTCTTCCCGACTGCCGTAGCCGTAGAGAACGCCGACCGAGGAAAGCCGGGATTTTTTGGCCCCCGAAACGTCATGCTCCCGGTCGCCCACCATGACGGCGCGGGTGCGTATTTCCTCCCCCACGCAAAGATCGGCCCCGCCGCTTCCGGAGGAGCCTTTTTCCCCGACAAACGGCTCGTCGCCCGACGCTGTCAGCTTCCAAAGGGCGTATTCGATGACCTCGTGCTTGTCGGTCCGGCTGTGGTCGAGCGACGACCCGGCGACGGCGGTGAAAAATTCCGCGATCCCGAAATGCTCAAGAATCCGGAGAGCGAATACCTCCGGCTTCGAGGTGGCGAGAACAAGCGTGGCCCCCGCCGCGCGTAGTCCCGCAAGCATCTCCTTGACGCCGGGGTAGAGAAGATTTTCAAAAATGCCGCGATCCCGGAAATACTCGCGGTAGACGGAAACCGCCTCCTTCGCGCCCTCCTCCGAAAAGCCGTAAAATTTCATGAAGGAATCGACAAGAGGCGGCCCGATGAAGGAATAAAGCGCCTTCCGGTCGGAAACTTCCATGCCGTATTTTGAAAGGGCGTAGGCGACGGAGTTGGTGATGCCTTCCCCGGGGTCGGTCAGCGTTCCGTCGAGGTCGAATAAAATAATATCCTTTTTGTCCATTCTTTTTCTCCCGTTTTGAAATCCACAGGTTTGTCCTATTTATGGTATCACAAAGCGGGAAGATTGTCAAGGGAAACCGCGTTCATTTCTTTTTACAAAATATTCAACGATTATGCACAAATCGTTCACGACGTACTTCTTTCTTTTGCCCGAGAAGAGTGCTAAAATAATTCCAGTTGGACTTTTGAAAGGGTGAGATGTGATGGACGATTTTGTCGTATTCGACGGCGTGGGAAAGATCTACCGCTCCGGTGAGGTGGAGGTTGAGGCACTGCATGACGTTAGCTTTACCGTCGGAAAAGGGGAAATCTGCGTGATCGTCGGCCAATCGGGCGCGGGGAAAACCACGCTCCTCAATATTCTCGGAGGAATGGACACCCTCACCACCGGGCACGTGATTCTGGAAGGGCAGGACATCTCCGGCTATTCCCAGAAGCGGCTGGCGGAATACCGCCGCCATGAAATCGGCTTCGTTTTTCAGTTCTACAACCTGATTCCCAACCTCACGGTGCTTGAAAACGTCGAAATCGCGACGCAGCTCTCCAAAAATCCCATGGACGCCGCCACCGTTCTGCGGCAGGTCGGTCTGGGGGAGCGGCTGAAAAATTTCCCGGCACAGCTCTCGGGAGGAGAACAGCAGAGAGTCGCCATCGCAAGAGCTTTGGCAAAAAATCCCCTCCTGCTTCTCTGCGACGAGCCGACCGGCGCCCTCGACTACCAGACCGGAAAGTCGATCCTCTCGCTGTTACAGGAGACGGCGCGCAAGCAGGGCGTGACGGTCATCATCATCACCCATAACTCGGCGCTCACCGCCATGGCCGACCGGATTGTCCGCATCAAGAGCGGCACTGTGACGGAGGCCCTGCTCAACCCCCATCCCGTCCCCGTCGAGAAGATTGAATGGTGAGGGATATGCCATGAATTCTTCGATGCTGAAAAATATCGTCCGGGAAATCCGGGGAACGCTGGGACGGTTTCTCGCGATTCTCGCCATCATCGCCCTCGGGGTTGGCTTCTTTGCCGGACTGAAGGTGACGAGGCCCTCGATGATTGAAACCGCCGACAAATACCTTGCGAAGGCCAACCTCTTTGATTTTCGACTCCTCTCCTCCCTCGGCTATACCGAAAAAGAGGTGGAGGAGCTGTCGGAGCTCGACGGCGTGGAATATGCCGAGGGCGCCTTTTTCGCCGACGCCGTCTTTTCGGTCGGAGGAGAGGAGCGGGTGATGAAGGCGCACTCCCTGACGGAAAAGCTGAACCGCCTCTCCCTCGTCGCCGGACGTCTGCCGGAATCGGCGGAGGAATGCGTCCTCGATTCAAGGAGCTTCGGGGAGGCGGATATCGGAAAGGTGATTACGGTCGCCGAAACCGACGGGGAAAGCCCCTTCGCCTTCCGGGAATACCGCGTCTGCGGAATCGCCTCCTCCCCCTGTTATCTGAACCTTGAAAGAGGCAATACCAAGCTGGGCAACGGGACGATTTCCGCCTTTCTGTATCTTCTGCCGGAGGGCTTTGACTCCGAGGTTTACCACGAGGTATACCTCACCCTGACCGAAAAGGCGCCGCTCCTTTCGGAGGACTACGACAAAATCGTCGATAAAATCCGCGATAAAGCTTCGGATAAAAACAGCGAGGTCAGCCTCGCACGCTATTCTTCCCTGAAATCCGACGCCGAGGGGCTTCTTGCCTCGGCGAAAGCGGAATACGAGGAGGGAAAAGCCGCCTATTTGAGGGAAAAAGAAGAGGCGGAGGAGGAGCTGAGCCGAACGCTTGCCGAGCTTGACGAAAAGGAAGAGACGCTTGCCGGGCAGGAGCAGACGCTGAACGACGCGATTTCAAAGCTGAACGCCGCGAAGGAAACGCTGACGGCTCGGCTGGAGGAGACGGAAGGCCAGCTCGCCGTCCTTGAGGCGTCGGGCGCGACAACCACCGAGGCTTATTTTACCCTCAAAGCGGCCAGGGAAGAGCTGAGCCGGACGCTTGAGGAGACCGACGCCTCCCTTACCGAGGCCGAGGCCGGCCTTGCCGCCGTCGAGGAGGGAAAGAAGCTCCTTGCGGAGGGAAGGGAAAGCTACAACGAGGCGAAGGAAAAGGCGGAGGCCTCCTTTGCCGAGGCGGAGGAGGAGCTTGCCGACGCCGAAAAAGAAATCGCCGACCGGGAGGATGAGATAAGCGCCTTCGCCGAACCGGCGGTCTATCTCTTCACCCGCGACGATAACGCCGGCTATTCCTGCTATAACAGCGATACGAAAATCGTCGACGGTATTTCCCGCGTTTTCCCGGTCTTCTTCTTCCTTGTCGCCGCCCTTGTCTGCACAACGACGATGACCCGCATGGTTGACGAGGGAAGAACGCAGATCGGAACGCTGAAAGCCCTCGGATACCGGAGTACGGCGATTGCGGCCAAATATCTGATTTATTCCGGGAGCGCGGCGCTGATCGGCTGTGTCCTCGGCTTTTTCCTCGGAACGTGGCTTTTCCCGCTCGCCATCTGGAAGGCCTACGATATTCTCTACGGCTTCGCCCCGCTGGAATACGTTTTTGACCCGCTTCTTGCCGCCCTGTCGGTCGTCGTCTCTCTGCTGTGCTCGGTAGGAGCCACCGCGCTTTCCTGCCGAAGTGAATTTACCAAGGTTCCCGCCGAGCTGATCCGGCCGAAGGCTCCCAAGCCCGGAAAGAGGATTTTCCTCGAAAGAATCCCCTTTTTCTGGCGCTCCCTCTCCTTCCTGCGGAAGGTTTCCCTCCGCAACATTTTCCGCTATAAGCGCCGCCTCTTTATGATGATTCTCGGAATCGGCGGATGCTCGGCGCTACTCCTCACCGGACTCGGCCTGCGCGATTCGATCTCCGGGATTGTAAGCGCCCAGTTCGACCGCATCACGGTCTACGACTGCATGGTGAATTTCGGGGAGAGCATGGACGGAGAAAAGCAAAAGGCCTTCCTTGACCAAAACGCCGAGACGCTGGAGGACGCCGTCTTCGTCTGGCAGGGAAGTGTGGATCTTATGACCGAAGGCGCCACCCGGTCGGTGACGGCGGTTGCCTCGGGGGAGGAAAAAATCACAAAATTCATTCAGCTTCACGACGGAGATACCCCGATCCCCGCGCCGAAAAAAGGGGAGTGTGTTGTCGACAGAAAAACGGCGGAAACATTGGGCGTGAAGGTCGGCGACACCCTGCGCGTCCGCGATATCGACCTGCGGGAATTTTCCGTTAAGGTGAGCGGAATCTGCGACAACTACGTGTATAGCTATCTCTTCCTGTCCTACGATACCGTCGCCGACTACGACTACGGCTTCCGCGCGGCCTACGTCTTCATAAAAGAGGACTGCGACCAGCACGAGGCGGCGGCGGGGATGATGAGCAGCGAGGGAGTCGTCAACGTCACGGTAAACCGCGATATCCGGGAGCGGGTCAACAATATGATGAAGAGCCTGAATTTCATCGTCTGGCTCGTCATCGCCTGCGCAAGCGCTCTTGCCTTCGTCGTGCTCTTTAACCTCAGCAACATCAACATCACCGAACGGGTGCGGGAGATCGCCACCATCAAGGTGCTGGGCTTCTATCCCGCCGAAACCTGCGCCTACGTTTTCCGGGAAAATCTGATTCTGACGGCCTTCGGCGTCCTCTTCGGAATGCCGCTCGGCGTCCTGCTGCACCGCTTTGTGATGAGCTGTATCACCATCGATATCGTTTCCTTTGAAAACGTGATTTCCCCGCTCAGCTTCCTTGCCGCAATTCTGCTCACCTTCCTCTTTACGCTGACGGTGGAGCTGGTCATGCGCAAAAAGATCAACGCCATTCCGATGGCGGAGTCGCTGAAATCGGCGGAATAAAAAAAGCGCCGGAAAGACAGCACTTTTCGCACCGGGAACGCCCGGAGCTTGTTTCAGACAAAAATATCTTTCAAAAATATCGAAGGCCTGTCACGCAAGCGGAAAACGCTTGTGTGACAGGCCGGTTTCTTTTGGGATCTTTTGCGGTAGTTTGATTGGCACCAGCTCGCTCCCGTTTGCGTCTGTCTCTTATGGGGCATCTTATTGCGGGTCCCGCATTTGCGGAAAAGACGGTTTTGCGATACCGCGATTTTGCATGATCGCAAATTCCGGCTTCACGCATCAAAGGTTGGTTCCACACGAAAATCCCGCAATTACAACCCCTCTGTCCGGTCGAGCTCTTCGTAGAGCTCAAGAAGGCGATTTTCCGCCTCTTCGTTTTCTACCGAAAGCGCGGCGAGGCGGGAGGCGTCGAAGGCGGCGCTTCCGTTCATTTCCTCCGCAATCTCCGAAAGCCGCGTCTCGAGCTTGGAAATCTCCTCCTTGAGAAGGCGAAGCCGCCGCTCCTTCTTCCGTGCCTCCGAAGAATTTCGCTTGGCACTCAGGTATTGCTCCTTGGAGGCCGTCACGGGAGCCGACTCCTTTGCCTCCTCGGCCTGCGCCGGGTGGGCTTTTTGATAGGCGAGAAATTCGTCGTAGCTTCCCTGAAAGGGGAAAAGCTTTCCTTTTTCCTCCCCGAAGGCAAGAATCCGGGTGGCGAGCTTTTTGGTGAAATAGCGGTCGTGCGAAACGGCGATCAGCGTCCCGTCGAAGGAGAGAAGCGCCTGCTCCAGAATCTCCCGGGAAGGAATGTCGAGGTGGTTGGTCGGCTCGTCGAGAATCAGAAGATTCATTTTGGAGAGCATCAGCCGCGCCAGCGTCAGCCGCGCCTTTTCGCCGCCGCTCAGAACCGCCACCTTCTTTTCGACGTCCTCCCCCTTGAAGAGAAAAAGGGCGAGGGTGTTGCGAAGCTCGGTTTCCGTCATGGCCGGATAAGCGTCCCACAGCTCCCCGAGAACGGTGTTCTCGGGATGAAGGTCCTGATTTTCCTGATCGTAATAGCCGATTCTGACGTTATGCCCGCGGTAAACGTATCCCCGGTCGGCGGGGAGCCGTCCCGCGAGAATTTTTACAAGCGTCGACTTTCCGCAGCCGTTCGGGCCGAGGAGAAAGAGGCGGTCGTGCTTTTTCACCTCAAAATCGACGGAATCGAAGAGCGGCTTGCCGGGGTAGGCCTTGGAGAGGCCGCTGATATTCATGACGTCGTTTCCGCTTTCGCCCGACAGGGAAAAGGTCATCCGGATTTTGTCGGGGAGGGCCTCCGGCTTTTCGACGCGTTCCATTTTGTCAAGAAGCTTTTGCCGGCTTTCGGCGGCGATGATGTTTCTCTCCCGGTTCCAGCGGCGCTGCTGCTCGATGTAGGCCTCGATGCGGCGGATTTCCTTCTGCTGATTGCGGTAATGCCTCTCCTCAATCTCCCGATCGGTCGCCTTTTTTTCGGCGTAGGCGGTGTAATTCCCGCGAAAGAGCTTTGCCCGCCGGTTTTCGATTTCAAGAATCTGCGTCGCGACGGAGTCGAGAAAATAGCGGTCGTGGGAGATGACGAGAACCGTCTTGCGGCTCGATTTGAGATAGCTTTCCAGCCAGAAAAGGGAATCGGCGTCGAGGTGATTGGTCGGCTCGTCAAGAAGGAGGAGGTCGGGGTCGCGGAGCAGGAGACAGGCGAGGGATAGCCGCGTCTTCTGCCCGCCGCTCAGAGAGGAAACCGGCTTGTCCCAAAAGATTTCGGGTAGGGAAAGATTCTTTAAAATCCCCCGGCACCGTCCGCGGAATTCATAGCCGCGGGAAGCGGTGAAGCGCTCCTGACAGTCGGAAAAGCGCTTGGCGTCGGCCTCCGCCCCGGTTTGTTCGGCCTTGAGACGGAGCTCCTCCAGCTCCTTTTCCATGGCGATGAGGTCGGAGAAAATGCCGTAGGCCTCCTCAAGCACGGTGTTTCCGCTTTCATAGGAGACGTTCTGCTCAAGAAGGCCGATGCTTTTGCCGCGCTCGATATAGACGGAACCGCCGCTCGGCTTGAGCTTGCCGGTAATCATCGCGAAGAGCGAGGATTTCCCGGCTCCGTTCACCCCGATGATTCCCAGCTTTTCGTTTTCGTTCAGCGCGAAGCTCACCCCTTCAAGAACCGAATCGGCCCCGAAGGAGAGAGAGAGATTTTCACAGTTTAATGCAATCATAAAATACGTCCGTTGTTTTCAGCGATGGCCCCGGAAGAAAAGCTCTCCCGGGGCAGAAATTTTTCAGCCGTTGTCTTCCGCGTTTCCCGTGTTTTCCGCCTTTTTTTCATCGGAAGGGAGCTTTTCGCCGCATTTCGGGCAGAAGCTCAGCCCGCGCTGAACCTTGTAGCCGCACTGCGGACAGCTGACGCAGTCGCGCAGGTCGGCAAGGCGGCTTTCCAGCTCCTTCTGCTCGGCAAGAACGGCGTCCACCTGCTCAAACAGGCCGCTGTACATTTCGTCAGCGACCTCCTGCCCGTTCCGCTCGGCGTATTTCAGCTCGCCGATGCTCTTGTAGTAGAGGTCGAGCTTTGCCTTTAGGGCGTTTCTCTTGTATTTCAGCTTCGCGATTCCGGTGAGCTTTTCGGCCTCCTTTACGGTGTAATCGGCGGCGGAATAGAGGGTTTTTGAAATTTCGTTCCAAAGATCCATGGTGAAAGCTTCCTTTCGTCTTTTTACGGTTTGGTATAAAACCGGTCGATATGAATTACCGCCCGATACTCGGGGGAAAGGGTTTTGACAAGGGCGTCGGCTTTTTCAAGGAGCTCGGCGTCGGAGAGGGAAAGGCGGGAGGGGACGACCATATCGAAAATCAGATTGGTGCGGGTCGGCCCGGGAACCATGCGGAAATCGTGAATCGTGATGGCGGGATCGATCGTTTTGAGAAGGGCAAGGAGCTGTTCCTTCCGCTCGTTCGTTTCCTTGTCCTCGGTGGCAATCGGATCCATATGAATCACCGCCTCGCAGGACAGCTCCTCCGACAGACGCATCTCAAGGCTGTCGATGACCTCGTGAATTTGCAGAATATCGATATGCTGTGGAACCTCGGCGTGAAGGGTAATCATCCGCCGCCCCGGCCCGTAATTGTGGACGATCAGGTCATGCATTCCGCTGATTTCCGGCGTGGATAGGACAATTTTCTCGATTTTCTCGACAAATTCCGGCTCAGGAGGAGTGCCGAGAAGAGGGTCGAGAGTCTCCTTCGCGCTTTTGATTCCCGAAAAGAGGATGAACGCGGCGGCGGCAAGACCGCACCAGCCGTCAAGATTGAAGGAGGTAAGCGGGGAGAGCAGGGCGCAGATCAGAACGACGCCCGTCGCGGCGCAGTCGCTGAGGGAATCGGCGGCTGTGGCGAGCATGACGGAGGAATTTAAGCGCTTCCCAAATTTGCGGTTGTAGAGGGACATATAGAATTTTACGAGAATGGAGGCGGCGAGAATTCCGACGGTGACGGGATGAAATTCCGCCGTACTCCCCGCCGTCAGCTTCTCAACCGAGGCCTTTCCCACCTCAAAGCCCATCAGGAGAATCAGCACCGAAACGATAAAGCCCGAAAGGTATTCGATTCTCCCGTGCCCGAAGGGATGGTTAGGGTCGGGCTTTTGGGAAGCGAGGCGGAAGCCGATGATGGTGACGACCGAGGAGGCGGCGTCGGAGAGATTGTTCAGCGCGTCGGCCGCCACCGACACCGAGCCGGTCATCGAAGAGGCAAGAATTTTGAGAAGGCAGAGAAGAAGATTCAAAAGGATTCCGGCGAGCCCGCAGAGGAGGCCGTAGGCCCTTCTCACGACGGGGGAGTCGGTATTGGTGTAATTTTTGATAAAGCTCTTCGCCAAAAAAGTCATCATATTGCTGTCTTTTTTCTGTAATCCCTTTCGTAATAGAATAGGTATTGCTGAGCGATTCCCGCGTATCTTCCGAAGACGGCGGGTGAAAAGTCTCCCGGGAAGGCGTCGGCAAGGATATGCCGGATATTGACGTCGACCGGGAAGGCGTCGGTCTTTCCGAAGCCGAAGAGCGCGGTGCAGGAGGCGACCTTCCGCCCGACGCCGCGAATCCGCATAAGGGAGGAAATCAGCTCTTCGGTGGGGAGGCATTCAAGACCGGGAAGGTCGAGCTCCCCACTTGCCACTCTTTGCGCGGCGTCGGCAAGATACCCGGCCCGGAAGCCGGTTTTCTGCGCGAAAATCTTCTCCTTTCCCGCAAATAGAAGCGCCTGCGGCGTCGGGAAGGTATAAAAGATTTTCCCGAAGGCGGAAATCGGCTCCCCAAAAGCGGAGGAGAGGGAAGCCACCAGCTTTTTTATGCGCGGAATGTTGTTGTTCTGGGAGAGGATGAAGCTACAGAGCGTCTCCCACGGATCCTGCCGGAGAATGCGAATGCCCGCGCCGTAGTCCATCGCCTCAAGGAAAAAGCCGTTCCCGCCGGCACGGTCGGAAAGCTCTGCCCGGATGGCCCGGTAATCGGCGTCGAGGGCGAAATAGCGGCGAAATTCCCCGGAAAAGTCGGAGGCGTCGGCGCCGAAGAGCGTGATTTTATCGGCCGTCTGGCGGAGGCGAAGCGCCCGCTTCCCGACGACGCCCTCAAAGAGGCCGGGGCCGATTTCCTCAAAGCGGAAGCATTGCCCGCAGTCAAAAATTGCGCGCAGATCGAAAAACTCCGGACGGGGGAAGGAATATTCTTTTGACAAAAGGGCCTCCTCAGCCGGGGCGAAACGGTTCACGAAAATTCCTCCGCTTTCTCTCGTTTTGACGGGTATTTCCGGGTCGGAATCAGAGGGAAACGGCGGTGTCAAGCGCGATTTCCATCATGTCGGTGAAGGAGCGCTCCCGCTCGGCGGCGTCGGTCGCCTCGTCCCGCAGAAGATGGTCGGAAACCGTGAGAATGGTCAGCGCTTCCTTGCCGCTTCTTGCCGCATTGAGATAAAGGGCCGCCGTCTCCATTTCGACGGCAAGCACCCCCATTTTCTTCCAAGCGAGGGAGGCGCCCGGGTCGTCCTGATAGAAGACGTCGGAGGAAAGAACGCTTCCGATGTGCGGGACGACGCCTCTTTTCCGCGCCGCTTCCTCCGCTTTCTTTAAGAGCCGATAGGAGGCGACCGGCGCTACCGTCCCTGGAAGGCGGAACTGAGAGGCGTAGGAGGAATCGGTGCAGGCGCCGAGGGCGAGGATGATGTCCCGGATTTTCAGCTCCTCCTGCATCGCTCCGGCGGAGCCTATTCTCAGAATATGCCGAACGCCGAAAATGTTGAAAAGCTCGTAGCTGTAAATCCCCATGGAGGGCATCCCCATGCCGCTGGCCATCACCGAGACGCGTTTTCCCCTGTAGACGCCGGTGTAGCCCTTGACGCCCCGGACGTCGTTGAAAAGAACCGGGGAGGTGAGAAAATTCCGGGCGACGAATTCGGAGCGGAGCGGATCGCCGGGCATGAGAACGGTCGGGGCGATATCGTCGGGGGTGGCGAGAATGTGCGGGGTAGGATAGAGGGGTTGTGACATGATTCATTCCTCCGTCAATTTGGCATTCGCGGCACGGAAGTGCTAATATTCAAGCGTGCTTCCCGTAAAAACGATGTAGGGAAATCGTTCGCGGCGGTTGTTCGAGCCTCAAAAAAAGGTCGCGCCGGGAAGATACTTCCCGCTATTATAAATTTTAACACAAAACGAGGGGTCTTGTCAAGTGTTTCGGCCTTTTCGGCGCGGTTTTTCTGCACAGTAAATTCTCAAAGGGAATGCGGCGTGCCATTGAAAAGCGGCGTTTCGTCTAAAGATTTGCATTTTTCTACCTAGGGAAAATTTCATGGCCGTGCTGCCCGTTTTTTACGCTATGTTCAATTGCCACTATTTTGCGCCGAAGGTCGGCCTTTCGGCTTTTTACGTCGATGGTCGGCTACCCCATTTTTTCACCGGCAGTCGGCTCCCACTTTTTCCCGCGGCGTCGTTCTCTCGCATTTTGCGGCCTTTTGTCGTCTCGGCGCGTCTTCTCCGTCTTTTGACGATAGATCTTCGCCTTTTCCCGGGTTCTCCCGAAAGGACGGTTTACGCGGGGGGAGGACTGCAAAATCAAATTTTAGCACTCAAAGTTAAAGAGTGCTAAAATTTACAGACGGTTCAAGAATATACGGTAAAATATTCAAAGATGGGGTGTATCATAGAAAATGAAAAAAACGGAACAATCGAAAGATTTCCGATGTGAGGTGATTACATGAACATCGATTCTTATACCCAGAAGAGCGCCGAGGCCGTCCGGGACGCCCGAAGCCTTGCCGTGGAAAACGGCAACCAGAAGCTGGAGGAGGCGCACCTGCTGTCGGCGCTTCTCACTCCGGAGGACGGACTGATTAAAAATCTCCTCGTCTCGATGGGAGTCCCGACCGACGCGATGATGCGGGACGTCGAAAAAACTGTCTCGGCCTTCCCGAAGGTCAGCGGCGGAGACGTTCGGATTTATCTCTCAAACGAGCTCGACGCGGCGCTCAACGAGGCGGAACGCCGCGCCTCCGAGATGAAGGACGAATTTGTCTCGGTGGAGCATCTGATGCTCGGCCTCCTTGCCAAGCCCGACGCCGGAATGAAGGAGCTTTTCCGCCGCTATTCCGTCGAGCCCGCCACCTTCCTCGCCGCCCTGAAAAAGGTGCGGGGCAACCGTACCGTCAGCAGTGAAAATCCCGAGGACACCTACGACGTGCTGAAAAAGTACGGGCAGAATCTTGTCGCGCTTGCAAGACAGCAGAAGCTCGACCCGGTGATCGGAAGGGACGAGGAGATCCGGAACGTCATCCGGATTCTTTCCCGGAAGACGAAGAACAAC
>CANQQT010000036.1 GCA_947626065.1 uncultured Clostridia bacterium | reverse complement strand
CCGCAAGCGCCTTAAGCAGCGCCTCCACGTCCTCCCGCTCCATGTTCAGGTGTTTCGTCACGACGCTCGACGAGAACCACCCGATTTTCCGATTGCAGACGTACTCCAGCAGTGTAAGGCACCCCGGCCTTGCCAGAACTTCAAAGAGCTTCCGGTAGTCCTCCTTCGGCGCAAGCCATTGTCCCCAGCCGCCTTGAGGCCGAGGCCACAGCGTTACGAAGGAGAGATCCTCGGCGTGAACGTCGAAGAAGATGCCCTCCTCCCCCGCGATCTGCGAGAGCTGCAGAAGCTCGTCGCCGCCATAGGCGAATTTGCAGGATTCGGGGTAATCCGTAATCGGAAGGGAAATCTCCCCCTCCCCGTCCGGCAGGAAGTACTGCTTGACCTTCCAGACCAACCGGCAGAATTGACCAAGCCGTTCCTTGGCGGGAAAACCCCGCAGCCAGCGGCCCACCGCGTCGGCCGGATCCTCCTGTTCTCCGCCCTCCATGCCGAAGAGCGCGTCGATTGTCACGCCGAGCTGCCTCGACAGAACCGGGAGCAGCTCGATATCGGGCGCGCCGCCCTTTTCCCACTTGCTCACGGCCTGATAGGACACGCCTACCGCTTTTCCAAGCTGTTCCTGCGTGAGTCCACGCTCCCTGCGCAGAGTGGCGATTTTTTCACTGAGTTCATTTTCCATTTCACACACCGTCCTTTCGGTTTCTTTGGTTGAATTATAGCATAAACGACGGTTGAATGCAATAGAGAGTTTTTTGAGAAAATTCAACCATTGATTGCGCTTTCGCTTAAAATCCCCCGCTCGGGCAACCGCGCCTTGCGGTACAAGAAAAATTTTCCCTTCATAGGACGTAAAAAAAGGCCGGCCCTGCCAAAAGCAGGGTCGACCGCCTTATAAACTTTTTCGGATTCCGGTTTTTCGGCCTCTCGGCCTCTTAAGCTCTCGACCTCTCAGCCTCTCAGTTGACCTTGAGGACAACCTTTCCGGCGTTTTCCCCGCGCTGAAGGATGGCGTGCGCCTCCTCCGCCTCGGTAATCGGGAGAATCTTGTAGACCGTCGGGCGCACCTGTCCGGAGGTCGCCTTCGGCCAGACCTTTTTCACCAGCTCCGACAGAATCTCCGCCTTCTTTTCGGGGCTCTTGGAGCGAAGCGTCGAGCCGACGATCCGGACGTTACGCTTGTAGATGTTTTTCAGGTCGATTTCCGTATACTGTCCGGCCAGCGCCGCAATCACGATCCACCGGGCGCCGTGCGTCAGGTAATGCAGGCACTTGCCCATTACGTCGCCGCCGAGGCAGTCGATCGCCACGTCGACGGAACGGCCCTCCTCCATCTCCTTTTTCAGCACCTCGACGATGTCGGTCTTTCTCGTATTGACAATGAGGTCGGCGCCGAGATGGGAAATGGCCGCAATCTTTTCGTCCTCAATCACCGTCGTGATGACACGGACGCCGAAGGCCTTCGCCATCGGAATAATCACGCTGGCAAGCCCGGAGGCTCCCGCGTTCATCAGAAGCGTGTTGCCTTCTTCGATGTGTCCCTCCCAGAAGAGGTTCAGAAAAGCCGTCGCAAAGGCTTCCGGCATCGCCGCCGCCTCCGCCATGCTCACCTTTTCCGGAACCGGCATCACCATGCCGCAAGGCACCGTCACATATTCCGCGTAACCGCCGCCGCCGAGAAGCGCGCAGACCTTATCCCCCACTCGGAAGGAAGTCTTTTCCTTGGCCTCGGGGCTCATTTCCACCACTTCGCCGGAGACCTCAAGGCCCATCCATTCGGGGCATCCGGGAGGCGGGGGATAGTCCCCTTCTCTCTGCATCAGATCCGCCCGGTTCAGCGCCGCGTATTCCACCTTGATCTTGATTTCGCCCGGTTGGGTTACGGGGTCGGGAACGTCGCTCCAGACAAGGCTTTTGTTTTCGTCGTTCTCAATCAGAATTGCTTTCATCTTTTATTTTCTCCTTAAAATTATTTGCACTTCGGTTGGGCCGGATTTCCCTCTCTGCCGGGCCCTTGTGTGAAATTTTTTCCGTCGGGAAAACGGATTTCCGGTTGTCGGATTTTCGGTCGGGGAGAGAAGCGCGGAAGGGCTTTATTCCCCGTGGGCGCTCAGCCATTCGTCGGTCTGACGGTTGAGCTCCGCCGCCCGCTCGTTCGTAAAGAAGCCGTTCAGAATCTCCCGGTTCTCCGACAGGCGGGAAAGCTCGTAAATCAGCGCCTCCCGGACGCCGACAAATTCCGCTTTTTTCATGCCGGTCACCTCCCGCACCTTGCTGTTGTCGACCTTGCGGTCGTAGAGGCGATCGTGATAGAGAATGATCCGGTCGGAATCCCGGTTCGAGGTACAGGTTTTCAAATAGTCCTCGGTATCCGCCCAGACAAAGGAGAGTCCCATCGTCTCGGTGTAAATGTCCGCCACCTGTCCCCACGTGAGGTTTTCGTCGTTGCCGATGAGGAAATCCTCCCCCATGGCGCCCGGCTTCAGAACCAGTCGGGCAATCAGCTTTCCGGCGTTGCCCGCCCAGCCGACGCCCGCCGTCTTATCCCTCGCCTCGGCGGGAAGAAGAACCTTTTTCCCTTCGGCGGCGCGGGGAATCAGATGATAACCGCTCAGCGTCACAAGGTCGAGGCGGTAATGGGAAAAGGAAATCAGGGGCCGCAGAATCGTATAATTCCGGTAGCCGGAGGCGCGGATGATTCTCTCCTCCTTCGACTTGGGAATGCCGTAAGTATCGTTTTGCAGAAGCCCGGTTTCCCCGAACACGTCGAGGAGCTGAGGGGAATCCTCCTTCAGAGGATGCTCCCGGTCGGCATAGACGCGGTAGGAGGAGAGGAAGAAATAATGGTCGGTGTTCTGCGCTAAAAGATCCAGCCTCCTCCGGTAAAACTCCGGGTCGCTGTAGTGCATGAAATCCACCACCGCGTCATAGTGCGTGGCGGAAAGCTTCGCCGAAAGCGCCCCTTCGCTCACCTTTTCCCTGAAAAGCCGCTGATTTTTGTTCAGATACCGCCGGTCGGCGATATCCAGCACGTCGACCGCATACCCGAGCTTCAGAAGCTCAAGGGAGGTATAGCCGCCGAGCGTGCCGCCCCCGGCAATCAGAAGCACTCTTTTCATGGCTCCCTCTCTCAGTCCACCTTTACGCCGCAGGCGCGAAGCACCGTACGGTAGACGGCAAGCTCGTAGTCGGGGGTGTAGGGATTCTCCCTTTCCCTTCTTATGAAGGAGGCAAAGCCCCGCATCATATTCTCATACCGGTCGAAGCCGTCGGTCATATGATAAATGCCGTCGTAATTTACGCTGCTCCTTCTCTCGTCATAAGCCTCGCGGACGCCCGCGTAAATGTCGCCGCCGGCCCCTTCCAAAGAGGCCTCCAGCGGAAGGATCTGCACCGAGCCCTTTTCGCCGTTGACGACAAGCTGACGCCGACGGTAGCCGCCGCGCTCGATGGCGCTGGTCTTGACGAAGGAAACTCCGTTCTTGTATTTCATCACCGCGAAGGCGCAGTCCTCCGCCGTGACGCCGTTGAAGCCGGTCACGGTATTGAAGGGGACGACCTGCTCCGGAATCCCTTGGAACATACAGACGAGGTCAACCAGATGACAGCCGAGGAAGAACATCATCCCGCCCGGGAAATTGCCGAGCCACTGGCGCTTGGCCGGGGGATGAAGAATGTTCATGTGCGCCTCGACGGAATAGATTCCGCCGAGCTTTCCCTCCGCCACGTCCTGCTTCAGCTTGATGACCGCCGGATTGTAGCGATACATATAGCCGGTATGAAAAACGGCGTTTTTCTTTTTGATTTCGGAAATCAGCTCCTCAAATTCCCCGAGATCCGCTCCGCCGGGCTTGTCCATGTGAACGGCAAGGCCGCGGTCAATGGCGAGTCTTGCGTACTTCGTCAGATCCAGCTCGTAGGTCTCCACCGCCACCGCCTGAAGGCCGGGAACGGCGAGAAGCTCCTCCACGGACATTTCGCGGACGCCCTCGCAGGCCCGGACGTGGCAGTTCTTTTCTCCCTCCGGGACGGCATAGCCGACCAGCTCGAAAACGTCGGTGAGCTTTTTCAGCGTCATGAGAATGGCACCGGCATGGTCGTGTTCCATACCGATTTGGCCGATTTTGATTCTTTCCATTGTTTTCTTTTCCCCCTTTTGCGGGGACTCCTTTCCCTTATCGGAACGACAGACAGAGTTTTTTGTGATTTTTCGCAGAAATTTCCGACCCCTCGCGGGTAGATTTTTCCCGCAGGTTCTCCGTCTTCGCCGGGAAAAGGTCTTTTTTCCCTCCGACTCCCGCAAGGAGAGGCGGAGAGGACGGCGCGAGGCGACCGACAAGGAGCGCCCGCCCGGCCTCACAGGCCCGAGCCCATCCCCGGCGAAGAGAAAAGCTCTTGTTATCTCCAGTCGAACTGCGCGAGCGTCGGGAAGGACCGGTCGTTGATGACGCGGTCGTAAACCTGCTGACAGTCGGCGGGGGAGTAAGATTTCTCGGGAAGGAAGGCCTTGAAATTTATTCTGCCCGCCGAAAGCAGGGAGAGCACCGACGTGATATCGTCCCGCTCCGTGTACCAACCGGCGTGCGATTCATAGCTCGGGCGGGCCTTGGTATGCGCCCCGATCAGCGTGATGCCGGGGGAATGAACCTTGCGGTAATAGTCGATGGTGAAATTCTTGTCTCTTGTGCAGCCGAGGAGCGCCACCCGGCCGAATCTCTGCATACAGTCGAGCGTTTCATCGAGTCCGGCGCCGACGCCCGTTACCTCAATCGCCGTTTTGACGCCGCCCCCCGTCAGCTCCTTGACCTTCGCGGCAAAGCCCTCGGCCAGCGGATCCAGAACGTAATCGGCCCCGCCTGCCGCGGCCTCCTTCCGGCGCGATTCGATCGGGTCGGCGGCGAGAATCGGCACCGCGCCCGCCGCGCGAAGGAGCTTCACGGCAAACTGTCCGAGAAGACCGCAGCCCATGACGAGGGAGGATTCTCCGATTTCAAGACGGCATTTCCGGATAGCCGCCAGCGAAAAGGTCGAAATAAACACGACCGCCGCCTCTTCAAAGGAAATCGAGTCGTCGGTAATTTTGACGACCTGATGGGCGGGAACCAGATTATATTCGGCGTGAGTGCCCCAGAAGACGATGGCGCGATCGCCGGGCTGTAAGCCCTTGACGCCCTCTCCCACCTTTTCTACGTATCCCGCCGAAGAATAACCGCTTCTTCTCGGGAACACGTGCTCCACATATCCTCCCGCGTTGGGGGAGTCGGTGATTACCGCCCGCTCGGTGCCGGGACTTACCGTGCTGACCGCCGTCCGGACAAGGACCTTCCCGGGGCCGACCTCGTCGGGAAGCTCCCTTTCAAGAAGCTCCGCCTTCATCGGCGCGGTAAAAACAATGTTTTTTGCCTTCATTTTCGTTTTCCTCCTCTGTTTTCGGCACGAAAACTTTCTGTTTTTCTTTCCGGCGCCGGTTTTCCGGATTCCCCGGCGAGAAAGAGATACGCGGCGCCTCGCCCGACGGAAAATCCTCGGGAGGCGGCGGTCGCGGCCTTCTCTCTTCGCTTGCGGAATCGGCAAAAAACACCGGTCGCCGAATCACCTTTTATTTTACATCATTTGCCGAAAAAAAAAATACCCAATTGCTTAAAAAGCAAAGGGAAAAGGAAACAATTCTCTTATTCCGCCCAAAAAGGGCCTCCCGGACGCGTCCGAGAGGCTCCCTTTTCTATTTTTTCTCTTTCGGCAGAGCCTTCCGGAAGCGGTAAGGCTTTTTCTCAAGCCGACAGAGCAGCCGGGCCAGCGGCAGAGCAAGCAACGAGGCCGCAAGGTTCCCCAGCATATGCGCCGTATCAAAGGAGAGGCCGTAAAGAATCCACGGAACCATCATTTTAAAATTCCCGTGGAAGACGACCAAACACTGATAGGGCGCGTAAAGCGCACCGAAGAGGATGCCGTGAAGGCCGCTTATGAGGGTGATCAGAAGCCCTGCCAGCCATTCGCGGGTGCCCTTGGGAATCAGCATGGTAAGCGCCCACGGCAGAAGCCATATATAGAGATAGGGCGGCCACCAGAGGGGATCAAAGCCCCCGAAGATTCCCTCAAGGAACACATAGAGGTAAAGGGGAATCAGCGCCTCGGCCCGATACACCACGGTGAAGGCCGTGAGGAAGAGCGTCAGCTGATGCACGTTCGGGATGATATCGATCTGCGCGGAAAGGAACATCAGCGTCGCGTAGAGAGCGTACACCGCCATCTTTTTCGTGCGGTCGGCGGCGCGGGGAAGCCGGCTCATTTTGTATAGACAATCCGAAAGAGGTCCCCGTCGGCGATCGGGGTGCTGTCGACCCCGGTCATGAGGTAATCCTCCCCTTTGTAGAAGGCCCAGTAGCTTTTGTCGACGTCGTAGTCGGCGGTCAGACCGTTGACGACCTTGACGTAAAGGCCGGTCGCACTTTCCTCTCCCTCAATCAGATTCTCCTGCTCCAGCGCTCCGCGCAAAAACGCCTCGACGGTCGTAATCGTGAAGGAGGTCGTTTCGCCCTTGTCGTCGACGACCTCAACGGTAATCGTTTTTTCCTGCGTTTCCACGACACCCGATTCCCCGCCGGTCGAGGAACCCTTTTTGCAGGCGCAAAGCGTCAGGAAGCCCGCCGTCAGGGCAAGGGTCAGAAGGAGGAGAAGCGCTCGTTTGGTTCTTTTCAAGGTAGACATCCCTTTCCTGTGTGAAAATTCAAAAGTCCCGCTGATGATGGGAAAAATCAAGCCGCACCGCCTCACGCGGGGCCTTTTCGGTTCTTTTCCGCTTGGCCGTCGTCGCCTTGCGGAGGTTGTCTAATATTATACACGAACGCGGGGAATTTGTCAAGCACCGGCGCCTCCCTTCCGGGCGGGAAGCAATTTTTCCGGTTGCGGAGCTCCTGCGATGAACCTTTTTCGGAGGGAAGCATACACTGCCGATAGGCGGGGACGGCCCCGCCAATCTGAAAAAAGGAAGTACCGGGGCCCTGCGGTCACCGGTACGGTACCATATATGGACAGAATCAACCGCTATCCGAGGCGCTGCGGATGCGTTCCGGAAAGTCGGTACGACAGCGGCTCCCGGGAGAATAGACAGAATTTTCCTCCCGTCTCTCCCGGCGACAACTGCCTCTGCACCGACCAGCCGATTTCCCTCGCCATGGCCTACGTGAAGGATCAGCCCTTTACCGAGCTCTACTCTCCTTCCGACGCGCTGAAGGCCGGAACGCTCTTCCACGCTCTCAACAAACCCTACTGCTTCGGAGGGAGAAGAAAATGAACGGAAACGGAATGAATTACGAAAACCTTGAAAACGGCTATCGGAACGCCTGCGGAAACAGTGGAAGCTGCCCCTGCGGAAATTCCCGGAATCAGGGGGCGCTGTTTGAGGAAATCCGGGCGCTGAGCTTCGTCATGGATGAGCTGAGGCTTTACCTCGACACCCATCCCAAGAGCTCCGAGGCGCTCCGCTTCTTCCTTGAAACGGAGGAAAAACGGAAGGGCCTTCTCGCGGACTATACCGCGCAGTACGGCCCGATAGACTCTTACGACATCAACGACGACGGCACATGGAGCTGGCTGAACGAGCCCATGCCGTGGAAAGCGGAGGCCAACTGAAATGTGGGGTTATGAAAAAAGACTGCAGTTCCCGGTAAAAATCAAGAATCCCGACGCACGGGCGGCAAAGGTAATCATGAGTCAGTACGGAGGCCCCGACGGCGAGCTCGCCGCCTCTCTGCGTTACCTGTCCCAACGCTACGCCATGCCCTATCCCGAGGTCGCGGGACTTTTAACCGACATCGGCACCGAGGAGCTTGCCCATTTTGAGATGATCGGCGCCATCGTTTACCAGCTCACGCGGAATCTTTCGGTGGAGCAGATAAAAAAAGAAGGCTTCGACGCCTACTTTGTCGACCACACCACCGGCATTTATCCGCAGTCGGCGGCGGGCGTTCCCTTCACAGCCGCTTATATCCAGTCGAAGGGCGACCCAATCACCGATCTTACGGAGGACATGGGCGCGGAGCAGAAGGCGAGAACGACCTACGACAACATTCTGAAGCTGGTCGACGACCCCGACGTCATCGAGCCGATCAAATTTCTCCGTCAGCGGGAAATCGTGCATTTCCAGAGATTCGGAGAAGCCCTCGGCGTTGTCCGCGACCACCTCGACAGCAAGAATTTCTACTTCTTCAACCCGGCTTTCAAAAACGAAGGCTGCTGAAAGACCGCACCTGACGGGAACGTGAAAGCACCGGGCGTCAAAACGCCCGGAATGGCAAGCGCCAGCGTCAAAAAGCGACGAACGGGAAGCGCCTTCGTCAAAAAGCGGCGAACGGCATCACCGTCCACCGAAAGCCGCGATGAGTGGAAAATACCATCACCGAAGCGGCGAAGAGCGGAAAGCTCCTCTCGCAGAAAACTGCGATGAACGGGAAGTTCTCTCCGCTGAAAACGGCGGTAAACGGAAAACCCCGCTCGCTGGGAACAGCGGCGAACGAAAAGTGCGATCCGTCAAAAGAAACAGCGGCGGCCCATCGGGCCGCCGTCTGTCTGTTTTGTTCTGCAAAATCCGATCTTCACCGCGAAGGCCTTGGGAGAGGATTATTCGTCCTCGTCCTCGTCCTCATCCTCGTCGTCGTCCTCGTCCTCCGCGAGCTCACAGCCCTCGCAGTCCTCGGCGTCGCACTCGTCGCAGTAATCGTAATCGTCGTCGTCCTCGTCCTCGTCGTCCCATGCCTCGTAATAGTCGGCCTCAAGGGCTCCGAGGTCATAGTCGATCTCGTCCATATAGTCCTCAAGATGCTCGGTTTCCTTCGTCAGCTCGGAAACCTCCTTCGCCATGACGTCGAGGGTGTCGATGACGGCCTTTAAGAGCTTGCCCTCCGGCTTGGTCTCGTCGATGGAGAGCCCCTCAAGAAGGCCCTTCAGATAGGCGGTTTTTTCGGTAACATTCATTTGTCTGTCTTCCTTTCTTCCCTTGCAATTGTCAATTGCTAATTGCCAATTGCCGATTGCCGAGGGCCTTTCCGGCCTCCCGGACGTTCTCTGCGGAAACGGCGTATCTTTCTCAGGCGCGCTCGATGTATTCTCCGGTACGGGTATCGATTCTGAGCTTGGTTCCGATATCGATGAAGAGCGGAACGCGGATAACGGCGCCGGTCTCAAGCGTGGCGGGCTTGGTCGTTCCGGTAGCGGTATCGCCCTTGAAGCCCGGCTCGGTATCGGTGACCTCAAGCTCCACGAACATCGGCGGCTCGACCTGGAAGACGTTGCCCTTGTAGGACACGATCTTGCAGATCATGTTTTCCTTGACAAAGCGGAAATTGTCCCCCAATTTGGAGGCCTCCAGCGGAATCTGCTCGTAGGTCTCGGTATCCATGAAGTAGTAAAGCTCGCCGTCGTTGTAGAGATATTCCATGTCCTTTCTCTCAACGTAGGCGTTTTCAAATTTGTCGGTAGGGCTGAACGTCCTCTCAATCACGGCGCCCGTAATCACGTTTTTCAGCTTTGTACGGACAAAGGCGGCACCCTTTCCGGGCTTGACGTGCTGGAATTCGACCACCTGCATGACGCTCCCGTCCATATCAAACGTAAGGCCGTTTTTGAATTCACCGGCTGTAACCATAAAAATTTTCCTCCCGATCTGTTCAACAAAAAATCTCTCTTTATATTTTAAACGATTTCCCGGATTTTTGCAATAGTTTTTTCAAACTTTTCTTCCGGGATTCCGAAAATTTTCCGTATTCCCGGGAATCGGCACCGAAAAAGCACGTTTTTCGGGCAAATTCTTTAAAATTTCAGAGCTTTGCGGCGGGGAAAAACGCGTGAAGAAGGACTCGCCGCCGAAAAAATGCCCGATGGTGTCCGGGTTCGCGCCGTCTGCGCGCCGGTTATGCCTTGGCAACGGCGTAGTTTGTACCCGTACTCATCAGTCGTTTCTCTGACACTCTACAGCTCGTACCCATCTGCTCACCGGTTATGCCTTGGCGAACGACACCGTAGTTTGTATCCGTCTACTCGCCATCTGAATCTCCGATGCGCCACGGCTCGTACCCATCTGCGCACCGGTTATGCCTCGGTGCGCCGCCGCTTGCGTTCGCCCGGCCTCCAGGTACTTTTTATCCCTGCCGCTTTGTGCGGGCCTTACCGATCCTGTCTTTTTATCGGCTTGTGCAGATCCCCGCAGAGAAATTTCTGCGCCCGCTCGACGGAATCCTTGGAATTTCCCCACGGCTCCGCGTCATACCGATAGTCGAACTTCTTGCAGAACCAGGAAATATCTCCCCTCAACTCGTCAAAATAGCGATAAACGGGAACCGAAACCGCCTTATAGAACTCGGTGTAATTCTTCTTCATTTCCTTCTGCGCCACCTCCAGCCACATCCGGAAATGGGGAAGGCAGAGATAGGGCTGCTTCTGTACCTTGGCGCGGAATTCCTCCTCTTCCCCCCAGAGAAGGACGGCGTTTGAGAGCATCCGGCTGAAGGAATACTCGATCCGATCGCAGATATAGCAGGAGCCGTCCAGCCGGTTGAGCCGCTGAGGCGCCGCCCGTCCGACGCGAGAAAGGAGCGCCGCAAGGCCGTGCTCCTCCACCTCTTCCCGGAGCTGATTGAGATGGGATTCCAGAATCAGCGCCAGTCCGAGGCGGTTTTTGGCGGCGACCAGCATCTCGAAATGGGTGGGGCAGAAGCTCTTTTCGTTGGTCTGCTTCCGCACGTCGGGCTCCATCATCGAGGCGCCTAAAATGGCGTCGAGCTCGTCGGTTTCGAGAATGTTGTAGAGGCGGCAGAAGGGACAGCCCTTCGCCGGATCCTCCGCGCAGGCGTCAAACACTTCGTTTACCGGAATGGTATAAATTTTCTCGCTCATGTTCCTTTCTCCTGTTCGGTCGGGGGCGGATATCCGAAAAACCGGCGTCAGCCGGCGCTTCCCTTCCCGTCCCCTGCCTTTTCCCGCTTTTCGGCGAGGAAAAAGAAGGGAGAGGTGGGGGAATTGACGATTTTCAGCTTGGAAACGCAGATCTTTTTGCGGTCGAGCCGAGAGAAAAAGCTTTCCAGCATCTCCCCCTCCCGCGTGCCCTCCGCGTGTCCGGGATAGACGGCCACCAAAAGCCCTCCGCCGTCCTCAAGAAGCCTGAGCGCCGCCTCGACGGCCGCCATGGTGGAGGAACAGAGGGTCGTGACGCTCTTGTCGCTCCCCGGCAGATAGCCGAGGTTGAACATTCCCGCGCAGATCGGCTCCTTAACGTAGCGTTCGACCTCGGTGTGGGAGTCGAGAATCAGCGTGCAATTGTCGGGGCTGCCCTCTTTTTTCAGGGTCAGCGCCGTCTGCTCCAGCGCCTGCTTCTGAATATCGAAGGCGTAAACCTTCCCTTCCTCCCCGACCTGCGCCGAGAGCCACGCGGTGTCGTGGCCGTTGCCCATGGTAAAATCCACGGCGACGCCGCCCTTCCGCAGATGGGAGGAAAGAAACTGCTTCTCGGTGGTCAAAAGATCAATCATAAAAGGGCCTTCCTTTGCAAAAGCCGGGCGCCCCGGGCTTCCGCGTTCTTCTGTCAAGAGGTTATTTGTTGGGGTTCAGATAGGGCCAATAGGCTTTAAAATAATTCAGTCCGGAAATAAGCGTCATCAGGGCCGAGAAAACCAACGTGACGTAGCTCCCGATGAGGAGGCAATCGACGCCGATCAGCTTGAAGAAGATCGGCTCGATAAGAACGACGATGACGCAGACCATCTGGGAAACCGTCTTGCACTTTCCCATCCAGTCGGCGGGGATGACGACCTTGTTGGCCACAATCATCCGCAGGGAGGTGACGGCAAGCTCCCGGAAAAAGACGATGAAAAGACACCAGAAAATCACGGTCGTAAAGGTCGCGTTCTCCCGATAGCGAACAAGAATGGCGAGATAAGAGCCGACGATCAACAGCTTGTCGGCCACCGGGTCGAGAAACTTTCCGAAATCGGTGATCAGATTGTACTTTCTCGCGATCTTCCCATCCAGCATATCGGTAAGGGAAGTGAGGGAAAAGAGGACGAGGGCAATCAGCCTTGCCGCCGTATCGTTCATTCCTGTAAAGGAGATGAAGAACATACAGAACGGCACAAGGATAATGCGGAGAATCGTCAGCTTGTTCGGTAGATTCATGAGGGGCACCGTGTCCTTTCCACAGAGGTTATTCGGCTTCGCCGTAAAGATCGTAGTCGATCGCCTCGGTGATTTTCACCGGGACGAAATCCCCCTCGGCGGGGTGGGCGGAAGAGGAGAAATAGACCTTCCCGTCGATGTCGGGCGCGTCCGCCGCGCTCCTGCCGTAGAAGGTCTCGGCCACCGGGTCGAACCCTTCACAGAGGACGGTGACCGTTTTGCCGATTTTTTCCCGGTTGAGCTTCTCGTGAACCTCAAGCTGCTGTGCCATCAGCTCGTCGTACCGATCCTGCTTGACCTGTTCGTCGATCTGATCGGGGAAGTCGTAGGCGGGGGTATCCTCCTCGCGGGAGTAGGGGAAAGCGCCGAAGCGCTCGAATTTCGCTTCCTTTATATATTCGCAGAGCTGACGGAAGTCCTCCTCCGTCTCCCCAGGGAAGCCGACGATCGCCGTCGTGCGGATGACGATGCCGGGAATGCCCTCCCGCAGACGCCGGACGGCGTCCCTGACCGTCGCGCTGTCGCCGTGGCGGTTCATCGCCCTCAGCATCCGGTCGGAAATGTGCTGAATCGGAAGATCGATGTATTTCAAAACCCGGTCGTTGTCCCGGATCTCGGCAATCAGCTCGTCGGTAATCTTGTCGGGATAGCAGTAGAGCACGCGGAACCACGGAATCGAGGTCGCGTCGGTCAGGGCCCGCAGAAGCCCGGCCAGACGGTACTCCCCGTACAGGTCAAGCCCGTAGCGGGAGGTATCCTGCGCGACCAAAATCAGCTCCTTTACCCCAATGGCCTCCAGCTGCTTCGCCTCCTCGACCAAATCCTCTATCGGACGGGAGCGGAAGCCGCCGCGAATCATCGGAATGGCGCAGTAAGAACAGCGGTTGTCACAGCCCTCGGCAATTTTCAGATAGGCCGTATAGTCGGGCGTGGTGACAATCCGTTCCCCGCCGAGGCGGAGGCATTCGTTCTTTTCGCAGGAAAGGAATTTTCTCCCTTCCCAGACCTCCTTCACCGCCTCCGCGATCTTGTGAATGCTTCCGGTGCCGACGACGGCGTCGACCTCGGGAAGCTCCTCAAAGACCTGCTCGCGATAGCGCTCGGCAAGACAGCCGCAGCAGATGATACCTTTGAGATGGCGATGCTTTTTCAGCCACGCCACGTCAAGAATGTTGTCAATCGCTTCCTTTTTCGCGCTTTCTATGAAGGCGCAGGTATTGACGATGATGATATCCGCCTCGATTTCCTCACCGGTAATCTCATACCCGGCGTCGGAAAGCTCCTTCAGCATGACCTCGGTGTCGATCTGATTCTTCGGGCATCCGAGGGAAATAAAGCCAATTTTCGGTTTTCTCATAAGCTCCTCTTTTTCCGCCTCCCCGGCCCGGGAAGGTCTTGCCGCTTCGCGGCCATACAAAATTATTATAATACTTTTCTCCCCTTCTGTCAAGGCGGCGGGAGGGGATTTTGCCCCGTCTTATGTAAATTTTATGAAAAGAAAAGCGAAAAAACGAGCACGGACGGCGAAAAAATTTCTCCTTTTCCGGCGGAAAAGAGGGAAACGAGGATTTGTTCATAAAATGGAATTGATTTCTTCATGTTTAGAGGATAAAATAAAAAGAGAAAAATTATGAAATTTTTTTGAAAGGACATAAATTTTATGGCACTCGTAACAACCAAAGATATGTTCAAAAAAGCCTACGAAGGAGGATATGCCGTCGGCGCGTTCAACATCAACAACATGGAGATCGTGCAGGCCATCACCGAGGCGGCGCAGGAATGCCACTCCCCGGTCATCCTTCAGGTCTCCGCCGGCGCCCGCAAATACGCGAAGCACGCCTATCTCATGGCCCTCGCCAAGGCCGCCATTGAGGATACCGGCGTCGACATCGCGCTCCATCTCGACCACGGCGCGGATTTTGAAATCTGCAAATCCTGCATCGACGGCGGCTTTACCTCCGTCATGATCGACGGCTCTCACCACTCCTTCGAGGACAACATCGCCGTCACAAGAAAGGTCGTGGAATACGCCCACGCGCACGGCGTCGTTGTCGAGGGTGAGCTCGGACGGCTGGCCGGCGTCGAGGACGACGTCAAGGTTTCGGCGGCTGATTCCTCCTACACCCGCCCGGAGGAGGTTGAGGAATTTGTCTCCCGCACCGGGGTGGACTCTCTGGCCATCGCCATCGGAACCAGCCACGGCGCCTACAAATTCACCCCCGCCCAGTGCACAAGAAACGCCGACGGTATTCTCGTTCCTCCGCCTCTCCGCTTCGACATTCTGGAAGAGGTCGCCAAGCGGCTTCCCGGCTTCCCGATCGTCCTGCACGGCGCGTCCTCCGTTTCTCAGGAGGCCGTCAAGGAGATCAACGCGAAGGGCGGAAAGATGCCCGACGCCATCGGCATTCCGGAGGAACAGCTCAGAAAGGCGGCTTCGATGGCGGTCTGCAAGATCAACATCGACTCCGATATCCGTCTGGCCATGACGGCGGGAATCCGCCGCGTCTTCGCCGAGAAGCCGAGCGCCTTTGACCCGAGAGAATATCTCAGCGTCGGCCGCGACGAGGTCCGGAAGATGGTTCGCCACAAGATCATCGACGTTCTTGGCTCCAACGACCGGATGTAAGCGCTCGCGCCATGAAATTCACCGCGGAATACCGGGTCGACACGCACCAGACCGACATGAACGGCCGCGCCACCGTCAGCGCCGTGTTGCAATATATGCAGGAAACCGCCTATCTGCAGCATTGGGCCTTCGGCCCCACGATAAACGAGCTTCTCGCCGACGGGAAGGCCTTCGTTCTCAGCCGCGCCGCCATGGATTTGCGGAAGCCCCTGTTTGAGCAGGATCGGGTGACGGTCAGCTCTTGGCTGAACCTTGCAAGAGGCTACGGCTATTACCGCAACAGTGTCCTCAAGCGCGGGGAGGAGGTTGTGGCCGAGATGACAGCCTTCTGGGGCGTCATCGGTGTGGAGTCCCGGCGGCCTCTCCTTGCGGAGGAGGTCAAGCTCGGCTTCGGAACCGACGACGACACCGTATCGGTGACGATGCCGCTCCGCTTCCGTCCGCCGAAGGAGGTTCCGCTTGCCAAGCTCGGGAGCCACTGCGTCTCCTATTCCGACTGCGACCGGAACGGGCACATGAACAACACCCGCTATCCCGCGCTCTTCTGCGACTTCACCGACGGCATTACCGACCGTTTCGTCACCGGCTTCGCCGTCAACTTCCAGAACGAGGCGCGGTACGGCACCTCCTTCGACGTCTACGGCGCCCGGGAGGGGAACGACAGCTATTTCCGCACCGTCCTTGAGGATGGCGCCGTCGGGGCCGAGGCCCTGATAACGCTTGAGGGACGGTAGAAGCAAACGCTCCATTCGCGAAAAGAGGCGCGGACGGGCTCTGTCCGCCGCGCCTTTTCGTTTTCGGAAAAGAGAAAACAGCTATGAAAAAAATTTCGATTCGTTCGGGGGCAAGGGAAAGCGAACGGGAATTTGCCCGAATGCTCTTCCTTGAGCTCTCCGAAAAAGGCTTTGAGCCCGTCGTAGGCAAAAGCGCCGACGCGGCGGCGGAAATTCTGGTCTGGGATCAGATCGGGCCGGAGGAGGCGGAAGAGCTGACGGAGGAAATCTCCCCCTCAGAGCCTCCTCTGCTTCTCTGCGTCAGGGAAATCAACGAGAGAATCCCCGAGGCTGTGGTCTGCTTCGAGCGCCCCTTCGATATCGGGCGTTTTCTCGACTATCTGAAAGCCCTGATGGAGGGCGGAAAGCGCGAGCTGCCCTCCGGAAATTTCGGGGATCGGCTTCTGCTTGATTCCGTCGGGCAGTATGCGGTCTTCCGCGGCGTGCGGGTAGCCCTCACCGGGCGGGAATACGCGCTTCTCCGCTTCCTCGACGAAAAAAGAGGCGAGGCGATTAGCCGCGCCGAGCTTCTCCGCGGAATCTGGAACCGGGACGACGAGACCTCCGAAAACACGGTTGACGTCTATATCCGCCATCTGAGAAAAAAGCTCGACGAACGCTTCGACACCCGCTTTCTCATCACCGTGCGCGGGAAGGGCTACCTTCTGCGCTGACCCAAGAAAAAGTATCCGTCCGGCCCCGTTGCCGCTTGGAAGGGGAGAAAAAACCATGCGAGAATCGCCGCTCTTCATCAAAAACGCCGTTCTTGTCCCGGGCGACGGAACCCCTCCCCGCCCCGGCGCGCTTCTCATCACCTTTTCGGAGAGAGGCGCCACCGTCGCCGCCTGCGGAGAGATTTCCCCGCCCGACGACTGTCGGACGCTCGACGCGGGAGGGCTTTTTCTCTTTCCCGCCTTCACCGACATCGGGTGCCGCCTCTACGACCCCGCTTTCCCGGCGCGGGAAAGCCTTGACTCCGGCTCCGCCGC
Source organism: uncultured Clostridia bacterium (assembly GCA_947626065.1). Classification (GTDB taxonomy): domain Bacteria; phylum Bacillota; class Clostridia; order Oscillospirales; family CAG-272; genus Colimorpha_A. The sequence goes on along the minus strand of CANQQT010000036.1, from coordinate 3,299 downwards.
AGCGGTGGCGGGCGGCTTCTCCACCGTGGTCTGCGAGCCGCCGGAAAGCGGCAAGCCGCTCACGGAGGAAGAGCTTGCGGGAAGCGTCTGCCACATTCTTCCCGCCCTGCCCTTCACAGAGGTAAAAAAGAGCACCGAAAAGAGGATTTATTCCGACGGCGGAAAATGGATCCGCGACGCGGGACTCATGCGGGATCTGCTTCTTTCCTGCAAAAAAAGCGACAGTTTGTTCCTCACCTCTCCCATCGACCCCTCCCTTGCCGGGGACGGGATCGGAAATCCCGGACGGGTGACTCAAAGGATGAGAAACGCCGGGATTCCTCCCTCCGCCGAGACCTCCGCGTTGGCAAGGGATCTGATCCTCGCCCTTGAGACCGGCTGCCGCCTCCACGTCAAGACCGTCAGTCTGGCCGCCTCGGTGGAAATGATAAAAGCGGCCAAAAGGGCCGGCGCCCGCGTCAGCTGCGGCACATCCCCCCTCTATTTTTCCTTCGTCGACGACGACCTTGTCTATTACGGAAGCCCCGCCAAGGTACTGCCTCCTCTCCGGGGAGAGGAAGACGTGGAGGCGATCAAACGGGCGATTCTCGACGGAACGATCGACTGCGTTTCCTCTCTCCACTGCCCCTATACGCGGGGAGAAAAAGGAGATGACCTGAAAAAAGCGCCCTTCGGCGCGTCGGGGCTGGATACCGTCTTTTCCGCCTTCGTCACCTACATGATCCGGAATGGGGAAGGCTCCCTCGACCTCCTCGCCAAGCGACTGGCCCTGGACCCCGCCGCCATACTCGGCAGAGACGCCTCTCTCCGGGTCGGAGGCCCCGCCGACTTCCTCCTCGCCGACCCCAACGCCGAGCTCGTCGTCTCCGCCAACACCATGAAAAGCCGGGCGACCAACACGCCCTATCTCGGGATGTCTCTTACCGGCGTCGTCCGGACGGTTTTCCGCGACGGGAAGCCCGTGACGTAAAGGGATCCTCGCGGCGATAAAGAGCCGTGACTTATCACCGACAAATCACGTGACCTATCATTCATGGACAAATCGTCTCCCACCCGTTGACAAGACGGAAAAAAGGGACTATAATGAGGTTGTCAAAGAAATTTTTGACGGCAAACGTAAGAAATTCTGTTGCAAGAAGCTTTTACGACGAACGGAATCGCGGTAACGGTACGAAAACCGCAATTTTTCACAGAAACCGGAGGGCTATGATGAAACCGATTCTTCCGGCGGGGCGCTTCTTTCTCCCGCTTCTTCTTATCGCCTGCTCCCTGCTCGCCTCCTGCCATAACGGGAAGCCTACGCAGGCCGACACCGAAGAGACGGCCCCTTCTTTGATTGAAAACGATACCGAAAAATTCCTTTACGAGAAAAACGGAAGGGAAATCACGATCACCGGCTATTCCGGAATCGAATCCTCTATCCGCATTCCCGACGAAATCGGCGGGCTTCCGGTCACGGCGGTGGCGGAGAACGCCTTTCACGGCTTTTCCTATCTGGAGCAGGTCGTCATCCCCGACAGCGTGACGGTCATCGACAGCGCCTTCGTCTCCTGCACCGATCTGAAATACGCCTTCATCGGAAAGGGCGTCACCAGCATGAACGGAGCCTTCCGGGGATGCCGGTCGCTGGAAACGGTGGCCGGCGGGGGAAGCGCCGTCTATATGGACGAGGCGTTTTTCGGATGCTCCTCCCTCACGAAGGGCGTTATCCCCTCGTCTACGCAGAGCGCGCTCTCGGCTTATGCCGACTGCACGTCGCTCCGAACGGTAGAAATTCGGAACGGAATCCCCTGCCTTGACGGAACCTTCAGCGGATGCCGCGCCCTGACCTCCGTGTCGATCCCGGAAAGCGTGCTGTATCTGGTCTCCGCCTTCAAAAACTGCTCCTCCCTGTCGGAGATTCGCGGCGGGGAAAAGGTGACGGTCTACAACGGCGCCTTTGAAAACTGCTCCCACCTGAAAGAAATCACCCTCGGGGAAAACACCTCCGAGCTGATCGGAGCCTTCGTCGGGTGCTCCTCTCTTGAGGAGATTCACAATCAGCCGGTCGCAGTCGAAAAATATGCCGCCTCCTTCCGGGGCTGTCGGGCCCTACGGGAAATTATCGTCCCCGCCGTCTCGGACGGCAGCTCCCTCGACGCATACTCCCCCGCCGACGATTTTTCGGCGTGCGAATCGGCGACCTCCGTCTCCCTTCTCGCCGAATTTGAGGTGCGGGAGGATTTCTGCAAGGCCTTCTCCGGCCTCCTCTCCCTGAAGGAGCTCACTCTTCCGGAATCCCGGATTCCCCTTTATCTCCGCCCGGCGTGGGAACCCTCCGACGCCGTCTACGAAGGGGAGGACAAGGGCCTCGCGGCGACGCTAAAAAAGGCGAAGGGAGCCTCCGCCGTCCGCATTACCGAGAATTACGCCGTCATCGGCGGAAGGAGCTTCACCCACATTTACGGATACGACACAAACGTCCCCGACGTGGAGGCGATTCTTGCAGAGATCGACGTCTCGACCTTCCTCCCCTACCGACTCACCGCCTATTGGTGCGGCTATCCCACCGACGGAAATCGCAAGGAGGACACCGTGACGGTAGAGAGAACCTATTCCTTCTTCCTCCGGACAACCGGGAAAAACGACGGATCCCTGCCCGAAAGCCTGAAAATCAACGGCAGGGACTGCGCTGTCGGAGAGCCGTAAAAGGCGGATTCCGCGCAAAAAAAGTGTTTCCCACAAGCGCGACCCAAAAGGAGATAAAAAGACGCGAAGCGGGATTGATTCCACACAGAAAGCCGTCTTCCCCACAAGAACAACCCCAAAGAGAGGCAAAAAGGCACGAAAGCGGGATTGATTCCACACAGAAAGCCCGTATTCAAAAAGCACGGCCCCCAAAAGGGCGAAAAAAGACGCGGAAGCATCGTTTCGATGCTTCCGCGCCATTTTTTTATTTGTACTTGCGTTTTCTTGCCGCCTCGGACTTCTTCTTGCGCTTTACACTGGGCTTTTCATAACATTCTCTCTTGCGAAGCTCAGCCAGAACGCCGGAGCGCGCGCACTGTCTCTTGAATCTGCGCAGGGCACTTTCAAGCGACTCGTTTTCTTTTACTCTTACTTCTGCCATATTCTATCCCTCCCTTCGCACATGAGCAAAGAGAATTCTTTCAAATTCTTCCCTTTATTATACAACATTCCGCTTCATATGTCAAGAACTATTTTGTTCAAATTCCGAAAAAGTTCTACAATGTCAATTGATATGACCCATTTTCCTTCAAAAAAAGAAATCCTTTGTATGGTATCGCATTTGGCAGGCA
>CANQQT010000035.1 GCA_947626065.1 uncultured Clostridia bacterium | reverse complement strand
AGAAGAACCGAACCGCCGTATGCCGAACGGCACGTACGGTGGTGTGAGAGGGCGGAGCTATTCCGCCCTACTCGATTGTCTTTTTCTATTGACCGGTGCCGCTTTCTGCTGTGGTTTTCGTCGATTGGATTGATATTGACACCTGCGCGGGAAATTCCGCTGTCAGCCGACGGCGGCTTTTTCCTTTTGAAAATTCATGGATGACTGTTATATTGAGATTTTCACTTTTTTACGGTATAATTTTCAAAATCAATGAACCTTTTAACCGACTGGAGTGTATATGTATATGAAAGGGGGTGCAGAGAGCTTGATTGACCAATACATACGACAATACGGGAAACGGCTGTACGGACTTTGCTTAACTCTCTGTGCCAATCCTGTTGATGCCGATGATCTGTATCAGGATACCTGGTTGAAGGTGGTAAAAAATATCTCACATTATGATGAAGGCCGGGCGTTTGAGCCGTGGCTGACACGGATTTGCGTAAATACCTATCGGAACAGACTTCGCCGTATTGTTAAAAGCCCAATCTTTGACGCATTTTCAAACACAGAAGAAAAGATCGCGGTTATGGAAAATGTTTCTGCTCCAGAAGTCGAAGATTATTCTCGATTGCACGGTGCAATTAACCGATTGCCGGAGAAACTGCGAATCACGGTGATTCTGTTTTATTTCAGGGATATGGATATTGGGCAGACGGCGCACGCATTAAATATTCCACCCGGAACTGTAAAATCCCGATTAAGCAAGGCACGGAAGTTGCTGAAGGAGGTGTTGTCTGATGAAACAAATTTATAACTTTGAACAGGCACAGCCGCCTGTATTAAACGAAAGAATGCTGCGATTGCAACTTGAAAAGCGCAGGCTTCGTTTTCAAACGGCCCTCATAGCACTTGCCGCGATTTTGATCGTGGTCGCTGTGATTTTGTTGGGCTTTTTGGCTTACGAAACTTATCCGTGGTTCACGCTGTTCTGTTTTCTGTATGCTTTAATTTCTATAACCTGTGGCGGTGTTTTAGCCATTATATTTACTCGTAAAGGAGGTCAACTTATATGTCAACAATGTCAACAAATTCCTTTATAGTACTACCCATGGTAATTCTATTGGCGCTGCTTGTTTGCGGGATTATTCCCCTTCTCATTGGCGTCTACGTTTACCGTGATGCCGAAAGACGGGGGATGAATGGCTTGCTATGGGCATTGGTGGCAGTTTTTGTACCGTCGCTGATTGGGCTGATTATTTATCTGCTCGTTCGTGGCAATTACTCGGAACTGAAATGTTCCAGATGCCATGCGCCTGTGAAAGAAGAATATACCGTTTGCCCACGCTGCGGTGCAAAGCTTCGTCCCTCCTGCCCGAATTGCTCCGCTCCGGTGGAACCGGATTGGAAAGTCTGTCCGAGATGTGCGCAGCCTCTGCCCGAGGTTGAGAACGATGTCGTGCCGCCTGTGCGCCCCAAGGATAGAACGCTCGGTAAGGTGTTGCTCGTTATCATTCTTATTCCGGTTTTGCTTATAGCCCTTGCAATATTCATCTTAACAGCAGTAACAAGCAGTAACGTGGCAAATGGAGGGCCTGCCAGTTTGGGGCAGATTTCTTTTGACAGTTATTTTGAGAAACAAGAGGATAGCGAAATCCGTGAGGCGGTGGAGAAATGGATCGACAGCTTTGCCGGAAATACCGAACACGCCTATGCCCTGATGTATGAAGAGGCCGGAGATGATGGCAACACCTATTATGCCTTGGTCTATGTTCCCGGCGCAGGGGACAGCCCTTCCATCGGCTTTGGGCAGAGCAACGGGCTTTGGGGGACTACCTTGCGACTTGAATTGGAACATACCGGCAACAATGGTTCTCTGTACTGTGTGAAATCCTCTGCCAAACACGCGCCCGATCTGAAAATCACAGTCGATGGACAAAAAATCAAATGCGATATTACAATGGTTGATTTCAACCCCGTTATAGTAGAATGAGATGCTATTAGAAAATACTGAATTTTGAAGTCAATCCGTCATTGGTATTAGCTGGAGAATCGGTAACTACCTTTTTAAGCAGTAAAATTGCGCCGTTCCTCTTGCTTTTTTGTGAAAAATCGCTTATAATATATACGGTATCACGAATGACCTCTCCATGGCGGGCGGCTCCTGTGATGATCGGCGACAGCCCAAGGACGTTAGGCGCTGAACCGGCGGCGGATGATGGGAATCCATCAAAAAAAGACTTCCAGACGCGGCAGAGAATCCTTCTGAAAAGGCGAGGGGGCAATATGAAATTCGCTTTCGATAAAATCAAGCGCCTTTTTGTGAAAGACAGAAACGTCGCCCCTCCGGCAAAACTGCCGGTCAAGCCCTCGTGGGACGAAATCGTGGCGGCCTTGTACGACAAGAATCTTGACGCTTTCAGCCGTGAGGTCGTGCGGGTGATTTATTCCCGGGATCGGAGCATTCGTTACGTCGTTTTAAAGGATGAAAAAGAGCGCTATACCTATGAAATCGAAGCGATTTATCGGTGGGACGACGACGAATGGGCCTATTTTCATTCCGACGGCGATTCCGTTCCCGCCCAATGGGAGCCCTTCCACGGCAAAAGGGGCAGCTCCTTTTTCGACAGCGAAGCGGAATTGCTCCGTGAGCTGATGGCCGAGCCGGAATATCGACAGTATTTTCAACCGACCGACGGGGAGGACGCGCCCTGATTTATGTAAAATATCGGGCGGTGGCTCTTCGGCCCGGGACTTGTCACCGTTTTTTCATGAAGCCTTGACCGGAATGTGCGACGCACGGGGGGAGATAAATGAAAATACCGACCATCGAAACGCCGCGGCTGTATCTGCGGAGCTTCAAAAAAGAGGACGCGCGCTTTGCCATCGGCATTTGGAACGACCCGGAGATGGGGGAGTATTTGCCGGACGAGGCCATGAAGGAGATCGACGAGGATTACGTCAGGGAAATCGAGGCCCTGCCCGAGGACGAGGACTGCTGTTATCTGATCTCCGAGCTTAAGGATACCCACATAAGAATAGGCACCTGCAGCTTTATGGTAAGCGATAACGGTCGAACGTACGATATCGCCTACTGCGTTCACAGAGATTACTGGAGAAACGGTTATGCCACGGAGGCCGCCAAGGGCATGATCGGCTATGCCATAAGGCAGGGAGCCGATAAAATTACCGTAAGAGTCAATAAGGAAAATATCGCTTCCAATAAGATCGCGAGAAAGCTGGGCTTTCGGGTGACGGGAGAAACGACTTATAAGAAGCGCGGCACCGAAAAAGAATTTTCGGATTATTTGTATGAATTGCAGGTGAGACCCATGACGGAAGAGTTTGAAAGCATTCGCGACGCCATCCTCCGCGAGGTGAAGCCCCTTCGGATTATCCTTTACGGAGTCAAGCGTTCCCCGGTGGGGGATCGGCTGAAGGAGGCCAATCTTTGTGTCGTTGTCCGAGACGGGGAAAAGGAGGCCGAACGGCGGCTCTACCGCGCCCTCGACCTTGACTTTCCCTTCAATCTTCTTCTTTACAGCGCCGAAACGTGGCAAAGCCTGACGGCGGATCCGACCAGCTACGCCGCGAGCATTCGTGCCAAGGGGGTTACGCTCTATGAAGAGGAGTAGAGGCCGGCCCCACGACAGCAAGCGGTACTTTGACTGGCTGGAGCGTGCCGAAAGCGATCTGCTCTCCGCCCGCATTTTAAAGGACAACGAGGGGGACAACTGCAACGCGGCCTTTCACTGTCAGCAGTGCATAGAGAAGGCGCTAAAGGGCTACGTCCTCTACAAGGAAGGGAAGCATCTTGACGGGCACAACCTCACCTTCCTCTGCCGCGCCGCCTGCAAAATCAGTCACCGCTTTGACGAGTGGTTGGACGAAAGCATGGAGCTGAACCGTTACTATATCGAGACCCGGTATCCGACCGACGTCGGGTTTGATATCACCGACGGCGAGCTCGAAAAGATTTTCCGCATGGCGGAGGATATGTATGCCTTCATTTTCGGGGAGGTTTCCCGCGATTTTTCGGGAGACTGAAGAAAAAACGAGGGGCCGTCGATTGACAAATTGCCTTCCCGGTGATATAATAGAATGGAATCGACAAATTCCGAAAGGGGAGTAATATGATGGAAGATAAGTTTTCAGTGCCGACGAAAGTCCGCGAGGCCTATGACGTTATCGTCGTCGGGGGCGGAATTGCCGGAATCAGCGCCGCCGTGGCGGCCGGTCGACTGGGAAGCCGGGTCCTTCTGATTGAAAAGGGCATTCTTCTCGGTGGCCTTGCCACGGTAGGGCTGATCAGCTGGTACGAGCCGCTTTGCGACGGGGAAGGGACGCAGCTCATCGGGGGCATCGGGGAGGAGCTGATCCGCCTTGCCACCTCCGTCGGGTACGACAATCTGCCGGAAGAGTGGGGCGGCACGGGCCACAAGTTCAGGCGGAACCGCCGCTTTTCTTCCCATTTTTCCCCGACCTTCTTTGCCCTTGCGCTTGACGGTTTCGTCAAGGACGCCGGGGTGCAGCTGCTCTTTGATACCCGCGCCACCTATCCGGTGATGGAGGGCAACCGCTGTACAGGCGTTCTGACCGAGAATCTCAACGGTCGGGAATTTTACCCCGCCGGGGTGGTGATTGACGCCTCGGGAGATGCGGGAATCGTTTCCCGCGCCGGGATTCCCTGCGAGGGAGGCGTGAACTATCTTTCCTACATCGCCCACAGCTACGATATTTCCTCGATTGCAAGCGCGGCGGAGAGTCGGGATCTCGTTCGCTTCCGCCACTGGGAGAGCGTGGGCGCCAGCTGTTCCGGGAAGGGCCATCCGGAGGGGATGAAGACCTTCCGCGGCGACAGCGCCGAGGAGCTGACGGAATTTGTCCTTACCGGCAGAAAAATGCTGTTTGACAAATACCGCGACAGTGACAAGGACACGCGGGATCTCATGATGCTTCCCACCATGCCGCAGTACCGGAAAATCCGGCATATCGTAGGCAAAACCGTTTTCCTCGGGGTGGAGAACGACGTCCCCTGCGCAGACAGCATCGGCTGGACGGGGGATTTCCGGCACGCGGGAAAGCGCTTCTCCCTCGCCTATTCGACGCTTTATCACCCCGATTTTCCGAATCTTCTCACCGCCGGGCGGGTCATCAGCGCCTCGGGCGAGGGCTGGGAGATCGTCCGCGTGATTCCGACCTGCGCTCTGACCGGGCAGGCGGCCGGTACCGCCGCTTCTCTTGCGGTCTCCTCCGGCACCGACGTCCCGGCGCTTCCCTATGAGAAGCTCCACGCGGTTCTTGAGAAAAACGGAACCATTTTCAGATAACAGGTCGGCAAAATTTCCTTTTTTTGCCCTTGCCGAGGCTTTCCAGCGCCCGTTTTTTCACCGAAACGGGCGTTTTTTTCATTCTTTCGGTCACATTTCCGATTGCCTCTTGCAATTTTTTTACAAACGTGTTACAATAGTAGGAAGAAAGCGGAAGCAGGAGTGAAAGATGAAGATTATTATTGTCGGCTGCGGAAAAATCGGAACCACCATTCTCTCCAGTCTGGTGAGCGAGGGCCACGATATTGTGGCGGTGGATTCCGACAGCGCGGTTCTTTCGGAAATCACGAATATTCACGACGTGATGGGCGTCTGCGGCAACGGGGTGGACAGCGACATCCTGAGCGAGGCGGGAGTTGGGAGCGCCGAGCTCTTTGTGGCGGTGACCGGTTCCGACGAGCTGAATATGCTGAGCTGCTTTCTCGCCGGACGGATGGGCGCGAAAAACACCATCGCAAGAATCCGCAAGCCGGAGTACAACGACCGCAGTCTCGCCTTTATGCGTCAGCAGCTCGAGCTTTCGATGTCCATCAATCCCGAGCGGATGGCGGCGCACGAGCTCTTCAATATTCTGAAATTTCCCTCCGCGGTAAAAATTGAGACCTTTTCCCGGCGCAATCTTGAAATGATCGAGGCCTTTCTCGGCCCCCAGTCGCCGCTTGACGGAATGAAGCTTTCCGATCTGGGGAGCCGCTACCGCGCCAAGGTTCTTGTCTGCTGTGTTCAGCGGGGGGAGGAGGTCACCATTCCCGATGGAAGCTTTGTCCTCAAAAGCGGGGACAAGGTGGGGCTGACCGGCTCTCCCGCCGAGGTGCAGAAGCTCTTCCGCGATATGGGCCAGCTCCAGAAGCAGGCGAGAAACATCATGATTCTCGGGGGAAGCCGGACGGCCTTCTACCTCGCCGAAATGCTGACGGGTATCGGAAGCGACGTCAAAATCATTGAGCAGGATGAAAAAATCTGTGCCGAGCTTTGCGAGGCGCTCCCCCGCGCGGTGGTCATCAACGGGGACGGCGCTCAGCAGGAGCTCCTCCTTGAGGAGGGGTTGCGTTCCCTTGACGCCTTCGTGGCGCTCACCGGCATGGATGAGGAGAACATTCTGATTTCGATTTTCGCCGCCTCTCAGAAGGTGCCGAAGGTGATCGCCAAAATCAACCGGGAGGAGCTTTCCTCCATGGCGGGACGGCTGGGACTCGACTGCATCGTTTCCCCGCAGAAAACCATCGCTGACCGGCTGGTGCAGTATGCCCGCGCACTTCAAAATTCGCTCGGCAGTCACGTGGAGACGATGTACAAGCTGATGGACGGCAAGGCCGAGGCTCTGGAATTCAACGTGCGCCCCGACCCGCGCCTCACCGATATTCCCTTGAAGGAGCTGAAGCTCAAGCCGAACATTCTGATTGCCGGAATCATTCGCAGCCGCCGGACCGTCATTCCGGGAGGCGACGACAAGATTCTTCCCGGCGACCGGGTGGTGGTTCTTGCCGCCAATCAGAGGCTTTCCGATCTTTCGGATATTCTGAGATAAGGAAGGCAGTCTATGAACAGAAAAATGATCTTTTATATGATCGGGCGGATTTTGCAGATTGAGGCGGGACTCTTTCTGCTTCCGGCGGCGGTATCGCTTTTCTATCTTGAAAAAAGCGGGTTTTCCTTCCTCATCGCCTCGGCGGCGGCCTTCCTTTTCGGCTTTCTGCTCACAAGGCTCTTCCGCCCCTCCGATTCGATGATTTTCGCCCGGGAGGGCTTCGTCATCGTCGCTTTCGCGTGGATTCTGATGTCGGCCTTCGGGGCGCTTCCCTTTGTCATCAGCCGGGAAATTCCCTCCTTTACCGACGCCTTTTTTGAGACGGTGAGCGGCTTTACCACGACGGGGGCCTCGATTCTCGACAATGTCGAGGGACTGAGCAGAGGAATCCTCTTCTGGCGGAGCTTTACCCACTGGATCGGCGGCATGGGCGTTCTGGTCTTCATCATGGCGATTTTCCCGTCGGAGTCGGGACGGTCGATTCACATCATGCGCGCCGAGATGCCGGGGCCGATTGTCGGAAAAATTCTTCCGAAAATCCGTCAGACGGCGCGGATTCTCTACCTGATTTATATCGCTATGACGGTTCTTGAAATGATTTTCCTTCTCTTCGGCGGAATGTCTCTCTACGAAAGCGCCGTGTATGCCTTCGGAACGGCGGGAACGGGAGGCTTCGGCATCCGCGGGGACAGCGTGGCGAGCTACGGGTCCTATATTCAGTGGGTCATCACGGTCTTCATGCTTCTGTTCGGCGTGAATTTCAACCTGTTCTATCTGATTCTTGTCGGGAAGGTCGGACAGGCGCTGAAAAGTGGGGAGCTTCGCTGTTATGCGGCGATTGCCTTTCTTTCGGTCGCCGCTATCACGGCCAATATCTATTCCCTCTACGGAAGCTTTTCCCACGCCCTGCGGGACTCGGCCTTTCAGGTCGCCTCGATTCTGACGACGACGGGCTATTCTACCTGCGATTTTAACCTCTGGCCCGGCTTTTCCAAGGCCCTGCTCGTGCTGTTGATGTTTGTCGGAGGATGCGCCGGCTCGACGGCGGGAGGACTGAAGGTTTCCCGGTTGATTCTGATTGCCAAAATGATCCGCCGCGATCTGAGAAAGATGATTCATCCCCGTGCGGCGGGCGTCGTGACCTTTGAGGGCAAGCGGGTGGAGGACGCCACGCTGAACGGCGTCAGCGTCTATTTCGGCGTTTACGCCATCGCCTTTTCGGCGATTCTCCTTCTGATTTCGCTGGAACCGATCGGATTTGAGTCGGCCTTTACGGCGGTCGCGGCCTGTATCAATAACATCGGGCCGGGACTCGGCACCGTCGGCCCTGCCGCAAGCTTCTCCTTTTTCTCCCTGCCTTCCAAATGGCTCCTTTCCCTCGCCATGCTCCTCGGAAGACTGGAAATTTTCCCGATTCTTCTCGCCTTCTCCCCTTCGACGTGGAGGAAAAGATAAGGCCGGAAAGCAAGGCTCGGCGGGGGTAGACGAGGCAAAAGAGAAAAGCCGACGGCGGAGCAGAAGAACGGCGAGGGCACAAGCGGGCCGAACGCAGGGAAGCGAGGCGGCAAAAACGAGGTTGGAGAAACAAGGCCAGAAAAAACGAGACCGGAAAAACGCAAGGCGTCCCGAGAACGTAGGCATAAAAACGGCCTCAGTGGGAGGCAGAAAAACATAGCGAAAGGGCGCGACTTTAAGGCCGCGCTTTTTGCTTTTATCGGGCTTTCCCCAAACGGGTTCCCGAAAAAGTCCTCCCCAAAGTCTTTCGACCTTGAGGAGGACTCACTTTTTTGCGCGGGGCGCAAGCTGTTTTTTAATCTTTTCGCAGACAACGGCAATCCGTCTTTTGCCTTTTCACACAGGCGGCAGACCACGTTTTCATTTTTGCGCAGGGAACGCCAACCCGTCTTTCAATTTTCCTGTTGGCGATGGTTAGCGGCTTTTCTGCTTTTTACACAGACGGCAAGCCGCTTTCAATTTTCGCGTGTGCGGTGCCGTTCTCCGCGCGGGGCCGTTTCAGACGGTGTGAAACTCCATCCGCGCCGGAAGAAGGCCGTCGCATTCCGCCAAAAGCGTCGGGGCCTCCCCGCCGGGTTCGCACTTCACGAGGACTTGGCAGTGACCGGAAAACAGCCGCCTCTGCGGCAGGCAGTCGAGCTCATGGCTCGTCGGATCGCCGTTCCCGCATCCGAGAATGACGGCTCCGCCGTCGGAGGAAAAACGGATGAGCGGGTCAAAATAGGGTACCGTTACGCCGTTTGCGTCGGTGACGCATACGTTCACCGCGACCGCGTCGGCCCCGTCGGCGGCAATTTCCTCTCTGTCGGCGGTGAGAAGGATCGCGGCGGGCGTGCCGGCGGTTTTTACGCAGTCCTCCACTACCGCTTCGCCTCCCTTATATCCGACCGCGCGAAGCGTTCCCGCGGCGAATTCCACCTCCCATTCGGCGAGGAGGTCGGCGGTGTCCTTTGCTCCGAGGGAGCGGTCGTTTAAGAACAGCTCGACGCTGTCGCAGTTGTTGATCGCCGAAACCTGTACCCGTTCGCCGTTTTGGTGATTCCAATGCGGCGTGAGTTTCAGCACCGGCGCCACCCCCTCCGCCGCTCTGAAAAACCAATATCCGCCCTTGGGGAAGCCGCAACTGTCCATAATCCCGAACTGCGAGGACACCGCCGGCCAGTGGCCGGGCATCGCCTCGCCGCGGTAATCGAATCCCGCCCAGAGGAAATATCCGCAGGTCCACGAGAGCTTGCGATAGGTCGAAGCGGTTTCCCGTACGCTGTTGAAATACGGCTCGTAGACAGAATCGCTTTCGGCGATCCGGCGGCGCTCCCGATCGGTTACGCTTACCCCGCGCGTGCCGTAGCAGGCGACGGCTTCGCTCCCGATGACCGGCCGGTCGGGATAGGTCTTATGATATTCCACAAGATCCGGCAGGTTGTAATTGAATCCCGTTACGTCTGTTTCCGCCGCCGCGCCGCGTTCTCCGAACATCGTGCGGTTGTTCATCGCGCCTGTGACGGGGCGGGTATCGTCGAGCTTGCGCACGATGCTTTTCAGCCTCCGGTAAATCTTTCCGCCCGTCTCCTCCGCCGCGATGGGCTGTTCGTTGAAGAGAGAGTAAAGCACGACCGACGGGTGATTGCGATCCCGCGTTACCATAAGCGTCAGCGCCTCGATCGCCTCGCGGTTCGTTTCAAAGTGTGTGATTTCGTCCATAACCAGAAGGCCCTGACGGTCGCACTCCCGCAAAACGGCGCGGCTCGCGAGGTGATGCACCGACCGATACGCGTTGAAGCCGGCCTCCTTGAGCTTTTTTATCCGGTAGGCGACGATCGAATCGGGCAGGGCGATCCCGATCCCAGCGTGATCCTGATGACAGCAGGCGCCGTGAATTTTGAAGGGCTTGCCGTTGAGGAAAAAGCCTTCGTTTGCCGAGAAGGCAATCGTGCGGAATCCGAATTCGACGCGCTCGGCGTCGAGGCTTTCCCCACAGGACAGACGGCATTCCGCGCTGTAAAGCTGCGGGTCGCCGCATTCCCAGAGCTTGGGGGAAGAAATTGAAAGGGAAAGGCGCATCTTCCCCTCGCCGTCGGGCTCGACAGAGGCTTTCCCTTCGGTTTCGGCGAGGGCGACCCCCTCCGGAGAGATGGCCGAAAACGCCGCTGTGACGTCCGCCTCGGTATAGCCGGAATTCTGTACCGAAATCTCCGCAGTCACGTTCCACCGCTCCTCCGAGAGCTTTTCGGGCTTTATATAGAGGCCGTTGTGGGCAATGTGAACCGGATCCTTGACAAAAAGCGTGACGTGGCGGTATATCCCCGCGCCTTCATACGACCAGTTTTCCACGTCCCGTCCGTCGACGAAAACCGCCAGCGCGTTTGGCTTACCGAAGAGAAAACGGTCGGTAAGATCGACGCAAAATTCTGTGTAGGCGCTGTGGTTTCTCGCCATGAGAGAGCCGTTGAAATAAACCTCGCAGGAGTTGGCGACTCCTTCAAAGAGAAGGAGGAGGTGCTTACCTTCATAGCTTTCGGGCAGGGTGAGGGTTTTGCGGTACCAAGCGCTTCCTCTTTTCTTATATCCCGCCGCCGCGAGGCAGTCTTTGGAAAAGGGCTCCGATACCATAAAATCGTGGGGCAGGGAAAACGTTTCCCAGCCGGAGTCGTCAAATTCCGGGAAGGCGTAATCGCACCGTTTTCCCGTCTTCGTGGTGGTGTAGGCGCCCCATGCGCCCCGGTATCTTTCGCGCAGGTCGCGTCCGTCGCGGCAGAAGCGCCACTCTCTGTCAAGAGGGATCTGTTCGCTCATAATTTTCCTCCGGAAAACAAAATTTTTCTTATTTTATCTGCTCGGAAGGGCAAAAGCAAGTACGAAAATGTAAATTTTTTTCTTTGAAAGGGACGTTTTTTATTTCGCAGATTCTTTGCCGTCCGGCACAGGCGCGAAAGGTGTTTCCGTTGTTCCGCTTTTCGCCGCGAACGGAAAAAACGGACGGCCCCGGCCTTCCGCCGCGGATAGAAAAAGAGAGAAAAACGAAGAATAGAAAGAGGCGGACAGGTCGACGCGATGCTCCCCGTCGTTCTGCGTAAATTTTCGCAAAGGTGGGAATTTTGAGGTAAAAGCGGCGTTTCCGGCAGGGAAAGGGTTTTTCGCTTTTCGGCCTCCCGGGCCTTCGCTTTCGCCTTTTTGCTTTTTCATCCTCTCCGGCCTTCGTTTTTTGCCCTTTCGGCCTTTCCGTCTTCGCGAAAATACGGTAAGCGCGGCTTCGAGAAGCCGCCACCGTGGGATTTTTCCCGGCTTTTCACATATTTTTTCGGGTTTTTGTTAAAAACGTCCCTTGCCGGAAGGAAAATCACGATAAAATATTGACAGGTCAAATTTTTTGTGCTATAATAGGGAACATAAATGTTGACCGCTCAACATTTGTACAGACAGGGAAACAGGAGGGGAAGAGATGGAAAAAGATAATATCGGACTTCAAGGGTATATTCGGCTATCCGTTGTTCTTTCTACCCTGCACAGAAACCTCGAACGGATCAAGACAAGCCGGGTGAGGCCGCTCGGCTTGAAAAACGGCGAGGTTCTGATGGTGTATATGCTGAACAGAGCCCGCGACGGGCTGACGGCGGAACAGCTTTCCCGCGCCTGTGACCTCGACCGATCCCTGATTTCCCGAGGTGTGAAATCGCTGAAGCAAAAAGGGCTCCTCGACTATCCGGAGCCCGAAAAGGGAAAGCGGCCCTACGGCGTTCGGCTGAAGCTGACGGCGAAGGGACGGGAAGCGGGGCAGACTCTCACACGGTTCGCAAGGGAGATTGGCGATACTCTGGATGAGAGCATTTCGCGCTTTGAGTTACAGAGTATGTACACCACGCTTCTGAAGCTGATTCGCGTCTTTGAGAGGCTGAACCGTCCGGTTTCAGCGGGCAAAAAGAGAGCGGCCGTTCCCTCCGGCGGGGAATAAAAATTTTTGCCGGAAAATAAAATTCAAAAAAGAAACAAGGAGTCACGATTATGGTACTGGAAAAAGTCAAGGAAATGCTTGCGGATAAGCTGGGAATGAGCCCCGATGAAATTACCGAGGACGCAAAGTTCGTCGACCTCGGGCTGGATTCTCTTGACATTGCCGAAATGCTGATGAACACGGAGGACGCCTTCGGCGTTTCCGTTGAGCCCGACGCTTCCCTCACGACCGTGGGCGCTCTGGTCGAGAAGATCGAGTCCCTGATGGGCGACCAATGATTGATTCGCCGATCAGTCGGATGCTGGGCCTTCGCTATCCCGTCTTTCAGGGCGGGATGGCGTGGATTTCGGACGGGAGGTTGGCCGCCGCCGTGTCCGAAGCGGGAGGTCTCGGCATCATTTCCGCGATGAACGCGGAGGCAGGGTATCTGAAGGAGCAGATCGCTTTGGCGCGTTCCCTCACCGACAAGCCCTTCGGCGTGAACATCATGCTGATGAGCCCTCACGTCGAGGAGGTCGCCAAAACCGTGATTGAGGAAAAGGTTCCGGCGGTGACCACCGGCGCCGGTTCCGCCGGAAAGTACATTCCCCTGTGGAAGGAGGCCGGAATCCGCGTGTTTCCGGTCGTTGCCTCGGTTGCCTCCGCAAAGATGGCGGAGCGTGCCGGCGCCGATGCCGTGATTGCCGAAGGGCAGGAGTCGGGAGGCCACATCGGGGAGATGACGACGATGGCGCTGGTTCCTCAGGTCTGCGACGCGGTGTCGATTCCCGTCCTCGCGGCGGGAGGAATCGCCGACGGGCGCGGCATGGCGGCGGCTCTGATGCTCGGCGCCTGCGGCGTTCAGATGGGAACCCGCTTCCTTGTCGCCACCGAGTGCGGGGTACACCAGAATTACAAGGATATGGTTCTCCGCGCCACCGATATTTCCACCGTTACGACGGGTCGCCGCTTCGGCGGAAATACCTGCCGTGGAATCAAAAATCCGTTTACCCGCGAATTTTTGCGGGTCGAGTATGAGCCGACGACGACCGCGGAGGACGTCGCCAACCTCGGGGCCGGCGCTCTTCGCCGCGCCGCCGTGATGGGGGACGTCAAAACCGGAAGCGTGCTGGCCGGTCAGATTGCCGGAATGGTCAAAGAGGAAATGCCGGCGGCCGACATTCTGAGAGAAGTCTGCGAAGGCTGTGAGGCTCTGCTCGGGAAGGGAAGCTCATGGGTAAAATAGCGTTTGTCTTTTCCGGTCAGGGCGCTCAGCGCCCCGGCATGGGAAGGGATTTCTATGAAAACAGCGCAAGAGTCCGCGCCCTCTTCGACAGAGCCGAGGAGCTTCGTCCCGGGACGCTTGCCGTCCTCTTCGGCACCGACGCCGAGGAGCTGATGAAAACCGAAAACACACAGCCCTGCCTCTATCTTGCCGATATGGCGGCGGCGCTCTATCTTGAGGAAAAAGGAATTTCCCCCGACGGGTTGGCCGGGTTTTCCCTCGGCGAGCTGGCCGCTCTTGCCTTCGGCGGAGCCTTTTCCCCTGAGGAGGGCTTTGCCCTGACGGCCCGGCGCGGTGAGCTGATGGGAAAGGCTACGCAAGAGAGGGCTACTTCCATGGCCGCCGTCGTCAAGCTCGACAGCGCGAAGGTGGAGGAAATCTGCCGAAGACACCGCGAGATTTACCCGGTCAACTATAACGCGCCGGGTCAGGTCGCGGTGGCGGGCGCCGTGGAATCCTTCGCCGCCTTCACGGCCGACGTGAAGGAATGCGGAGGAATGGCGATTCCGCTGAAGGTCTCGGGGGGCTTCCATTCCCCCTTCATGGACGGGGCGGCGGCCGCGTTCTCGGAGCATTTAAAATCGTTGAAGCTCAAAGCCCCGCAGAAGCCCGTTTACGCAAACTATACGGGGGAGCCTTACGGGGAGGACGTCGGGGGAACGCTGGCTTGCCAGATGAATCACCCGGTGCTTTGGGAAAAAACGGTCCGGGAAATGGCGGAGGAGGGGTACGACGTCTTTATCGAAGCCGGCGTCGGAAACACCCTTGCCAAGCTCATCGGGAAGACGCTTCCCGGAGTAAGAACCTATACGACCGACAGCCTCGCCGGCTGTGAAAAGGTCCTTTCCGAGGAAGACCTTTTAAAATAAAATCCCCGGAACAAACCCCTGTCCCAGCAAAGGGGAATCCCTTTGCCGGGGCGGGGGAATGCCCTAAAACAAGCCCGTGCCACGGCCCTTTCCGACCGTTTGACACGGGGAAAGGAAACAAGATGCTGACAGGAAAAAATGCCGTCATAACCGGCGGCTCGCGGGGCATCGGCCTTGCGATCGGGCTGGAGCTGGCGTCGCGGGGGGCGAACATCGCCTTTCTTGACGTCTGCGGAGAGGAACAGGCGGGAAGCGCCGCTTCGTCCCTTCGGGAAAAAGGTGTTTCGGCGACCTTTTACCGCTGTGACATTTCAAAGCCGGAGGAGGTAAAGGCCACCTTTAAGGCCATCCTCGCGGAATACAAAACGATTGATATTTTAGTGAACAACGCGGGAATTACCCGCGATAAGCTCGCGATGATGATGAAGGAGGAGGAGTTCGACCTCGTCCTCTCGGTGAACCTTCAGGGCGCCTTCTACTGCGCCAAGCAGGCCATTCCCGCGATGGTGAAGCAGAGAAGCGGAAAAATCATCAGCGTTTCTTCGATTTCCGGAATGATGGGCAACGCGGGGCAGGCCAATTACGCCGCCTCAAAGGCCGGGCTCATCGGACTCACCAAAAGCCTTGCCAAGGAGCTTGCGTCGAGAGGCATTACCTGCAACGCCGTGGCGCCGGGCTTCGTTGAAACGAATATGACCGCGGCCCTCGGAGAGGGCTCGAAGCCGCTGATCGACAGCATTCCCCTCAAGCGCTTCGCAAAGCCGGAGGAGATTGCGAAGGCGGTGGCCTTCCTCGCCTCTCCCGACGCCGATTATATCACCGGCGAGGTCCTCCGCGTCGACGGCGGACTTGCCATGTAAAAAAGAAAACGACAGAGCCGCAGGCCGTGCGCCCGCAGGGGTGCCGGGGCTTGCCTCTTTTCCAACGTAATAAGAAAGGGCGCTTTCCGAAAAGTCAGGGGAAAACTGGGCGTTTTCGGGAGGCTTTGGTATTTCAGAATGAGCAGAAGAGTTGTCATTACCGGCATCGGAGCGGTGACTCCGATCGGAAACAGTGCGGAGGCCTATCTTGACGGGCTTCGGAAGGGACGCTGCGGCGTCGCTCCGATCACCCGTTTCGATACGACGGAGTCGAAATGCAAGGTTTGCGCGGAGGTCAAGGATTTCGATCCCTCCGCCTGCTTTGACGTGCTGACCCGCCGCAAAACCGACCTTTACGTTCAGTACGCGGTCTGCGCGGCGCAGGAAGCGGTCGACGACAGCGGCATCCTCGGAAAGATTGACGGGGATGAGCTCGGCGTCTACGTCGGCTCCGGCGTCGGCGGCATCAACACCCTCTGCGAGGAGGACGGGCGTCTCATCAAGGGCGGAATGAAGGCGGTAAGCCCCCACTTCGTCCCCAAAATGATCATCAATATCGCCGCCGGACAGGTGGCCATCCGCTTCGGTGCACACGGGAATACCATGTGCCTCGCCACCGCCTGTGCCACCGGCTCCACCGCCGTGGGAGAGGCCTTCCGGGCCATCCGCGACGGCTATCTCACCGGTGTGATCTGCGGAGGAACCGAAGCGGCCGTCAATCCGCTGACGGTGGCCGGATTTGTCAACTGTATGGCTCTTTCTCAGGCGGCCGATCCGAACGCCGCCTCTCTCCCCTTTGACAAGAGGCGCGGGGGATTCGTCCTCGGCGAGGGCGCGGCTATGCTGGTTCTTGAGGAATACGAGCACGCGGTGGCCCGTGGCGCGAAGATTTACGCGGAGGTCGTCGGCTACGGCGCGACCTGCGACGCCCATCACGTCACGGCTCCCGACCCGAGTGCCAAGCAGACGGTGCGCGCCATCGCGCAGGCGCTGAACGGGGTGGAATACGACCCGGCGACGACCTACGTCAACGCGCACGGAACCGGCACCAAAATGAACGACAAGGTGGAGACGCTGGCCTTCAAAACCTATTTCGGCGAGGACGCCTCCAAGCTTCATATCAGCTCCACCAAGTCGATGACAGGGCATATGCTCGGCGCGGCGGGGACTGCCGAGCTGATCGCTTGCCTGCTGGCGCTGAACGAGGGCATCGTTCCTCCGACCATCAATCTGAACGAGCCGGATCCCGAGCTCGACCTTGACTATACGCCGAATAAGGCGGTGCATACCCCCATCGACACGGCGCTTTCTACCTCCCTCGGCTTCGGCGGCCACAATGCCTGCGTCGTACTGAAGAAGGTGAAGGGATGAACCGCGAAGAGCTGATGAAAATCATGCCCCACCGCGACGATATGCTTCTTCTTGACGAGGCGGAAATCGTCGACGGCAAGGCTCACGGGAAAAAGTTCATCCGGGGGGACGAGTTCTTCCTGCGGGGCCATTTCCCCGGCGACCCGATTGTGCCGGGGGTCATTCAGTGCGAAATTCTGGCGCAGTCGACCTGCGTCCTGCTCGGCGCGTCGGCGGGAGGCGGAAAGGTCAAAACCCTTTTCACCGGCCTCGACGGCGTCCGCTTCAAGCGGCCGGTTCGTCCCGGCGAGCTCTTTGAGACGGTTTGTGAAATCAAGAAAAGCAAGGGGCCGTTCTATTGGGCCGAGGGCAGCGGCTATGTGGGAAAGGAGCTTTGCGTCAGCGCCTCCTTCTCCTTCGCCGTCTTCCCGGATAAGGAGAACGAAAATGGTTAAGCGTTTCGGTCTGTTTTCCCGGCGACGCGTGCCGAGAGGGGTGCCTTTTTCCGACGAGGAATACGAGGTGACCTGCTCGCATTGCAAGAAAGCCTTCCTCCGCTCGGTGCTTCTCGACAGTCAGTTCATCTGCCCGGAATGCGGGGCCTATATCCGCATCCCCGCCCGCGACCGGATTCGCCTGATTGCCGACAAGGACAGCTTTACAGAGTTTGACGCCGGTATTACCTCGGTGGATTTTCTCGGCTTCCCGGGCTATCGGGAGAAGCTGACGAAGGCCAAGGATGCGACGGGGGAGCTTTCCGCCGTCGTCACAGGCGTGATGCGCGTGGGGGGCCGTCCCTGCGCGGTCTATGTGATGGATTCCCGCTTTATTATGGCCAGCATGGGCTCGGCGGTCGGTGAGAAGATCACAAGGCTCTTTGAATACGCCACCGAAATGCGCCTTCCGGTGCTCGGCGTCACCTGCTCCGGCGGTGCGCGGATGCAGGAGGGAATCGTTTCGCTGATGCAGATGGCCAAATGCAGCGGCGCCGTCAAGCGCCACAGCGAGGCCGGGCTTCTCTATTGCGTCCTCCTTACCGATCCGACGACCGGCGGCATGACCGCTTCCGTCGCGATGGAGGGGGATATCACGCTTGCCGAGCCGGGAGCGTTGGTCGGCTTCGCCGGACGGCGCGTGATCGAACAGACGACGGGAGCGGAGCTCCCGAAAAATTTTCAGACCTCGGAATTCCTTCTTGAGCATGGCTTTGCCGACGCGATTCTGCCTCGGGAAAAGATGCGGGAGACGATTGCGCTTCTGCTTCGCCAGCACGGAAAGGAGGCAGTATGACTGCCTACGACAGATTGAAAATCGTGCGCTCCTCCGATCGGCCGCAGGGACACGACTTTGTGGAGGCCCTCTTTACCGACCGGTTTGAGCTTTGCGGCGACCGCCGCTTTGCGGAGGATCCCGCGATTATGGCGGGAATCGGCTATCTGGGCGATCAGGTGGTGACCTATATTGCCATCGATAAGGGCAAGGACCTGAACGACCGTATGAAAAAGCACTTCGGCTGTCCTCTGCCGGAGGGCTATCGGAAGGCGCTTCGCCTGATGAAGCAGGCGGAGAAATTCCATCGCCCGGTCGTCTGCCTCGTCGATACGCTGGGAGCCTATCCCGGCGCCGAAGGGGAAGAGAGAGGACAGGGACAGGCCATCGCCGAGAACATTCTTGAAATGATGGGTCTGCGCACGCCGGTGCTTTCGGTGGTGATCGGAGAAGGAGGAAGCGGCGGCGCGTTGGCGCTCGCCTCCGCCGACCGGGTGTATATGCTGGAAAACGCCGTCTATTCGGTCATCACGCCGGACGGCTGCGCAAGCATTCTCTGGAAGGACGCTTCCCGCGTTCAGGACGCCGCCGCCTGCCTGCACATCACCGCGCAGGATATGGTCGATTTCGGCGTCGCGGAGGATATCTTCCGGGAGGATTTCGACCGGTTTGACAAGATGTGCGGCGAAATCAAGACCCGGCTTCTCTGCGACCTTCACGCCCTTTGTGCCATGTCGGTTCCCCGGCTTCTGGAGGAACGCTATAACCGGTTCCGCCGAATCGGAATCTTTGAGGAAAACGGGAGTATCCGGCAATGAAACCGCTTTATAAAGAATTTTTCTCGGTTGCCGAAAACGGAGAAATGACCGTTTCGGCCCCCGAGTCGTTCAATTACGCCTATGACGTCGTGGATCGCATCGCTTCGGAGGATCCCGACCGCCGGGCGCTGGTGTGGGTGCAGGACGAAAGCTGTCCGCTTTATGAAAAGACGGAATGCCACGAGAGGGTTCTCACCTTCTCCGATCTCTCCCGTCTCTCGACGCAGGCGGCCAACTACTTTGCGCAGAACGGAATCGGGAAGGGAGACCGCGTTCTCCTCCTGATGAAGAGGCATTATACCTACTGGTACGTGCTTCTCGCACTTCATAAGCTCGGCGCCGTCGCGCTTCCCGCCACCTATATGCTGAATCACGACGACCTTGTCTACCGGATGGAAAAAACCGCCATTCGCGCCGTCGTCTGCATCGGGGAGCAGGCGCTCTGCGATAAGGTCGCCGAGGCGGCCTCGGAGTGCCTCGGCGTTCGCAGGCTCTTCTGCGTCGGCGCCGATTGCGTGGGATACCATCGGATCGATACCGAAATCGCCGGTTGCCCCACTGTGATGGATCGGGTTCCTACCCAAAAGGAGGATCCGATTCTCCTTTATTTCACCTCCGGAACCACCGGAAGGCCGAAAATCGTCATGCAGGACGGAACCTATCCCCTCGGGCACCTGCAAACGGCGCTTCTTTGGCACAATGTGCAGGATGGAGGCCTTCACCTCTCGGTGGCCGATACCGGCTGGGCCAAGGCGTCGTGGGGAAAAATCTATGGGCAGTGGCTCTGCGGAAGCGCGATCATGGCCTACGATTACGACGTCTTTTCGGCGGTGCGGATGCTGGAGGTCATGAAAAAATATCACGTGACGACCTTCTGCGCTCCGCCTACCATCTATCGCTTTTTCGTCAAGAACCGTCTGCTCGGAAACGGATTTGCGGACGTTTCTTATGCCACAACGGCGGGGGAAGCCATCAACCGCACGATTGTGGAGGAATTCAAGGAGCTGACCGGGCTGGACATTCACGCCGGCTACGGGCAGACCGAGTCGGTGCTTCTCGTCGGGGATCTTATCGGAGAGAAAACCCGCCCCGGCGCGATGGGGAAGCCCTCCCCGCTCTACCGCCCGCTGATTGTCGGGGAAGACGGGAAGGAAACGGAGGTCGGCGTGCCGGGGGAAATCGTCATCCGGAGACGAGAAGGCGTTACCCTCGCCTGCGAGACTGGGATCTGCATTCCACCCTCCTCTGCTTCCGATTCCGGGAGCGCCGCGTGGGACAGCGACTTCTACCACACCGGCGATATCGCGTGGCGGGATGAGGACGGCTATTTCTGGTTCGTCGGAAGAATGGACGATATGATCAAGTCGAGCGGCTATCGCATCAGCCCCTTTGAGGTGGAGAGCGTGCTGATTCGACACCCCGCCGTGATGGAATGCGCGGTGACCGGCGTCCCCGACGAGCAGAGAGGCTTTGTCGTCAAGGCGACGGTGGTTTTGAGGGAAGGCTACTTACCCGACCGGAAGATGACGAATCAGCTCCGGGAATTTGTCAAAAGTAAGACGGCGGACTATAAAGCGCCGCGCATCGTCTCCTATGTGGACAGATTGCCGAAGACCTTCAGCGGGAAAATTCGGCACGTAGAAATCCGCGAGCGGGATTATGCCGCCGCGCAAGCGGCTTCTGAGAAAGCTGCGGAGCAGTCGTCTCCTCAGAGTGAAGAAGCGCCGAAAGAAACATAAAAAGTCCCGGCGGAGGCCCCAAAAGGCCTTCGCCGGGACTTTCAGACTGAAGACAAAGTCCCCCAAGGGCTTTATTTTTTTAGCGAGATATGGTATAATAGAAGCAAAGGAAGGAGTGA
>CANQQT010000034.1 GCA_947626065.1 uncultured Clostridia bacterium | reverse complement strand
CCCCCCCCCGCTTCTGGAAGCAATTTCCTTATCCATCAATTTCATACACATACGTTCTCGTTCCTTTACCCTTCTGCAAGGAATTCCATAATATATTCCCCATGGCTGTGTGCTCTTGTTTATCAGCGACATTGCGCCAAACGCACATCCCTCGCCAATGTTCACTCCCGGTAAAACCGTACAACCCGTGCCGATAATCGAATATTTTCCCACGGTCACTTTACCAGAAATCACATGACGATACTCTATGGGAACCGTAGAATTAACAAGAAACTTTCCTGAATAATCGTCGGAAATAGCGTAAACAGCGCTTCGGGAAGAAATGCCGGAATAATCCTCAAATACGATACCGGCATCCCCGGCAAACAAACACACTCCGGCGGAAATATGAACATAATTTCCAACGGTAATTTCCCCGCTCAAAACGCAAAAATCATCAACCCGGACATGGTTCCCGAGAGAAATCCGTTCGGCCCCGTAGATACTCGCCTTGCGGCTGATTTGTACCGACTCACCGACGGAAGAAAATCCGAACTGCACAAGCTCTTCCCGTGTGTAAAAGCTGGTCATATCGTCTTCTTCCTTTCTTTACGTGAAGAAATAAAATCCTTCAATATGCCGACGATGTATTCAAAGCTTTCAAACTTGAACAACTTCGACAGTCCAATATAGATGACACCGCCGAGCGGGACTTGGATAAGAAGAGTCAGCCAGTCGTTCAAGTGAAGAAATTGGACACAGTAAACGCAGGCACCCATGAAGGCTGCGAGGAGAGTCTCGGTAAGTGTGAAGCTTTTCATATTTCCTTTCCTCGCTTGCTTCAATATTTTAAAAATCGCTTAAAATATTTTTAAACCAGCCGCGCAAATGATTTTTATATGCGTGTTCTGACATTTTATGAGAGAAGCGCCATGACCTTATCTTGGATTTTATATTCTTAACGCTTTGCAGAAGGTTTTTCACATTTGAGATAAAGAACTCATCTTTCATAATGAAGAGTGCAAGAAAATATACCGCCGCACCCGAAAAGATCATGGCGAATGTATTGATAACGGAGGGAGCCAACCATATTTTCAAGGGAAACAGCACGACAACCATGATTGCGCCTGCAATGAAATAGTGTGTTCCGCTTTTGAGAATCTTCCAAGAAGACAGTTCCTTTCTCACAATCACAAGTTGTACTATCGAAACAGAAACTTCAGCTACAACAGAAGCAATAGCTGCACCGGTTGACTGAAAGAAACGAATCAGAAACATATTACACACAAAATTTATCACTGCACCTGTTACAACAGATATTGTAAGCATATTTTGTCGCTGCGTAGGCACCAGATATTGCACACCTGTGACATTACTAATACCTATCGCCAAGATCAAAAAGGAAAGAATGGCAGATAAAGTCACAACTTCATCATATCCATCCCCCAAAAACCAAGGGATAAAGTTGCCCGCTGTCATAATAATTCCCAAGCAAAGTGGGATTCCCAAGAACCACACAAATCGGTAACTTCTGTACATATACTTTCGTACTTGCTCTATGTCATTTTTGTAAAAAAGCTGACCGATTCGCGGGACCATGACTCCGCCGAGCGCCGTAACAAGACCCAACGTCATTTTCGATATACGCATCGCCTGCTCATAGTAACCGTTCTCAAAGGAATTGTGCGTAATCACGCCAATCATCGTCTTGTCAAGCACCGTATAAATCTGTACCGCTATTGCCGGGACAAATAAGGAGAGAATCACCCCCATGTGCCGAAAGGGGTGCAACTCCCGCCACACCGGCCTTCCCACCATTTTGGGAAGCTTGAACCATAACGACATGGAACCAATGAGCCCAAAGGCGGATTCAAGCATATACAGCACCAAATCGTCCTTCGTTCTCACAAAAGTAAAAATATATACGATATGGATCACTTTAAATATCGTGCTTCTGAGCACCAGCGACCCAAACTCCTCCATGCCGCTGTATAGCCAGGAGACATCAAAGATGATATTGAGGATTCCGATAGCGCTAATCAAATACAGAATTCTGTTTTCCTGAAACAGCGCGAAGAAAATATACGCGGCAAGACAGATCGACGCCGTCGTCGCCTGAAGGATATTAACCTCCCAAAATATCTTCGTACGTGCTTTCCTGTCGTCTTGCAAATAGGAAATTTCCCGGCTTGCAAAAGTGGCGATGCCCAACGACGCAAACAGGACAAAATAGGACGTGATAGAACCAATAAAGCTTGCTTTGCCGATGTTGTCCGGTCCCAAAACACGGGCGATATACGGTGATGTAATAAGCGGCGTCAGTAACGTCAGAATCTGGTAAAAGACATTGTATATATAATTTTTTTTAATACTTTTTTTCATTTCGTTGCTCTTCCTGTCTTAAGCAACTTTTTCACTTTCAATCGCCCGGCGAATCAGAAAATCTTCTTTTATAACCTATTGGAGAAGGCTACATTGTACGATAAAGACGCCCTACTCCAACAGTTAAAACAAAAAGTCAGGCGCAAATTATTTGCCCTTTATTTTAAATTTCATCTTATTTTCAAGATAATATTTCTTCATTGCATCGTTTTGGCCCCCAAAGGACAAGTGTCCCACACAGGTATCGGTCGCAATTAACCTCGGACAAGAATATGTAACAGAAAACTGATTCAGTTTCATCTCATCTGCTCCCATACCGGTTCCCCTCCATCCTGTAAAATACCCCATCCTTTCCCACATAGCTCGTTCCATTAAGAAAAAGCCAATTGAAAAATAGACAGGACAAGGGACAATGCCATGACTGTTTTCGGAGCATATTTCATCCAGTTCGTCGATTTGAGGAATATTACCCCCCCCCCGCCCCACATGAATTTTGCGGCATCCGGGTTCGTCGTGATGCAGTTCACTCCGCCTATATGTACAGGTTCGAATTGAGAAGAATACTCCTCTTCCAAATGCAGGTACTTTAATATCAAGGCATAGGTAAATCCGTTAATGGGAATCAATGGGGCAACAAAAAGGGGATCCTTGAAAAAGGAATTTTTTTCTTTAGTCGTAAGATATGCATTCAAGGTATGGGAAAAGCAGTGCTTTGTAACAAAAATGTCCTCATCCATCTTATAAATATACTGTGCCTGTGGGAAACTGTCAATCGCCACGTTCAGAGCCACACAAACATTGTTGCGCTTGGTAGAAAGATAAGACCAATTGTATTTGGTAGCAATCGCTTCCAAGTCAGAAGAATAAATGCCCGATGAAACAAGGCAAACATCCGCATTTTGAGGAGCGAAAGCTTTGATTCTTTCAAAAACAACCTTCCATAAAAACGGCTTGTACCCAGTCAGAACAAGAATCACCGTATCGGCACCCGAGCTTCTGTTGGTAAAGATACGTTTGCCGCTCCTTTTAAAAAGCAACCAACGCTTTATCAGGGGGAAGATATGCAATTTTATCAATAAACTTTTTAACATCTTTTCTTTTACCTCTCTTCCCTCCACAAATGTTTCACAATCCCAAAAATCTCAAAAGTTGGTCTTTTTTAATGTCCCGAAAGGGAATCCGAACTTTTGTGATTTTCAAACCTTTTCTTGAACGCCTTCCGATCATAGTTCCCGATATAGAATTCCCATTCTCCCTTCAAAACCTGCATTGCTTTCCGAATACGGTAATGTTTGTTTTTGAAAAGAAAACGGAAAATCCATTTTCCATAGAGCCAGTGTAATTTTATAACGTCCTTATAGGTTCCATATTCTTTTGCTATGACCATATTATTTCTTATGCTATAATGCAGCAAATTAATTTTTTTTACATTTGCACCCGTCAAAAGAGGCTCGTCGCTGATTTTATGAACCACCTTACTCTTGCCGACAAAGTATCCTGGCGCATAATATTTTATCAACCGTTTAGAATATTCGATATCATCGTTCCATATAAAAAATTCCTTATATGGCAATCCGCATTTTTCCACAGCCTTTCGGTTTACAAGAAAAGACACAAAAGTTGCCCACACCAATGAAACGAGTCCGTGTTCTGTATATTGGTACCAAAAGCTTCCACTATCCACGCAAGGAGGATTATTACCCCCCCCCCCGCGGGGGAATAGATAGCACTGCTGAAAAAACTTCCTTCCGTAATTTTTGTTGCATTGACAAGCTCTTCAAGAGCCGTCTCCGTCGGAATACAGTCATCGTCCATCATCCAAATCCAGTCGGCTCCATCCTGGTAGGCCTGTCTGGAGCCGTAATAAAATCCGCCGGAACCACCCGTGTTTTTTTCCATAAGCAGATATTTCACTCTGGCATCAGAAAGGATTCCCGCCTCCTGCAGCTCTTGCTTGGTGCCGTCGGTACTTGCATTGTCTAAAACAACGATTTCATCTAACGGATAGGTTTGTCCCAAAAGGGCGTTCAAGCATTCAAGCAATAATTTCTTTCGGTTAAAAGTAACCACCACAGCCGCTATTTTCATATTGACATATCCTTTTTATTGTACATCCATCTCATCACTCAGTTTGTGATTCTCAAACCTTTTCTTGAACGCCTTTCGGTCATACGATCCACTGTAATAACCCGCATATCCAAGAAAGACCTCCTTGACCTTGCTCAACCTCAAAGCAACTCTTTTCCCAAAAAGCAATCGAAAAGTTAATTTCAAATATCTTAAATGGAGGCGAATCATTGCCTTTCGGCCATGATACTCTCTGTGAGTCACTAGGGCATTACGAATCAAATATCGTCCTCGTCGAATCCTTGTTTTCTCGTAAGAATCCCACGGACCGGTTCCGCCTTCTCCCGTTCCATGAATCACGATGCTTTTCCCAACAAGATATCCCGGCTTAAAATAGTAAATCAGTCTTTTACTATACTCCGTATCGTCCATATAAATAAAAAAATTTTTATAGGGAAGTCCGCAGACATCCACAGCTTTACTGTTAAGATAAAAGGAAACAAATGGGGCATAAGAGATAGAAACTAATCCCTTATCCAAATATTTTGTTCCTTCGTTCCCATCCGCCAAGCAGAACCGCCTATTACTGTTTTTTCTTAATCATTCTTTACCCTTCTAAAGGCAACACTTATTTATCTAATGCGCTAAACAATTCATACCATTTTTTGGCCACGCACTCGCGACTCTTCCAAAACAGCGACGAATATGATTTCATTGAATACTTCACAGGCTTGGTAAAATCTTCCCAAGACATATTATCAATTTCATCTGTACAGAAATTTGGAAGGCCATCTATATCAAAAGCTTTTTTAATTATACCGTACCTATTCAAAAAAATCTTTTTTTCAAAAGAAACCGCTAAGCAAACGTTGCCCAATGCATAAGATTCTTTCCCGTCCAAAATAATTACATCCATATCATTTATAAAATGCAAATATTCTTCATACGGCCTCATTTTTTTCTCGATAACAACATTATTGTTCCATGTTTGATTGACATATTGTTCTATCATGTCAAAACGTGGAATATCTCCGAGGCCCATATAAGGGCACATTATATGCACCTTTACTTTTTTGTCTTTCCATTTTTCCAATTTTCTAATCATCTCAAAATGATTATCTGCAATTGTTCCTGAGTGACCAATCATGACCGAAACAACCTCATTTTCTGCGAGGCCTTTTTCTTCTTTTATTTTAGAAAAAATGGATGAAGATAAATGGTCACCATATGGCATCTGCTTAAAAGAAATATTACGTCCAAAGGTTTCGTATAATTTTAATTCATCAACAAGATTTGCTCCGCCACAGACCTTAAACTTTTGTGTTCTCCTTTTCCAAGCAGGTCTGACAAGTAAAAACTTAATAAGACTACGAAAAAATGAGTAAACGCCATTTTTCAAGTCAATCCCAATATCAATAGCATCATGTCCCCAGCTTCGCCAAATAATTTTTTTTAGATATTTTCTTTTAATAAATAAAACTTGAGAGTTAGTACACATCGCGTGCAAAATGAGCCAATCGCAACAATCACCGCAGAGATTGATTAATTTGGCGCTCTTATATTTTTTAGTTTTCACTAAAATAACGTTTCCTAAATGTTTGATTTTTTCATAATCTTCTTCATAAGGGGTAACAAAGAGATGCTCCGACATATCAAATAAATTGTTTTGAAGCATTTCATACACGGGGTGAAAAAACATGGTTCCCGGATGGTAAAAGATATGAATATATTTATGCTTGGAAATTTTAAGATTATTTTTCAAAACAGCCTCTCTCATAATTCGTTTCCCACGTGATACGTGATTTTCAAATTTTTAAATGCCTTTCGTTCATTCAGTCTGTCGCAACAACTCACATACCCGAGAAAGATTTTCTTGGCCTTGCTCAACCTCAAAGCAACTCTTGTCTAAAAGCGGACATTAAAAAGAACCTCTAGCCTTCTGTAGCTCTTGCTTGGTTCCGTCGGTACTCGCATTGTCTAAAACAACAATTTCATCTAACGGGTTGGTTTGTCCAAAAAGGGCGTTCAAGCATTCAAGCAATAATTTCTTTCGGTTATATGTAACAACAACCGCTACAATTTTCATAATTATTCACCCGTTAGAATTCCTGCTTCATATTTCTTAAAACTCACCAATGATTGACACTTTTTTTGGCAGTGCCCAAATAGTTCTTTCGTTCTTCACTCACCTCGGAGACATACCAAGGCAAATGTCGTGCCTGATAGGGAACTCCCGTTCGGATTCCTTTGAAAGAATGCGCCAAATTCGGAGTGAAAATGGCGGGAGAATGGAGAGAAAAGGTCGTATCGAGATTGGCGTAGTATAAGCTTATACCCCCCCCGCTTCAACTTCATGGGCGTAATATTGGGACTCCCAGCTAATTACCTCATCCTTTTTATCATACTCATCCGGAATATCGTCTATTTTTAATGAGAATCCAATCTTCGACATTTCCGAATAATCGTTCATTATCGTTAAAAACAGTTCAATAAAGTCCGATGGACATTCCGGCACAGGCATTAAATCCGGATCCGTTAAGCAATAGAATTTAAAGTTTCTTACAAACCAAAATTTTGGGTGTCTATAAAACACCTTA
The DNA here is from genome assembly GCA_947626065.1 of uncultured Clostridia bacterium. Taxonomy (GTDB): domain Bacteria; phylum Bacillota; class Clostridia; order Oscillospirales; family CAG-272; genus Colimorpha_A. The sequence continues at coordinate 13,823 of CANQQT010000034.1, read as the reverse complement.
TGGCCGTAATTCTTTTTCATTTTGATTACCTTACAACCACAATTTGAGTAATAAGACAGTAGTGGTTCATAATTTGAATGATTATCTATGACGGTTATATTCTTGTATCCATATGAACGAAGCCATGAAATTGTGTTTTTTAAGTAATCCAATTGGTTGTAAGATATAATATAGATTGGAAAATCATAGAAATTTCCTTTAGAAATTATTCTTTTGCAAAAACTTTTTTTGAAGCAGTTGCGAAAAAGACCTTTTATAAATACACCAAGTTGCCTATATACCGCCTTCAAATTAAATTTCATATTCCGTTTTTCCAATCTGCACCAAGCATTTAATACTGATTTTTATAACTATACTTATACTTCTTATAATATTCCTTCCCCGCGTTTTTCATGTTGTAATCGTTCAACACAAACCCAAGGAAGTTCACTCCGGCAAAATCAATATCGGCAATCACCTGCTGAATCATCGGATGCGTCGACACCATCTGTCTTGCCACAAGGATCAGCCCGTCGGTGTGCGCGGCCACGGTAATCGCGTCGGAAACAATTCCGAGCGGCGGCGTATCGATGATCACATAGTCGTATTCCCTTTCCAGCTGCTTGAGCATCTGCTCAAACAGGCCGTTTTTCAGCAGAGCAAACGGGTTGGGCGCCGAACGTCTGCCGATGATGACGTCCAGATTCTTCGACACTTCCCGCTGGATCACCTCGCCCAGCTCCGCCTGTCCACTCAGGTAGTCCAAAAGCCCCTTCGACCCGTTCACATCAAAATATTTCCGGACGGCCGGTTTTCTCAGGTCGCAGTCGACAAGGACGGTTTTCGCCCCGATTGTTGCGCAGGAAATCGCCATATTGACCGCCACGGTGGTTTTTCCCTCTCCGGCAATGGCGGAGCTGATGCAGATGACTCTTCCTCCCTCTTCCCGTGTCTTGGGAATGGCAAATCCGATGTTGGAGGCCAGATTGCGGAAGGCCTCCACCAAAGCGAACGGGGGCGTCTCCTGAAGCCTCTGCGTCATCTGTTTTTCTGTTTCTCTCTTTTTAGTTTGCACTCGAGCCATACCGGTAATATCCTTCCTTGTAAATTTCAGGGGCATAGAAATTGGGAACCGTTCCGAGGATCGGAACGTTGTATTTGTTCTTCAGATCGTCTTCCGTCTTGATCCGATTGTCCAGCAGCGCCGTAAAGACAAGGATGGCAAGGCAGATGAAGGCGAAGGCCACGGCGCCGATCATCGTAAACAACATCCTTGTACGGCTTTCAAGCGGTTCCTCCGGCTGCTCCGGGGTATTGATCAGGCTGAACACCATGGAATCAATTCCCGCCAGCTTATAATACGTTTTAATATGATCCTGCAGGCGGTTGGTCACGGAAGAGATGATTCGATAGGAGAGCTCGTCGTCTGCGGTGTCAACGGTAACGTAAATCAGCGTTCCCTGCATGGAATAGGAATACTGGATACACTGAGCCAGCACCTCGGCGGGAATATAGTCGGGGGAATCCTCCGATACCCCTTCGTTGATGTCGGCAGCAATTTGTTCCACAAAGGTATTCTGCCGCAACACCTCGGTGCAGTTGAACAGAATCCGGCTCAAAAAGCTGTATTCCGACGCCATGGAACCGACGCTGTCTCCGCCGCTGTAGCTCAGCACATACACCGCCTGGCTCTCATACACCGGCACGTCGGCCAGTCTTCCGAGTCCGTAGCCGGAGAAGGCTCCGACGATCAGGCAGAGAAGAAGCAACCACCATTTTTTTGCGACGGAAAGGAAAATCCTTTTCCAGTCGATCACGATTTCTTTTCTTACGATTTCAGAATTCATTGTTTTATCCTTTTCTAAAAAATTATTTCATTTATAAATTCCTGTCTCGGCGTTCAAGCCTCACCGGGAACCGGCTCCCCCTTCTCCTTCCCCTCCGTCAGGGCAACGTAGGAAAGGGCGAGCATCATCCAAACCAGCGGATAGGTTCCCATCGAAGCTACATACCATATGTTCAGAAAATAGCAAAGAGTCGCGACAAAAATGGCGGCAAACAAACCGTTTTTCTTTTTCCGTAACCCACGCAAACAAACTCCGAGGATCGTCACGCCATGGCCGATCATCACGGCAAGACCCGGATAGGCATACTGAATATAGGTTCCTACATAGGAATTATCACAGGAGCGAACCCAAAATCCGTCGATGACCACCGAAAGGGCGTAAGACGCCCCTCTTCCCACCAGTTTGTTAAAATACCAAAGGTCAAACACTTTAGCGAGGGCATCCCGATAGAGCGTACTTCCCTCCGCTGTTCCTCCAAAGCTGTCCGCATACCGAGTACGGAAAACAGCGTCCCACATATTGGCCACCATATACATCACCTGCCGCCCGAACTCCGTTCGGTAAAAGGCCATGGTGAGCAGGGCCAGAACGGCAAGGAAAAGAAAGAAAAAGAGAAAGGATTTTACCCGTTCGTTCTTGCTGCTGAAAAGGCAGATCAGAAAGAGGCCCAAAATATAGATTCCGAGCGGCGCACGGGAACCCGTTAAAAAGACGCAGACGGTGGAAAGAAGAAAGAGCCACGGATGCTGAAAGAGGCTCATTTTCTTCTTTTCGTAATCTACGCAGGACAGGAAGAAAAGAACCGTCAGAGAAACACCGAACAGAATGGAATGATGGGCGTTTCCGCAAATCCGACTTCCCCCGCCGCGCGTGGCATATGAAGACCAACCGTCGCTAGCAAAACTGATATACCCAAACAAATTGATTCCGGTCAACGCCTCCCAGATTCCTTCGAGACACAGAATCAAAAGGACGCCCCGCACGATTTTCAAGACTCTTTCCACCGACAGCTCATGACGCATAATGTAGAGAAGAAGATAGAACATCAAAGCCGTCTCGACGATGCCGATAATGCAGTAAATATCCGTTCGGTATACTCCCGTATAGAACTTCACGAAGAAGTCGAGGCCGATCAAAATGTTCGGCCCGACGGCCTTTCTAACGTCGGCAAGATACAGATTCAGCCTCTCGCGGTTTGCGAGAATTCCCACATAGCAGGCGATAAGCAGTATCCGTTTTGCCGACCACAGATAACCAAGTCGGAATCCGAAGCCGTCGGGAAAAAGGAAGAAGCCCACGATATACAGCCAGCAGCACGCGTGAAAAAACTGCGTCCCGGTAACGGCTCCCGGGGACAGCCGCCATTCCTTCCTTTTCCGACACGAAAGCGTTTGATTCATACTTTCCCTTTCCACGCCATTTGAAGCTCCACCGGATACGACCTAGCGCTGGCATAATATCCGAGATATAAAAGCAGGGGAAACGCCGCCGCCCGCTTTTTATCGCGCACCAGCCGCAACCGGTACCGATACATTTTGCAGTTCTTTTGAAGAAGCGTTACCGCCTTCCGCGGCATTCTTTTTTCCTGCGCCATCCGCAACAGGCACTCGCTACTTTTCCTTTGGGTCTCAAGATAAAGGATGCGCTTCTCTCTTGAATGCCCTAAATGTCCGGAGGTTTGTTTTTCATGCGTTCTTCTCAGCAGCGAGTCATATTTCCACCGGAAATTCTTCCCTGTCAGTACCGCCGTACACCAGAGGAATTCATCGTGCGCCCAACCCTGAAACCAATTCTCGCGGACGCTCTCATAAAAGGTTCGCCGCACGCACATCACACATCCGGGAGCCTGCAGATACCTCGTGCGCCGATGAAAGGGAATCTGCTCCGGACCGGCTTCATCCCCAGGATCGGGGGAAAGCGCCTGAAGCTCTTCTCTTTTTGAAAACGTGACGAATTCGGTATTCAGCACGCCGATATGTCCGTACCGCTCCATGACCGCCGTCATTTTTTCTACACGATCCGGCACCCAAAGGTCATCCTGATCGCTGAGGAAGAAAACGTCTCCGGTCGTGGAATCGATCGCCCTCCGAAAGTTTTCGGCAAATCCCAGATTCTTTTCGTTCTGCAAAAGCGTCCACGTTGCGGACAGCCCATTTTGCTCAATAAAGCTTCTGACGACAGACACCGTACCGTCGGAGGAACCGTCGTCCGAAATCACAACCTCGTCCACTGGCCGTGTCTGTTCCTTGATGGAGAGAAGCTGTTCCCCGATATAGTCCTCGCCGTTGTAGCACGCAAGCGCAACCGATACCTTCATTCTCTTTTCCTATATTCCTCAAGCTGAGATTTTGCGTCCCTCAAATCATAGCGAAAGGCCTTCCGCTCTCTCCTATACCGGAGAAAGGAGCGCGTCTTTCCCTTCCGGAAGCGCTTCCAGTATTCCTTGACGTGCCGTATTTTTTGCTGCAAACGGTAAAGCGTTTCGCCGTGGGGAACAAACCATTCTTCCCGAGGAGGGTCATCTCCCGGGACAAGGCGGTTGGGAAGGATATAATAATTTTCTCCGGGACGGAAGGCGGAAAAGTCTATCTTCCGCTTTAGAAAGTGCGCATAGAGAAGCTCTTCCTCACAAATCGCTTCCCCTTCCCTCTTCAAGGCATAAAGTCTTCCCTCCCGATACTGGAAAAGGGCGTGACTGCAGTTTTTATAGGAGCTGGTAAAATTCTTGACACGCGGCTCCACCTCAAAGAAGCAATTCCGATTGTAATAGGTTGGAATATTTTCTTTGCGAAAAATCGGCATCGTTCCGAAAAACTCATCGAAATACATCGAATCGTCGGAGGTAAACGCCTTTTTATAATCGCAATCCCCATACCCGGGGCCGCGCAGAAAGACCGTGTTCGTCACTTCATCGTTGCGATAGAGGGTAAAATGGCCGTGCTCAAAAATTTTTTGATTCCGGTTCAGAACATCGTCGGTAACAAACTTTCGGATGTCCCCGAAAATGAGGTCAATGTCGCAGTGTCCCCAAAAGTCGTAATCCCGGATATACTCCGCCAGCACATACCCGTAGGAAGGCTTGTAATCACATAGCTTATAGGGCTCCTCAAGCGATATCGGAAAATCAAATTTTGACTGTATTTTTTCTCGGAAATTCTCAAAAGAAAGGTGCACCGTCCGGATATTGGCCTCGTCCTGTAGCCCGTCTATGTCGGTAAAGAAGAGAAAATCCACCGTCGGATTGTTGAGCGCCGACGCTTTCCATGCGGGAAAAGAAGCCGGAAGCTGACCGAAATAGGGAATAATCAGAACAATCGACTTCATCCTTCTTCTCCTTTCACAAAGCAATCTTAAAAAGCAATGCAAAGAGGGAAACCGTCCCCCCCGACGCGTGCCTGATATACCATCCCCGCCAGCCGGGCTCTTTGCATCCCTTCCGGAAATCGGGAAAATGGGCCTCCAGCTCGTCGAGCGTTCGCTTTTCCATTTCCCGGCGGAGAGGTTTGTCCTTAATCTTCGCAATTCTGCGCATCGAGCTGAACAGAAGAATCCGTGTGTAGAACCGCTCCAGATCCGGCTTGTATTCTTCATACAGCCCGCGCTCCCGGTAGAAGTCCAGCACACCGTTCATCACTGGAAAGATCTGCGCGGTACGTCTTCCCTGCGCCGTCGTCATGGTGGAATTTTTCTGCACTACGTGGAAGAGAAGCGGCTCGCTTACGCGGGCCATGCTGTTGACAAAGGGAATCAGCTCGGCAAACCACGCGGTGTCTTCATAAATATATCCCTCGGGGAAAATGACCCCGGAGTCGGTAAGAACCTGCCGCCGGAACAGCTTGTTCCACGGCGAGACAAGCACGGCTTTGAACATTTCCCGGGGCTCTCGGTATTTGGGGAAGGAAACGTAGTGGTTTTTCCCGTTCTCCACCCGCCAATGGTCGCAGACCGTGAGGTCGGCGTCCGATTCGACCGCCTTCCGATACAGCTTTTCAAACATTGTAACGTCTGCGTAATCGTCGGCATCCACATACCCGATATACTCGCCCGTGGCGTGCTTCAGTGCAAGATTCCTCGCCGAGGCCTGTCCGCCGTTTTCCTTGGTAAACACCTTGATTTTTTCGGGATATTTCTCCCGGTATTCCTCAAGAATCGCGAGGGAACCGTCGGTGGAGCCGTCGTTGACCGCAAGAATCTCAATCTCACTCAGCGTCTGATTCACCAGCGAATCGAAGCATTTGTGCAGATATTTCTCGGCGTTGTAAACCGGGACAATCACGCTGACCTTAATCATAACAGCGCCCCGACCGTTTTCAGCGCTTCGGCGATGACGTCGTCCATGTCGTAATACTTATACTGCCCCAGCCGTCCGCCGAAGACGATGTTTTTCTCCTTCGCGGCCAGCGCCTGATATCTTTTATAAAGCGCGGTATTTGTCCCGTCGTTGACCGGATAGTAAGGCTCGTCCCCCACCTTCCACGCCGCCGAATACTCCCGGGAAATCACCGTTTTCGGGGAGGTGGTGTCAAACTCAAAATGCTTATGTTCAATGATGCGCGTATACGGCGTCTCACTATCGGTATAATTCACTACCGCGTTGCCTTGGTAGTTGGGCGTATCGAGAATTTCGGTTTCAAACCGCACGCTGCGATATTCCAAAGGGCCGAACCGGTAATCGAAATAGCGGTCGATGGGACCGGTGTAAAGGATCGTTTTCGCCGCCTCACGCAGCTCCGAGTGGTCGAAGAAGTCGCAGCTCAGCCGGACCTCGACGCCCGCCAGCATTTTCTCGACGATCTGCGTATATCCGCCGATCGGGATCCCCTGATAGCGATCGGAGAAGTAGTTGTTGTCGTAGGTAAACCGCACCGGCAGGCGGCGGATGATGAAGGCCGGAAGCTCTGTACAGGGCCTGCCCCACTGCTTGGCGGTGTAGCCCTTCACCAGCTTTTCGTAAATCGTCGTTCCGACGAGGCTGATCGCCTGCTCCTCCAAATTTTTAGGCTCGTCGATGCGGCAGGCCGCCTTTTCCGCCGCGATTTTCGCCATCGCCTCGGCGGGGGTCTTGATGCCCCAGAGCTTGGAAAAGGTGTTCATATTGAAGGGGAGATTGTAGAGCTCGTCGTGATACACCGCGACCGGGGAATTGATATAATTGTTGAACTCGGCGAATTGGTTGACGTAGTCCCAAATGGCTTTATCATGAGTGTGGAAGATATGTGCGCCGTATCTGTGAACGTGAATGCCCTCGACGGTTTCGGTGTAAACGTTGCCGGCGATATGATCGCGCTTATCTATGACAAGGCATTTTTTGCCCCGTTTTGTCAGCTCGTAGGCGCATACCGCGCCGTACAGGCCGGAGCCGACGATGAGAACATCGTACATACGTTTCCACCTCCTTTGAAGCAGTTAAAACCGTCTGCCGCTTTGAGAAAAGAACCGACGCTTTACAGCAGACTGCGGATCAGATTGCAGAAATTTTCCTGATTGGAAACAAACGGCTTCGGCGTGAAGGAAGCCACTTGACCGAGCGCCTGTTCCAGCTCTTCCTCGTTCATGGCGCAGAGCACGTAGCCTTCCTCGGCGAATTCCCTTGCCAAATCCAGCTGGTGATCGCTCTCGTGCTCGTGATATTTTTGAAGCCGAGGAAACACAATCACCTTTTTGCCCTTTTTGAGCGCGCCGATAACCGTGCCCGTCCCGGCGTGACAGATGATGAGGTCGGCGTTTTTTTGGTGCTCCTGCATTTCGGTGTTCGGGGCAAAGTCGAAATGGGAAAATCTCTGAATCCGATAGTGAATTTCGCCGGTCTGAGCCGTAATATCGTCGGGATTCAGAATCCTCCGTTCGCACAGTCCGTCGATCGCCTGAAACAACCGGTCAAACCGAAAGCTTGAGCAGCCGACGGTGACAAGCGTCTTAATATATCATCCCTCCGTAAACCGCTTTCGGATAAACGGAAAGCAATTCTTTTCTCTGAACCACAAAGCTGTCGGCAAATTTATAGACCATCAATCCCGTCTTGCTCCCACCGGCCTTCCGGGCGAAGGATTCGATATAGATTACCTTTTTGTGCCGAAGCTTTTTCTGAAACCAACAAATCGGATAAGTAGCCGCCGCGCCGGTAGAGATGACAACGTCGGGCCTTTCCTTTAAAATCAGAAAAAAACTCATGGCAAAAATCCGGAACAGATCAAAAGCCTTTATAGCAAACGACCGGTTGTTGCGAAACTCCGGAACAAAAAGATACTCCTTGGCAGAACGGTTGACCTTGTTTTTGGTGACAAGATACCGCACCGTATGCTCCTCTTTCAGGGAATCCAGCTGTTTGATTTGTTCCAGATGCCCGCCGCCGGACGCCGCTAAAATGATTTTCATATGTGTTCCTCAATAACTTTGCTCCAGCTTTTTGCCGAAAAATTTGGAGGAAAGGTAGGCCTTTATCTTCCCCGCCCATCTTGTTTTGGAGAGGTTTACGTACCCGACGGCCACGCAGGACATACGGTTTTTCTCAAGCCAGACGTTGAATAAAAGCTCCGACACTCGGCCGAACAGTCTTGCATCGAAGGCGCTCATTTCCGAGGTGTCGATTCTGCTTTCCATTTCTTCCAAAACGTCAAACAACCACTTGCTGTACGCCACTACCGACTCCCGGCTCATGATGAACATATTGAACATATACGCCGTGTGCCGTTTCATCGTCCGGTCGAACGCGCCGACATATTCCGGACAGCGCGCGGCAAGAATCTGCCTTGCAATATCCAAATGCTCCGCGCCGTGGGTATGAGCATAATGGGAATACAGCGTGTCCCACAGGTAATTTCTCTTTTTGGGAACAATGACCGCGGCGGGATTTTTCTCAAAGATGCTCTCAATCGATTGGCCAGTCAAAATCCGATCCCGCTTTTTCCCGAACCGCCGCCCGGCAAAATACCGCCGATAATGACAAAGCCCCAAATAATCGGAATCGCGGTCGTTTTTCCACATCCAGTAAAGCGCCGTCAGCTCACAATAGGTTTTGTTTTTCTCGGAAATATTGTCACCGGTTCCGTCGGTTACCTCGGTGAAGCTGTCAGTCGAAAGTTGCCTTCCCACCTGAATCGGAAGATACACCGGATCTGCGGGGAAAGCGTAGGGCTTGTTGGAAGCGATATAGACCGAAATCTTCATTTCCTTCTCACCCTTCCCGAACGGTTCCGACAACTCATTATCCTCGATTTTCGCTTGCCGCGCAAAGCGCTACTCAAGGAAAAACATCGCCTCCGACCGGCTTGCCGACGCCCAAAATGCCTGACGTAAAAAAGCGGTGGCTTTCGCCGAGAAACGCCGCCCTGTTTTTTATGATTTCGCACTGTCGTTTTATCCCGATCCGATATCCGCAATCCGCCGCCGCAAATCGGGGCGGAAAGGCGCGGCCCCGGCAATTTTCCATTTCCCGCCCCATAACAGAACCCATGAAAGCCATCCGGCTCTCATGGGCGAAAACTTTGTCTTGCCAAAGGGACGGAATACGGAAAAGACTGCACTCTCGCCGCAATATTATCAAAAGGATAAAACGATGTTTAAGTATACCACGAATACGCCGAAAAGTCAATAGTTATTGAAAAAATCCCAAAAAATGATTTTTTAAACCTTCTATATATTTGAGGGATAGGTAAAAAATGTAAGCGTTCGCTTACAAAAGCCGCTTTTGGCGCCCGTTTCGCGCCGTTTTTCCCGCGTTCCCGCCTGTTTTTCCTTTTCGGCCCGTTCGTCTTTTTCTCCCCTCATCTTCCCTTCTCCCGCGTTTTTCCCTTTGCTTTCTTCTTTTTCCAAAATTTGCACTTGCTTTTTCATTTTCCTTGCCTGTCCTTCCGGCCCGATGGAATGTTTTTTTCGTGCCTACGCTTGCGCCCGACGTTTGCTCTCCCGGCGCTCTTTCACCGTTTCTAACGCTTTCCCGCTTTTTGATTTTTCCATTCCTTCGTCCCCGGCGAAACTTCTTTTCATCGACGTTCCCCCGGTGTTTCTCCCGACCTCCTCCTAGCCATTTTTACACTTACCCGCTTTTCGATTTTTCCATTCCCTCCGAAAAATTTTTCCTTTTTTAATAAAGAAGTCGCGTTCACCGCTTGAAAAATTTTCCGTATTCTGCTATACTTGTATAGGGATCGGAATCCGAAAGGGCCTGCGGCGGCAAGCGTTCGGGGATGTTCTGCGCGCGCTTGGCCAATCTTTCGTAAGCGTTCGCTTATTCCCGCATTCCGGAATCCGGCGGGGCGTCCGCGAAATCCCGCTTATAAAAGGCGCTTTGCCTTCTTTCGAGCCACCTCAATTCTCCGCCGCGCGGCCTGTAAAAAAAGACGGGAGGGATTTTCATGCGTATCCTTTTAGCTGAAGACGAAAAGGATTTGAACCGCATTCTTGTGCAGAAGCTGACCTCCGAGGGCTACAGCGTAGACGCCTGCTTTGACGGCGCGGAAGCGCTCGACCTCCTCTTCTGCGCCGACTACGACTCGGTCATTCTCGACATTATGATGCCGAAAACCGATGGTCTGACCGTTCTGCGGAAGCTCCGGGAAAGCGGGAAAACCGTGCCGGTTCTTCTCCTTACCGCCAAGGACGCCGTGGAGGACCGGGTCCGGGGACTTGACAGCGGGGCAAACGATTATCTCGTCAAACCCTTTTCGCTTGAGGAGCTCTCGGCGCGTCTCCGCGTGATGACGCGCACGGTCTTCGGCAGGACGGACAACCTTCTTACCGTCGCCGACCTCACGCTCGACTGCGCCTCCCACACCGTCCGGCGGGGCGGGCGGGAAATTTCCCTCTCGGCGAAGGAATACGCCCTTCTTGAATACCTGATGAACAACCGGGGCATCGTCCTCTCACGGGAAAAAATTGAGGATCACATCTGGAATTTCGACTACGAGGGCGGCACCAACGTGGTGGACGTTTACATCAGCTACCTTCGGAAGAAAATCGACGGGGACAGCCCAGTGCGGCTGATTCATACCGTCCGTGGGAAAGGCTACGTCCTTCGGGAGGAAAAGAAGCCGTGAAGGGACTTTCGTTGCGCGCCAAAATTACCCTCTGGTTCTCCGCCGCCATGATTCTCGTCGTCCTCTTCACCTACGTTTCGGTTCTCTCGGTGAGCGAGAGGATTCTTCAGAAAACGGTGCGGGACAACCTGATTGAAACGGTGGAAAACAATTTTCACGAGATCCGGTATTTTCCCGACCTGTCCTCGGTGGATTTCGGTCAGGAGGCGGGGCATTTTCTCGCCTTTGAGTCGGGATATCTTGAGGTGGAGGACGACTTTCTGAACGAGGTCAACCTTGTATATACCGCCCTTTACCGCTCCGACGCGGCGCTTCTTTACGGGAAAAATCCGATTCCGATGGCGACTGCCGGGCTGAAATTTGCCGATTCCCGTCTTCAGACCGTCAAAGCCGACGGCATGACCTATTACGTTTTCGACCGGAAGCTGACCTCCAAGGGCCTCGACGGCCTCTGGCTCCGCGGCGTCGTCTCGGAGGAGCAGGGCTCGGTTCCGATGACGGCGATTACGCGTCTGTCGCTGATTCTCCTCCCGGTCATCGTGCTGATCGCCTGCTTCGGGGGCTACGCCATCGTCAAAAGAATGCTTCGGCCGATTCAGAAGATTTCCGAAACGGCGCGTCAGATCGGCCGCGACGGGGATCTGAAAAAGCGGATCGCGTTGGGGCCCGGCAACGACGAGCTGCACCGGCTGGCCGACACCTTCAACGAGACCTTTGAAAAGCTCGACGCCGCCTTTGAGACCGAGCGGCGCTTTCTCTCCGACGCCTCCCACGAGCTCCGGACGCCGATGTCGGTCATCTCCGCGCAGTGCGAGCTCTCCCTTGAGGAGGAGCGGACGCCGGAGGAATACCGGGAAGCGCTCGGGATCATCCGCCGACAGAGCCGCCGTATGTCCCGCATGATCGGGGATATGCTGGAATTCACCCGACTGGAGTCGGGGACGGAGCGTTACCCCTCCGAGGAGCTCGATCTCTCCGCGTTGGTTTCCTCCCTCTCCGCCGATATGGCGCTGATCGGGGAAAAGGGAATTACCCTCTCCTGCAAGGTCGAGGAGGGCCTTCGCTTTACCGGCAACCGCGAGCTCCTCACCCGCCTCCTCTCCAATCTGATTGCCAACGCCTACCGTTACGGCAGGCCGGGCGGGAAAATTCTCGTCAACCTGAAAAAGGAAGGGGAGCATATCCTTCTCTCGGTTGCCGACGACGGCATCGGCATTCCACAGGAGGAGCAGGGAAAGATTTTCGGAAGGTTTTATCAGGTCAGCTCCTCCCGCTCCGGAGAGGGCGCGGGACTCGGTCTCTCCATGGTCAGCGAAATCGCCCGCTTTCACGGTGGCACCGTTTCGGTGAGCAGCGAGCCGGGCGTCGGAAGTACCTTCACGGTCACCTTCTGACCCGCCGCCGCGCGGAAATTTCCATCTTAAAGCGAAAAACGGCTTTATTTGTGAAATTTTCGCCCCGAAAGCGCGGAAACCCACCCTCCCGTTTATGAAATTCCCGTCCCGCGAAATCGAAAAGCTACCTTTTTATATAATAGAAAAGCCCCGCCGGGGACACGGCCTGAAAACGTCGGAAGCCGACGCCAAGGATGCGGCAGAGCCTCCCAAAAAAGTCCTTTCCTCCCGTGGGGCCGGGACTTCCAAAAAAATTTCGTATTTTTCAAAAAAATTTTTCCTTCTAATGTTCTTTTAATCTTTCTCCTTTATAATGAGACCGTAAACTCAGGAAAGGAGCTTTTCCCCATGAAGATGAAGAAGTTTTTTGTAACGCCCAAAAAGGCCGCCGTCACCGTCGGCTGCCTCCTCGCCGCCCTCGCCGTGCTCGGCACCGGCTCGGTTTTTGCCGCCGGAGCCATCGCGCAGAGCACCTCGATCGGCGCCGACAACGCCAAGAATTTTGCCTTTGCCGACGCCGGAGTCGACCCCGTTACCGCGCAGGGAGCGCAGGCCGAATTTGAGTTCAAGCAGGGCCAATTCGTCTACGAGGTGGAATTCACCTCCGACGGAACCGAATACGACTACTGGATCAAGGCCTCCGACGGCTCGGTGGTAAAGAAGACGGTGGAGCTCGTCGGGTCCGACGGCTCCAAGGTTTCCCTCACCGCCAAAATCACCGCCGACGACGCCAAGGAAATCGCCCTTGCCGACGTGGGGCTGACCTTCTCCGAAGTCAACTTCAAAGAAGTGAAGCTCGACCGCGACGGTGGCGTTTCGGTCTACGAGGTGGAGTTCTACACCGCCGCCCGCGAGTACGACTACGAAATCGACGCTAAAACCGGCGCCATCCGTGAAAAGTCCTCTGAGGCGCTGAGCAATCCCGACACCCCCGGAACACCCGCGAATCCCGGTGCCGCCTCTATCGACGCCTCCCGCGCCAAGGAAATCGCCCTCTCCGACTCCGGCGTTTCCTCCTCCGACGCCACCTTCACCAAAACCGTCCTCGACTACGACGGCGGCGTGCTCGTCTACGAGGTGGAATTCTACACCGCCACCCGCGAGTACGACTACGAAATCGACGCCACGACCGGCGCTATCCGCGAAAAGTCCTCCGAGGCGCTGAGCAATCCCGGCAACCCCGGAACGCCCGCGAATCCCGGCGCCGCCTCTGTCGACGCCTCCCGCGCCAAGGAGATCGCCCTCTCCGACGCCGGCGTTTCCTCCTCCGACGCCACCTTCACCAAAACCGTCCTCGACTACGACGGCGGCGTGCTCGTCTACGAGATTGAGTTCTACACCGCCACTCGCGAGTACGACTACGAAATCGACGCCACGACCGGCGCCATCCGTGAAAAATCCTCCGAGGCGCTGAGCAATCCCGGCAACCCCGGCACACCCACGAATCCCGGCGCCGCCTCTATCGACGCCTCCCGCGCCAAGGAAATCGCTCTCTCCGACTCCGGCGTTTCCTCCTCCGACGCCACCTTCACCAAAACCGTCCTCGACTACGACGGCGGCGTGCTCGT
>CANQQT010000033.1 GCA_947626065.1 uncultured Clostridia bacterium | reverse complement strand
AAGAACCGAACCGCCGTATGCCGAACGGCACGTACGGTGGTGTGAGAGGGCGGAGCTATTCCGCCCTACTCGATTGCGCGACAGGTGAAATTTGGAGGTAAAAAAGGCGGGAAAGACGGCGGGGACAGCGAAAAATTGTCGGAAAACGGCGGAAACCGTCAAAAGGAGCTTGAAAAATTGTCTCAATTGAAAACAGCGGTCGAGAAGGGCGTATAAAAATCATTTTCGGAAGAAAAATATGCGCGAGGCCCGCGTTTTTGCCTTGCTTTTTAAGATTTTTGCTTTTCAAAAGATATTCGCGTCTCACGGCTTCCGCTTTCAAAAATTCCCCGCTTTTTGAAATCGCTTTCTCCTCAGAGAGCTCTTTTGAATCAAAAATTTTTCCTCGTTCAAAAATTTTTCGTTTTTTAAATCGCATTCCTCTCAGAAAGCACTTTCCTCTCAAAAGCTCTCGTTTTCAAAAAACGCTCGCTTTCAGGAGCACATCGACCAAAAGCCCCGCTTTCAAAAGATAGTACTTTTTCCAATCGCTTTTCTTTCCCAAATCCTCCCCGTCTCCCCAAAAACCGCCGCGTATGACGGGCGGCGTACCGCGCAAAATAAAACGTGCGGCAAGATGCCGCAAACAATCCGGACGATAAGGGGAAAAGTCATGAAACGGAAAGCATGGGTGGCGGCACTGCTTGCCGCGCTTGCCGTATCGGAAAGCGGTTATGCCGTCGGGGCAGTCCCGAACGCAGGAAAGAGCGAGACCGCGGAATTTCACTGGTACTGCAAGAACAACGACAACCATCAGCCGCCGGAGCTGCCAGCCGAGTTCTCCTTTGTCGAGGAGAATGGGGGCTTCTATCTTGACAAAAAGGTGCCCGCCGGGGAAAAGGTGATTTACCTCACCTTCGACGCCGGGTACGAAAATGGCAACGTCGGGAAAATTCTGGATATTCTGAAGGAACACAAGGCGACGGGGGCCTTCTTTGTGCTGGGAAATCTGATACAGAGAAATCCCGAGCTGGTGAAACGGATGGTGGAGGAGGGACATCTTGTCTGCAATCACACCAACCGTCACCGCAATATGGCCAAGGTCACCGATCCCGAGGCCTTCCGGCAGGAGCTGGAGTCGCTGAATCAGTTGATGCTGCAGGTCTGCGGCACGCCGCTGGCGCCCTTCTACCGGCCGCCGGAAGGGAGCTTCAGCGAGAGGAATCTGAAATGCGCCGCCGACTGCGGATATCGGACGGTTTTCTGGAGCTATGCCTATGCCGATTGGGACAACGGCAAGCAGATGAGCCCCGAAAAGGCGAAGGAAAAGGTGCTTGCCCATACCCACAACGGGGAGGTTCTCCTTCTCCATCCGACCTCCGCAACGAACGCCGCCATTCTGGACGGCCTCCTTGACGCATGGGAAGCGGAAGGCTACCGCTTTGGTACGCTGTATGAGCTTACGAGAATGCGGACTCCGTAAAAAAGGCCCTCTCGGCAATGGCGGAGGAGGGGCCTTGCGGGCCGCGCTCGGCTTTTGCCTGACGCTTGCCCTTTTGGCGGCGGGAGGAGTCCTTTTGGCGGGAGGGATTCTGCCGCAGGAGCGAGCCTTGTCGGCGGGAAACGCTCCCTTGGCTGGGATTGCCCTGTCAGCGGGAAGTGTTCCTTTTTCGGAAAATACCCCGTCAGCAGAAAGTGTTCTTTTTGCTGGGAATGCACGCTCAACGGAAAATGCTCCCCTGGCTGGGATAGCCCCGTCAGCGGGAAGTGCTCCGTTTTCAGGGAATACCCCGTCAGCGGGAAATGCTCTGTTTGCGGGGAATGTCCCGTCAGCGGAAAGTGTCCCGTCTGCAGGAAGGATACCGTCGGCGTGTGGAATCCTCTCGGTGGGAAGCGCCGCCGCGCTGGGGCCCTATCGGCGATTTGAAAGCTGTGAGAAGAAGATCTGCCTCACCTTCGACGACGGGCCGGACAAGCGCAACACGCCGGAAATTCTTGACGTTCTGTCGGAATACGGCGTGAAGGCGACCTTCTTTGTCATCGGCTCAAACGCCGAGGGCAACCTTCCGCTTTTGCGGCGGGAGCTTGAGGAAGGGCACGAGATCGGGAATCACACCTATTCCCACCCGCACCTGAAAGGCATAACGGAAGAGGCGCTGAGAGGCGAAATTCTGAAAACCGAAAACATTCTCTTTCGGCTGGAGGAATACCGGCCCCGCCTCTTCCGCCCGCCGGAGGGCGTTTATTCCGGGACGGTGGCCAAAACGCTGGAGGAGCTTGACTATCTCCCCATACTCTGGACCGTGGATACGCAGGACTGGAGGCATCTTTCGGCGCAGAAAATCGCCGACACCGTCCTTCGGAACACCAAGCCGGGCAGCATCATCCTCTGCCACGACTATATTTCCGGCAAGGGCCACACGGCGGAGGCCCTGAAAATCTTCCTGCCGGAGCTAAAAAAGCAGGGCTATACCTTCGTCACGGTGTCGGAGATGATTCCTCCGGACCCGGCGAACGGAGAGTAACCGTTTTGCCGTCGCTCGAAAAGACGATATCGCCGGAGAGATCGGTACGGAGCAGGGGAATCCCGAGGCGCGCCAGCTTCTCCACCGTCTCGCGGTGGGGATGGCCGTAATCGTTGTCCTTTCCGCAGCAGGCGACGGCATAGGAGGGATGAACGGCGCTCAGCCATTCCTCGCTGGTCGAGGTGGAGGAGCCGTGATGCCCGAGCTTCAGCACGTCGGCGGAAAAGGCCGATTCCGGGAAGGCCTTCAGCATATCCGCCTCCGACTTCGACTCGGCGTCCCCGGTAAACAGGAAGGACGTCGAGCCGTAGTCGAGGCGGAGAACAACGCTCATGTTGTTGAGGTCGTCGTAGCTTTCCACCGGGCCGAGCAGGGTAAAGCGGGCGTCGGAGAGCTCATATATTTTCCCCGGTTCCGCCACGTGAACGGCGGCGCCTTCGCTGTCGATTTTCCGAAGGACCCGCTCGTAGACAGCCGTGTCGGTCACCGCGTCGGGGAGAAGAACATTTTTCACCTCAAATTCGTCAAAAATCGCCTCCGCCCCGCCGATGTGGTCAGCGTGGGGATGGGTCAGCACGAAGTAGTCGAGAACCGTGATTTTGCAGGCGTTGAGGTAGCTGACAAGCTCCTCCTGCTTTTCGCGGATTCCGGCGTCGATCAGCATGGCGGTGCCGTCGGGAGTGACGATGAGAGAGGCGTCTCCCTGCCCGACGTCGATAAAACGAACCGCCAGCTCTCCGCTTACCTCGGTGACCGTGCGCGGCGGGTTGTATTCGTGGACAAGCCCCGCGAAGAAGTCCTTGATCTGCGGGAAAAAGTGAAGAATCGCGGCGACGCCTATGGCAAGGAGAAGAATCAGCAGGCGTTCTTTTTGAGTTTTCTGACGGTTGTTGGACATGGTAAAGCGCCGGGGTCCGGCAGCCCTCCTATAGGATTCGGCAGATGCCTGTAAAAGTCTATGTTTTCCGCCCCGCATTTATCCGGGGCTTTCGGTTTTTCTGCGGTTTTTATGCTTCGGCTCCCGGAATTCCGGCTTTCCCGGTTTCCCGGGCTTTCCCGGTTTCCCGGATTTTTACGGTTTCCCGGGCTTTCCCGGTTTCTCGGCCTTTCCCGGTTTTCCCGGGTTTCCCCGGTTCCCGGGTTTTCCAAGTTTTCCGAGCTTTCACGGTTCCACAGGCTTTCATAGTTCCATGGGCTTTCATGGATTCCCCGAGCTTTCACGGGTTTTCCCAGTCTTTTCGTTTCTTTTGTGCGCCTCGCGTCAATTCTCTTCTCCGTCTGCGCGGCGAGCGGGAAAAATCACGCCGATGTTGTCGGAAACGTAGCTGCTCACCGAAAGGGCGGGGAAGCAGAGAAGAAACCAGAAAAAAGAAAAAAGCGGGCAAATCTGACCGTTAAGATTGAGAAATTGCTTCGAGTAGTTCCAGACGTTCCAGCGCAGAACGCGGTTGACCAGCGTCCCGACGGCATATTCCACCGCCGTCACTGTCGCGGCGCCGACGAGACACCGCAGAGCCATCCGCCGGGGCCGGAGCCGCCTGTTTTCCATATGAAGAAGAACCGAGCAAAGGCCGCCGGTCGCCACCATCGTCCAGTGGGTGTACCCGCGATAGACGACCTCCGTCGCGGCATAGAGCACCGCGCCGGCGCTGAACATGAAGGGATATTCCAAAAAAATCTGCTGTCTTTTTTGCATGGGGCTCACCTCCGGAATTAGGGTGAGCCCCCGATGCGTTTCTTATTCATGCCCCGGCGTTTCCGCCGAAAAAGTCAGGATTTTGGGATCAGAAAATCTGATTTTCCGCCGCCCAGCGTTTCAGCTCCCGGCGCTTCTTCCATTCGTCAAAGCCGATGGCTCCGGCAAAGGCGACAACGCCGAGCAGGGAAATGGTCGAGCCTACCGTGTAGCATTTCGGCAGATAACGGAGGACGACCTCATGCTCGCCGGGGGTGATGGGAACGGCAAGCAGAGCGTCGTTCGTCATGACGAGCTCCGCCTCCTCCCCGTCGACCGTGACCTTCCAGCCCTCGTCGTAGACAACGGTGGTGTAGAGCAGGGAATCCCCCTCCGGCACCGTCACCTTGCCCTGAATGAGGGTATCCTCGAAGGAGGTGATTTCAAGATTTCCCTCCGCGAGCTTTCCGAAGGTCTCTTTGAAGAGGTCGACGTCGAGGGAGAAGAAGTAGCGCTGATTCGTCATGATGTAAATCGGATCATCCTTAAGCTCCAGCGTGACGGTGATCTCCTGATCCTCGTCGAAGATGCCGAGGTACATGACGTGATCCGTCTTGTTGCCGAAGTAGCTTCCCATCGTCACCCCGTCGACCTTCAGCGTGCATTCCCGCGGATAGTCGGTCGGAATGTACATATAGATCGGCACGCCGCCGCTCACCGAGACGGTGTAGTCGATGTGCGCCGAGGTGGCCCCGGCCTTTTTGCTGTATTTTCTGTGCTTCGAGGTAAAGCCGGTGTCGATGTTGGTGAAATCGGTCGACATGAGCTTCTGTTCCTTGAAAATTTCGATCGGCTGGCTTTCCCCGGTAAGGGAAGCGGTCAGCGCGTTCATCAGCTCAAAGGGCGACTCGTAATCGGTGATTTCAAACCCCGCGGCCTTTTCGCTCGCGGCATAGGCCAGCGAAAGCGCGTAGGGATTCTTGTAGATATAGTAGTCGTTGATTTCGTCGTGGAAAATTTCCCTCCAGACGTCGTTTTCGATTTTGCTGTCGGAGAGAACGTAGCGCATTCCGATCATCGCGTCGGAGACCGGCGTTCCGCCGTGGTATTCCGTCCAGTGAGAGGCGGAGGCGTAGCCGTAGCGGTGCAGCATATTGATGACCGCCTTGTTCAGCGTCGAGGTGGAATTGGAAATGCCGTAGTAGTCAAGCGTCATCGCGTCGTTGGTCTTGCGGTGGAAATTCTTGTCCATCCGGTAGAAGGGGGAGTCGTCGTAGTCCTTGACGTAATCGACGAGGGGGCGAACCTTTTCCATAAAGCTGTTGTAGGAATTCCGCGAGCTGATGACGACGTCCTTGTCGAGGTCGATGGTGTGGAGAAGCCCGGAGGTGAAGAGTTCAATGCAGACGAAAATCGCGATGATCGGGGTGACAAGCCCGTGGTATTTCCCGGAATATTCAAACCAGAGCGCGACGCCGTAGACGGCGAGGCAGAGAATGCTCAGCCAGATACAGCGGAAATCCCCCACCCATTTGTAGTCGTGCTTCTGAATGACGACAAGCAGGAGGACGAAGACGCCGCAGACAAAAACCACGTGCTTGTAATTGACGTATTTCAGATAGCCGAAGGCCTTGTAGGCCATGACGAGCATCAGGAAAATGAACATGAAGCTGTAACGGTAGTTCAGCCAGTTCGGCCTCTGGAAGCCGTGCCATACCGTGTCGATGGCGTTGATGTTGAAGCAGAGGAGCAGGAAGCAGAGGAAGACGCCGCTCATCATCCGCTCCTGCCAGCGAATGCGGGAGGTGATGAAATAGATGGGGACGAGGATCAGCGTCAGGGTTCCGGCATAGACGAGGGGAAGGCCCTCCGGTCGGACGGTGTCATAGGAGCCGGGGAAGAGCTTGACGAAGAAGTCAAGGAAATCAAAGCGCTGTGTAAAGGAGAAGGTCGCCTTGCTGAAGGTGCTTTTTCCGAACTGAAGGGAGGTGTAGGCCGGATAAATGATGACCATGGCAATGGCGACGGCGATGGCGGAATAGAGGAGGATCCGCCCGAAGGATTTGAAGAAGTGGTTTTCCTCCAGCCAGAAATTGTTTTCGCCGTGATTGTCGTGGGCAAGGTAGTAGTAGAAGAAATAGAGGGCTACGTAGATGCAGGTCATGTAGCCGATGTAATAGTTGGTAAGAATCGCCATGGCGAGGGTGACGACAAAGAGCTTGAACTGACGTTTGCAGATCAGCCGCTCGATACCGAGGGTGACGAGGGGCAGAAGGATCAGATTGTCAATCCACATGGTGTTGTTGGCCATGACGATGGCGTAGGAACAGAGGGCGTAGCAGGTGGAGAAGAGAATGACGTTCAGCTTTTTGGTGGGACGGGTGGCGTTGAGATAATAGGCCATCGTGCCGCCCATCGCGCCGGTTTTCAGGAGGATAATCAGAAGGAGGCCCTCCGTGATGTGATTCTCCGGGAAAAGGGCGATCAGGAAGGAGAAGGGACTGGCCAGATAATAGGCGTAGATGCCCATGAATTCGCCGCCCATCGAGCGGCTCCAGCTGTAGAGAAAGCTGCCGCCCTGAAGAACCTTCTTGCGCAGCTCCTCAAAGAAATAGACGTACTGCCCGTTCAGGTCGAGCACCAGAACCGAGCTTGTGCCGAAGGGGTAGACCTCCATGGCGATGTAAATCATCCACATGATAAGCGCCGGGATGACAAAGGCCACGAGAAGGAACCGGTATCTGACCCAGAAATCGTAAATTTTCGTTCGCATATCGGTTTTCATTTTGTTTCGGGTTCCTCACTGAGTACTTTTTTGATGCTCTTTTCGAGCTTGAGCCGGGGGACGGCGACCTCCCGACCGCAAAGGATACAGCGGATTCTGACGTCGGAGCCGGTGCGGAGAACGGCGAAAAGGCGGCCCCCGCAGGGATGCGGCTTTTTCAGCTCTAGACGGTCGCCGACCGAAAAGGGGATAATCGGCAAGGGAACGCCCCCTTTCCTGAGATTTGCGGGCAGGGAATTTGCCTAACCCCCATTATAACACATTTTCCGGGGATTGTAAATATTTTTGCAAAAAGTTTACAGGAAACCGCGCCGGAAATCCGCACAACGAGGGCCGCGAGAGGAAAAACGAGGGGAGAGCGGAAAAAAACCGATTTGAAAAAGGCAAACCGGGATGAAATTTTCAAACAGGCGGTTGAAGGGCTCCCAAGAACGGCCACAAAAAGGACGTGCAAAAAGAGTGCGGAAAAGGAGTATGCGAAAGAGTATGCAAAAAGAGCACGCGAAAAGAGTACGTGAAAAGAGTATACGGAAAGAGTATGAAAAAAGAGCACGGAAGGGAACAGACAGAAAAAAGGCCTGCCGCACAAGCGCTTTTGGCTCATGCGGCAGGCCCGTTTCTTTTTGAAGTTGTCTTATTGTGCGACAGCCCCGAGAAAAATCGGGTTTTCAGGCGGAAGCCCTTTCTTTTCGGGGCGTTTGCCGCTCTGAAATCCGGTCGCCCAAAATCGGGAAGGCCGCGTCAGTGTCCGTTACAGGCCGAACAGTCGCCGTCGCAGGAAGCGCCCGCGGTAGGGACTTCCTTGTCGATCCCGTTCTTCTTGTAGTAGTCGCTGATGGCCGCCTTGACCGCCTCCTCCGCGAGAACGGAGCAGTGGATTTTTGCGGGGGGAAGCCCGTCGAGCGCCTCAATCACCGCCTTGTTGGTGAGGGCGAGGGCCTCGTCCACCGACTTTCCCTTGATGAGCTCGGTCGCCATCGAGGACGTCGCAATCGCGGCGCCGCAGCCGAAGGTTTTGAACTTGACGTCGGTGATGATGCCGTCCTCAATTTTCAGATAGATTTTCATGATATCGCCGCAGACGGCGTTTCCGACCTCGCCGACGGCGGAGGGATTTTCGATTTCGCCGACGTTGCGGGGGTTTGAAAAATGGTCCATGACCTTTTCGCTGTAGTTCATGGTAGTTCCTCCTTGTGGATGTGACAGTCAGGATTTTTTGTGCGCGATTTCCTCATAGAGAGGACTCATATCCCGCAGGCGCTGAACGATGGGCGGGAGCTTTTCGAGAATGGTGTCGACGTCCTGCTCCGTATTCCCGTGTGAGAGGGTGAGACGGAGGGAGCCGTGCGCCTTTTCGGCGGGAAGGCCGATCGACAGAAGCACGTGGGAGGGTTCGAGGGAGGCCGTCGAGCAGGCCGACCCCGTCGAGGCGCAGATCCCCGCCATGTCGAGCAGGAGAATCAGGCTCTCCCCTTCGATGAATTCAAAGGAGACGTTGAGATTTCCCGGGAGTCGGTGGGTCATGCTGCCGTTGATGCGGGAGTAGGGAATTTTGACGATTTCCCGCGCCAACCGGTCGCGGAGAGCCGCTACGCGCGGCATATCGTCGAGCTCGGCGACGGCCAGCTCCAGCGCCTTGGCAAGCCCCCGGATATAGGCGACGTTTTCGGTGCCGCCCCGCCGGCCTCTCTCCTGTCCGCCGCCGTCGATCAGGGTGCCGAGGCGGACGCCGGTTCTGACGTAGAGGGCGCCGATGCCCTTCGGAGCGTGGATTTTGTGTCCCGAGAGGGAGAGCATATCGACGCCGAGCTCCGAGACGTTGACGGGAATGTTTCCGACGGCCTGTACCGCGTCGGTGAAGAAGAGAACCTTGTGCGCCTTGGCAATGGCGGCAAATTCCTTGATGGGAAGAATCGTGCCGATTTCGTTGTTTGCGTACATGACGGCGGCGAGAATCGTGTCGGGCCGGATGGCGGCCTCAAACTCCTCCGGGGAAATCAGCCCCTCGCTGTCGACCTTGAGGTAGGTGATTTCAAAGCCCTCTTTTTTCAGGGAATCCATCGTGTGGAGAACGGCGTGATGCTCGTAAACGGTGGTGATGATGTGCTTTCCCTTCGAGGCGTTGGCGTGCGCGGCGCCCTTGATGGCCCAGTTGTCCGATTCGGAGCCGCAGGAGGTGAAGTAAATCTCGTTCGGCTTGGCGCCGAGGGTGCGGGCAATCCGTTCCCGCGCGTCGGCGATGGCGAGGGAGGCCTTGCGGCCAATCGAATAAAGGCTGGAGGGGTTTCCGTATTCGGGGCCGAAGTAGGGAAGCATTTCCTCCAAAACCTCCGGGCGGACGTTCGTAGTAGCCGCATTGTCGGCATAAATCAAAGGTGGCATAGAATTGCTCCTTTCCGGTAGCATTTTTTGTTCTCCTCTATTGTATACCATTTTAGTGTACATTTCAAGAGGTTTTCAAAAAAAATCTGACGAAATTCACGCCGCAAACGCGGAAAAATTTTTCCGTTTTGCAAAAAAGGTCAAAGAGAGGCGGCGGGGGAAGGCTCGGCGGTTGTGCCTCCGCCCGTGGGAGCAGGGCCGCCGCAGACGCTCTTTTTTCTGAAGAAATTCCAAATTTTATACAGGGCAACGCCGCCGAGGAAGGCGAGGCAGAGCCAGACAATGAGATCTCCGATGCACAAATAGAGCGTTTTCCCGCTTTCCAGCGGCACCTCGGCGGAAACCGTTCCCTCAACGAGCGGCGGGAGCATTCCGAGAATTTCCCCACGCGGGGAGATGAGGGAGGAAATCCCGGTGTTGGCCGCCCGGACAAAGGAGCGCCCCGTTTCGACGGCGCGGAGAACGGCGTGGCCGTTGTGCTGATAGACCGCCGCCGAGTCGTAATACCAAGAATCGTTGGTAGAAAGAAGCATCAGCTCCGCGCCCTCCCGAACCGAGGAGAGTGTGAGCTCTTCATAGATCGAATCGAAGCAGATGAGGGCGCCGAGCTTTCCGCATTCGGTGGAAAAAAGATTTGTCTCCTCCCCGGGGGAGATGTTGTCTTCAAATTGATTCATGTCGGCGAGGAAGGGAAGAACCCGGTTTACAAACGCCGCCATCGGCAGGTACTCCCCGAAGGGAACCAGATGCCGCTTTTTGTAGACGGTTTCGTTGACCGTCCCGTCGGGGTGAAAGAGGCAGAGGGCGTTGTAGGTTTTCTCCTCCCCCTCCTCATACGCGGTATAATAGGTTCCGACGGCGAGATAGATTCCGTTTTCCTTTGCGAAGGCCGAGAGCGCGTCGGAAATTTCGGGGTGGTTGTTCAGCGAGACGATGATTACCGTTTCTGGCCAGACGACAAGGTTGGCCCCCGACTCCTCCACCGCCTGCCGCGTCAGCGGAAAATAAATTGCGAGGGAAGCGTCGACCGAGGAGTCGGCCCACTTATCTCCGGAGGAGATGTTTCCCTGAATGCAGGACGCGACGAGCGTCTTTTCGGACTCCTTCCGCGGAAGATAAAGCCGCGCCGCCCCGTAGCCGAGGTTGAGAAGAACCAGTCCGGCGGCCAGCGCCGCCGTCCACGGAAAGCGGCGGTTTCCCCTTTGGGTCTTGCCGATTGGGATTTCGCCGCTATTGGCCGCGCCGTTCGGGGTTTTACCGTTTTTACTCTCGCCGCTATTGGCTATGCCGTTCGGGGGCACACAATTTTTGCTCTCGTCGATTTTGGCCGCACCGGTCAGTGCTTCACCGCATTTTTCCTCGCCGTTCTTGCGCAGAGCCGAGGCGATCAGGCCGTTGACAAGGACGATGAGAAAGCCGATGAAAAGGGAGCCGAAGAGGGAAGCGCTCTGAACCGTCGGAAGGAAGGACACCTGCGTGACGGCCAGCCTCGCCCACGGAACGCCAAACCAGAACTGCGTCTGAAACCATTCCATGACGCACCAGAGTGAGGCGGCGGTCAGCGGGGCGAGAAGCGTTTTCCGGGAAAGGAGGAGCTTGCGATAGAGAAAAGGGACAAGGGCCGTACCCACGCCCTGAAAGAGCGAAAGGCCGACCCACGCGACGGCGACAAGCAGAATGCCGGTCGCCGGAGAAAGATCCTCAAAGGAAAAGGGATAGAGACAGGTAAACCAGTAGTAGGTAACGCCGTAATAGCCGAGGGAAAAGGCCAGCCCGTGCCGATAGGCGCTCTTCTTTCTTTCGCAGAGAAGAAGAAGCGGGACAAAGGAGACCCACGGCAAAAAGGAGAGAAAGTTAAAAATCAGCGGGAGAGAGGTGAGAATTCCGCAGAGAAAAGCGACAAGATAGCTCATAAAGGCGTCTCCTCAAAGCGGTCGGCAAACCAGATTTTTTCTCTCGGGACGGTGAAGGTGCGCCGGTTCAGATAGGAAAGCAGCTCCCCGCCGTCAAAGGTCAGGGAATAGGAATAAAGCGCCTGAAACTTATAGCCTTCCCGGCGATCCTCCCGGTTGACGCCGTACTTTCCGTCCCCGAGAAGAGGATGCCCGACCGAGGCGAGATGGGCGCGGATCTGATGGGTACGGCCGGTGAGGAGGTTGACCTCAAGCAGGGAAAGCCCGTCCTTTTCGGCAAGAACCCGGTACCCGGTCTTGATTTCCTTCCCGCCGGGGACGGGATTTTGATAGACCCGGACGGTGTTGGTCTGACTGTTTTTGATGAGATATCCGGTGAGCACGCCCGACGGCTTGTCCATTTTCCCGTGCACGGCGCAGAGGTATTTTTTCGTCAGCCGCCGCTCCTTAATCAGCCGGTTCAGCTCCCGAAGCGAGGCCGCGTTTTTGGCCGCGATGACGATTCCCGCCGTGTTGCGGTCAATGCGGTTGCAGAGCGCGGGGGCAAAGGACTGTTCTTCCGCCGGTCGGTATTCTCCCTTTTTGAAGAGGTAGGCCTGAATCTGCGTGATCAGCGTGTTGGTCTCCTCCTTGTCGTCGGAATGAACCGGAAGCCCGGCGGGCTTGTCGCAGAGAAGGAGATTTTCGTCCTCATAGAGAACCGAAAAGGAGGGGGTGATGAAGCGCAGATATTCCCCGGCGTCGGAGGCCTCGGGAAAGAGGTCGTCGGGAAGAAAGAGCTGTACCGTGTCCCCCACGGCGAGCTTCTGCCCCGCCTCCGCCCGTTTGCGGTTTACCTTGATTTTCTTTGTCCGTACCGCCTTGTAGAGAAGGGAAGGCGGCAGGGATTTTATCGCCTTGAGAAGGAATTTGTCAAGGCGCTGTCCGGCGTCGTTTTCGCCGATTTCAAAAATTCTCATTTTCGGTAGGAAGGGGGAGAGGGGTCAGCCCTGGTCGTGGAAAATCGGCTCCTCCTCCGGCGCCTCCTCCCCGGGATCCTCCTCCTCCCGCTTTTTCGCGCCGACGCTGTCGCTGACGTAGTAGGGATCGATCATGATTTCTTTAACCTTCGGATAGGCGGCGTAAATGCCCATGAAGTTGGTGAAGGAGACGAGAATCAGCACCGGGAAGACGATGCCCACCGGGAAGAGCGTCATCAGAAGCAGATAGTCGAGATAGAAGACGGCGACGGTTCCGAAAAAGGCGACGACGTTGCGCTTGAAGCCGAGAATGGAGAAGATGAAGGCGTTTTTGATGATTTTGTAGGTCGAGAGATCAAAGGTGACAAGCAGGATATAGAGATAGTAGCGCATCATGCTGTAAATCATGAAGAGAATCAGCATGACGCCGAAGAGGAAGCTGTAGAGGGCGGTGGAGCTGCCGAGATAGAAAATCAGAAGGTCATAGGCGATCACAAGGAGGAAAAGCAGGTCGAGGAAGCCCAAAAGCATTCCCTGCTTCCAGTTCTTCTTGATGGAATAGCGCAGGTCGCTGATGAGGGCGGTCGATTCCCCCTTGACGATGTTCCGCATGACGTAGGCCGTCGAGAGGTTGACGATTCCGAAGGTGAAGAAGGTGAGAAGCGTCAGGCCGAAAAAGACGTAGGTGGCGACGGTCGGCTGTGACACCGGCGTCTGAATGCCGTGAACGCCGAAGAGCGCCGCCGTCACGGGATTGCTCCCGCCCGCCGTCATGGCCCCGTAGAGCGGAGCGAAGAGCGAGGAGGAGGGCGCGGTGGTATTCACGTTCAGATTCCCGGTCAGGGCGAAGAGGCCGAAGAGAATCGGGAAATTGCCGAGGAAGGCGAAGATGTTCAGCGCAAACATGATGTTGAAATTGCGCGTGAAGAAGGGGAAGAAATTCCGCAGATTCCGCGGCTGGCGCGCCTGCTCCTTTGTCAGCCCCTTGCCGTTCCCCTTGGGGTTGAACATATCGTAGAGAAGGTGCTTTTTCTTTTGATTTTTCGGATCTTTTTTCAGCTGTGCCAATGCCTGTTACCTTTCTTCCGAGTGGAAGACGTCCTTTCTTTTTCCGGTCCTTGGCCGGGGTCGCGCCGGGCTTTTATAATCCGGCAGGTGGAAGCGTATTTGTCGGCCTGTCCCCTCGCGGGGCAAGGAATCGGCGGGGACAACGCGCCCCGCGTTCCGGAAGGCTCCCTGCCGCTTTTGCGGCAGAATTTTTTGCCGTGTTATACCGTTTACCGCTGTCGCAGCGGGCTTGTTATCCCTTTTATCGCTGTCACAGTGGACTTGTTATCCCGTTTATCGCTTGTCACGGCAAATTTTCGCTGTGTTATACCGTTATACCGCCAGCGGCGGCAGAGGAAAATACAGAAGGAAAAAATAGAGGGCGACGCAGACGGCGAGGGTGATCAGGCAGACCGTGAGAAAGCGGGTGAGAAGGGAGGAGGTCTCCCTCAGCCGCAGAAGCTCCCCGGGAGAGGGCGCCGCCGTCCTCAGCGCGGCGCGGCAGAAGGCGGTCTCGGTGCAGAGCCACGTCGTGCAGAAGGCGAAGGCGAGCAGAAAAATCAGTGCCGCCGCATGAGTGAAGGGATTCAGCCCCGAGGTGCCGTAGCGAATCACAAGAACGCCGAAGAGGGAGCCGAAATAGAGGGAAGCGGCGATTCCGACGGCGCAGGAATAGACGGTAAAGGCCGCGAGAAAAACGAGGAGAAGCGGGCGGAGAAAATCGGCGGCAAAGAGAATATACCCCTGCAGCGAAAGACTCCCGCCGACGCTTTCGGACAGCTCATGGAAAAGGGAAAAGCGATAGGCGAAAAAGAGCCCTGCCGAGACCGAGGCCCCGATGAGAAAGACCGTGAAATAAAAGAAATAGTATTTGAAATTTTTCCTCAAAAAGCATCACCGGACAATATATATGAGAAAAATCCTCCCGTCATGACCGGAAAATGCCGTTTCTCCTTCTATTTTATCATATCGGGGACAAGAAATCAACGGAGAAAGAAAAGTTTACATTTTGAAAACAGTTCGGATAAGAAATGCGCGAATTTTCAAGCGTCGCCTTTCCCGGCCCGGTTTCGTCTTTCTCGGTCGGCGCCGTTTCCGCCCCTGTTATTCTCTTCCCCGGGCGCCGCCGTTTTCAGCCCCGCCCCTCCTCCCGTTTTCGGCGGGAGCCGCGAAAAAAGAGTTCTTTCCGCGCAAAAATTATGCCTCGCTACGCTCCGCCAAAGCGCCGCTTTCTTCCTGGCAGGCCGCCACACCCTTTTGACAATTTGCCCATTTTGGCAGGCGCATTTTTGTGAAAGCCGACGAAATCCGACGAAAAAAGGCGAATTCACAGCTTTCGTATTGACTTTTGCCTCGTCGGTAGAGTAGAATAGAGATAATCTTAACGATGCAAACGAGTGGAAGCAGGGGAAAGCGATATATGAAGAAATTATCGGGATTTTTCAGAAAATTTTCGTCGGCGCGCAGGCCGCTTCGCGCCTTTACCGTCCTGTTTGCCGCCTTTTTGATGGCGGTCGCTTTTTCGCCGGTCGGGGTGAGGGCGGAGTACGGGTACGACCTTCCGTGGCTCTGGCCGGTTCCGGGGAGCTTCAAAATCAACTGCCTTGACTATTACTATAACGGCGGAATCCATAACAGCGGGCAGTGTATGGACATCGGGGCCAACGGCCACACGGCGGCGGACGATCGCCTCGACGTCGTTTCCGCGACCTCCGGCCGTGTCCTCTATATTCAGAAGAGCTATAACGAATCCTCCAATCGCGGTGCGGGCTGGGGAAACTACGTCATCGTGCAGAGCGGGGGCATCAACATCGTCTACGCCCATCTGAAGGAGATTCTCTGCGACTACGGAAACGTAAACGCCGGGGACGTCCTCGGCAAAATGGGCAATACCGGAAATTCCACCGGCGTTCACCTTCATCTGCAAGCCTACCCCGCCGACGAGGGGCAGAACAGTACGAAGATTCCGGTTTTCGAGCAGTACCGGCAGAATCCGCTCTATATGGAAAGATTCTCCTTCCTCAAAGGCCTTGAAAAGACCAGCGAGCGCTATGCCGAGTGGATTTCTACCTATTATACCGCCCTCTCCGGCTCCTACTATACCTTTACCGGTGGGGAAACGCTTCCCCAAGAGTATCCGCTAACCCCCGTTTCGGCGATCGTCACGGCGGTAAACGCCGCCGGTGCACCGGTGCGGAATGCTCCGGCCGCCGACGTCGGAGAGGTGACCGCCACCGTCCCGGTCGACGAGCAGGTTGCCGTCACCGGCTATTATACCGACGCTTACGGCGAGCGGTGGCTCTTCCTTGAGGAGGAGAGGAACGGCGGGCGCTGGGTGAGCGCGAAGGACGTCGGATTTTATTCCTACCGCTTCGGAATTACGCTGGAGGAGGGAATTTACCCGCAGGGAAGCTACGGCACCTTCGGGGAGCTCCGCTTCGGCGGAACCCTCCGCTCCGCCAATCGAATTGTCTCCTATACCGCGAAAATTCTTTCCGGCGACCGGACGGTTGCCTCCTATACCCGCCCGACCGACGGGAAGGAGGTCTCACTTTCCTCGATCGCCGGGGGCCTCGGCATTTCATCACTCTCCGACGGAAGCTATCGCTTCGTCCTGACCGCCGCGGAGGAGGCCTCCTATCCCGAGGCCGATACGGCGGTGCAGAGCGGGACGCTGGTCGAATCGGAATTTACCATCAGCGCCTCCCTCGCCGATACGGTTCCCCCGTCGGTCGGTGCGATCCGACTTACCTCCCTCACGCCCGAGAAAATTTCTCTGTCGGTCACGGTCGCCGATAATCGTGGCGTTGACCGGGTGGTTGTGACGGTAAGCGGGGAAGAGAATGGGGAGGCCGAAGAGTACCTCTGCGCCTTGGCCGAGGGCGGGGAATACGTCCTCACCGTTCCGGCCTCCGATCTGCCGGGCGCCGGGGCTTATACGCTGAAAGCGGAGGCCTTTGACCTCAACGGGAATTCCGCCTTCTCCGAGAGGAAGGTTTCCCTCCCGACTCCCGCCGCCGGGGAGGTGTGGTACGTGATCGAAACGGTGAAAATTCGGAACGGCCCCGGTTTGAAGGAACAGTACCTCGGCACGGTGACGAAGGGCAACAGCATCACCGTCACCGAAATCGTCGAAGCCGACGGCCATCTCTGGGGAAAGCATTCAAAAGGCTATTCCGCACTCCGGGAAGTGAACGGAGACGAATTTACGAGCTATGTGAGCGGCTATCTCTATTCTGTGAGCTTTGATTTGAACGGCGGCACCGACGCCATCCCCGCGCCGGTAAACAAGCGGTACGGCGAAGAGATTACCCTCCCCGCCGACCGTCCGGAAAAGGAAGGGGAGGCTTTCCTCGGCTGGGCGACAGACTCGGGCGCCGACGCGGCGGAATATACGCCGGGCGGACCCTATGCGGCCAACGCCTCGGCCACCCTCTTCGCGGTTTACGGCACGGCGGGCTCCCCCGACGCGCCGACCGAAATTCAGCCGAAGAGCGACTCCGGCCTCTTTGTCGGGGACGGCTATCTCTTTGTCCCGCAGGATAAGCGCAAGGCCGCCGACCTCCTTGCGGAGCTGGAGAAGAGCGACGGAGTTTCGGTCTATTCCCCCGCCGGCGAGAAGCTGAACGATTCCGATGCGACGGTGGGAACCGGCGCGAAAATCGTATCGGAAGCGGAGGGACAGGTACATCAGACGCTGACGGTCGTTATTCTTGGCGACGTGGACGGGGACGGCGTAGTCACCGCGACCGACGCCGAGTCGATTCTGAAATTTTCAAACGGCATGGCGGTTGCCACCGATCCCACCGTGCGGGCGGCGGCTGACGTCAACCGCGATGGGAAGCTGACCTCCGCCGACGCCTATCTCGCGCTTGTCAAGAGCTGACGGCGGCAAGGACTTTTCGCCTATTTCACAAGGGATTCGACAAAATTGCCCCCGGACGACTGTCCGGGGGCTTTTGCGCTGTATGAGAAGCACCGCGCGGCGGAATTTCAGCTGTCGGAAACTCTCTGTGTCAGAAGAAAAGCATTAAAAGCGTAAATGCGGTTATTAGCACTAAATCGAGTAAGCCGAGGGTTGTCATAACGATGCCGACGAAGAGGCCGCGCCTGTTTTTGCAGTCGAAGGAGAACTCAATACTGCCGATGCCGAAAACCGTGGTGGCGAGGAAGACAAAGGTGTGGAAAAACGTTCGGAAGATTTGATACGGCTGGGAGATATGATCGAAGGAGTAATAATCTGAGTGGGAATAATCGAAAATCAGGAAGAGAAGCTGTAGGATAAATAAGGCAACGGCACATATGGCGCACCAGTTTACAGAACGCGGGAGAGGCCGCTTTTCGGAGGGATCCGGGAGAGTGGAAAGAACCGCTCTCTTCTTTTTCGCGTAGGAGTCCTCGGAAAGACGTCCGCGTTCTTTCTTTCCTTTCAGAAGGAGAAGCTCTTCTTCGACCTCCGCCTCGGTTCTTTCGGGCGTGGCGATAAAGAAGAAATAGAGCACCATGGCCACAGTAAGGCAGAGGACAGCCAGATTAAAGAAGAAGGAAAAAGATGTGACATGGGAGGCTTTCGCCCCGAGGAATACATACAAAAGCTCGTAGAAAAAGGTGGAGAAGGAAAGAATCCGAACCGCATTCAGGTGCCGGTGTCTTCTTATCGTGTCGGTAAGATAGAGGGCCGCGGCAATAAGAGGGAAGAGCAACGCTAAATAAACGGCAAAATATCGGGCTTGGCCGTGAAAAATGTTGTACAAGGTATAGGAATCGGTGCCGAAGGCATGGCGCGCGACAATATCGGTTGCCAGAAGAAACTGCCACAAAAGCAGAAGGGAGAAGCCCGCTATCGCACAACGACGCCCCGTGTTTCCCTTTTTGAAGAGGGAGAGAATCAGAAGAACGGAAAAGGAGGCATAGAATACCGCATAGCAGAAATAAGCGATCGACGACTTACTTACATAATAGGAAAAGAAGGAACGGAGATCGGTAAATTCGGAAGCAAAGGGGAAAATGAATGTCGAAATCGCCGAGACGGCGAGAAGAATCGACACAAGGAGCTTCGGGAGAAGAGGGGCCTTCGCCGCCGGTGCTGAGGTCGGATCACAGTTCTCCGCCGTGAGAAGTCCGCGACTCAGCCATGCTTCCTTGCCGGTTTCCTCTTTCATAGGAGCCGAAGGAGAAGCGGCGTCTGCGCTCTTCCACTTTCGCGCAAGGAGCTTTTTTCCGATCACGTAGAGAAGAAGGGGAAGGAGCAATGAGAAGAAAAATTCGATAATGAGCCATTGGTCCTGCACGCGCGCACAAGTCGCTGTGAAGGCCCAAAAGAATGCGATCCCGCAGCAAGCGAGGAGAATCGATAGAAAACGAAGCCTTTTTTCGGATTTACTGTACATAATTTTTACTCCCTTCCTGTAATCTTGGAAGATATTAACGGCATTTCAGAGGGTGTGCCCCGGAGGGCCGCGGCGAGTGGTTACCTTCTTGTGATAAAGAAGGCAAGAATATTAGAATTTAAAAAGAGGGCAAGCAGGGAGACACCGATGGTCAGGAAAACGGTACCGACCACCTTTCCGGTCATTTCGCGTCTTCCCTTCGACATTCCGAGAAGCAGGATACCGAAGAACACGAACAGAAGCGGAAGAACGGTCAGTTCGAGGAAGGAATGGAGGAAAAGTCCGATGCCATACCAATGGTCGGTCACCCATGTGGCGATGGGTGTCATAAACAGGACGTAATAAAGGAAAAAGGTGACGCCCGAGGCAATAAACGCGGGTCGGCAGGGATGGGCGGCCTTTTCCTCTCCCGTTTCCGCGTCCTCTCCGGTGACGAAGAAGAAATAGAGGAGAAACGCGAGGGAAAGGAACACCTTCCGCAAAAGGAAGGGAATGCAGCTCAGAGAAGTAGCAGGAATAGAGAAGAGCGCGACGGTAAGATTGACGGTGAGGCCGACGGCGGAAAGCGTTTTAACAAGGGGAAGGAGTCGGTGTCCTCTTACCGAATCGCAGAAAAACAGAATGACGGAAATCAGAAGAAAGATCTTCTGGAAGAGAAGAATCATTTCGCCCTGTGCTTTGGGAAAATATGAAAACGATATTATTCTGTCATGCAGAAGATAGGTAGTAATAAAGCAGTAGAAGAGCAGGACGGAAAAGGTGGCGATTGAAAAGCCGCGGCGAACCTTTTTCGGGAGAAATACCGACAGAACCAGACAGAGAGAAGCAAGCGCGAGAAAAGCGGCAACCAAGAAAAACCAAAACCGATGTTCAAAAGATAGGAAATTCTTCCACCACTGAGGTTTATTTCCGAGAAAACAGGAAAAAACCGAGGCAAAGGCAAGAACCGAGAGAAAAATCTTCGGCAGAAGCGAGGATTTCTTTGGCGCGGCGAGGCTTTCCCCGGACGGGGCCGACTCCGACGAGCTTCCGACGGTCTGCGCGGCAGACGCTTCCGCAAGGGTACCGCCTTCGGCTTCCTCTTCCCGCTTTTCTTCAGCGTTTCTTATACGCACGGTAAGAAGGTAGGAGGCAAAAAAGCCGATGAGGCCGAGAAGAAAGAGAATCTTCCCAAAGAGCGCACATTTTTCGACTTCGATAAGGCAAAGACCGACCGTGGTGACGAGGGAGGAGCAAACCCATGCGGCAAGCTCTTCCCAGAATCCGATTTTTCTTTTTTTGCTGTACATGAAAATGACCCCTTTCACCGAATTTGCAAGCTTTCTACTATAATTATAGCACACCCATTTCGGAGTTGCAAGAGCTTAATCGGAATTTTCTATAAAATTTTTCAGAAATAGAGGGAAAATTTCGTCCTTTTTCTGCCGACGGGAATTTTCCCGCGAGTGGAAATATGCCGGTTTCCGCCCGGCACGCGTGATCCATTCCTAAAAGCTATGATTCATCATGCGGTATAGATATTTGCCATTTTGCGCGGCTGGTGTTATAATAAAAGGAAAGACGGGAGAAAAATTTTCCGCGGTTGCTGTGACCTTTGCGGGGAACGCGGGAAAATCGGGAAAAAACCGCTTCCGCGCTTCCGGTTGCCCCCGGCGGGGGAGCTTACCTATGACAGAACGGAGGAGCTGTGATGGAAATCACCAAAGAAATCCGACAGGAACGCCTGACCGGGGAACGCGCCCTCTTCGGGAGCCAGCGCCTGCGCGTCGTCGACACGGTCTTTGACGACGGCGAATCCCCGCTCAAGGAGAGCCGCGATATTGAGCTGTGGGGATGTATGTTCAAATGGAAATATCCCCTTTGGTACTGCCGGAATGTTTTGGCCAAAAATTGCACGTGGTTTGAAATGGGTCGCGCCGGGGTGTGGTATACCAAGCACATCACCGTCGAGGACAGCGCGATTGAGGCCCCGAAGAATTTCCGGCGGTGCGAGGACGTGACCCTGCGGAACGTCTCCTTCCCGAACGCGGCGGAAACCCTCTGGAGCTGTGACGGCGTGACGATTGAGCGCGTGACCGCCACAGGCGACTATTTCGCCATGAACAGTCGGAACATGACCGTTTCCGATTTTACGCTGTACGGCAATTATCCCTTTGACGGCGCCATGAACGTTGAGATACGCGGTGCGCGTCTGCTCTCCAAGGACGCGTTCTGGAACAGCGAAAACGTGACGGTGACGGATTCCTTCATTTCGGGGGAATACCTCGGCTGGAATTCCAAAAATCTGACGCTTGTCAACTGTACAGTCGAAAGTCTGCAGGGGATGTGCTATATCGACAACCTTGTGATGAAGAACTGCAAGCTCCTGAACACGACGCTGACCTTTGAATATTCCACCGTCGACGTCGATATCGTCGGGAAGATCGACAGCGTGCTGAATCCGTCGGGCGGCACCATCCGGGCGGAGTATATCGACGATCTGACTGTCGAGCGGGATCGGGTGGATCCGTTGAAGACCAAAATCATCTGTCGGCAAAAGGAGCCGCAGACGGTGCGAATCTGCGTATAAGGATGCTTGTGAAAGGAAGGAACAGACGATGAAATACGATTTTGACTGTGTGATCGACCGGCGGAATACCGATTCCCTGAAATGGAACGTCGCGGAGGGGGAGCTTCCCATGTGGGTGGCGGATATGGACTTTAAAACCGCACCGGAAATTCTTTCGGCCATCCGGGAGCGGGCGGAGCTGGGGGCCTTCGGCTATTCGGTGCTTCCTGAGGCATGGTATACGGCCTACGGTGAGTGGTGGAAGCGGCGGCATCAGTTTGAGCTAAAGCGCGACTGGCTGATCTTTTGCACCGGCGTGGTACCCGCCATTTCCAGTGTCGTCCGGAAGCTGACGACTCCCGCCGAAAAGGTTCTTGTGCAGACCCCCGTCTATAATGTTTTCTTTAACTCAATTCTGAATAACGGGCGGCAGGTGCTGGAAAACGAGCTGATATACCGGGACGGGGCCTATGAAATGGACTTTGAGGATCTGGAAAGAAAGCTTGCCGACCCGCAGACCACGCTGATGATTCTCTGCAATCCGCACAATCCCGTCGGGAAAATTTGGGACAGGGAAACGCTTGCGCGGGTGGGGGCGCTTTGCAAAAAGCATCACGTCGTCGTGCTCTCCGACGAAATCCACTGCGACCTGACCGCGCCGGGGAGGGAATATATCCCCTTCGCGAGCGTTTCGGAGGACTGCCGGGAGAACAGCGTTACCTGCATCGCCCCGACCAAAACCTTCAATCTGGCCGGTCTGCAGACGGCGGCGGTGTCGGTGCCGAATCCGGTACTGCGCCATAAGGTTTGGCGCGCCCTGAATACCGACGAGGTGGCGGAGCCGAATTTCTTCGCCGCCGAGGCCGCAGTCGCCGCCTTCACGAAGGGCGGGCCGTGGCTCGACGAGCTCTGCGCGTATCTCTTTGAAAACAAAAGAATCGCCGCCGAAATCCTTCACGACAGCGATCTTGGCCTCAAGGTGGTTCCCTCCGACGCGACTTATCTTATTTGGATCGATTGCCGCCGGTTGACCGGGGACGTCGGCGAGGCGGTGCGTTTTATCCGCCGCGAGACGGGGTTGATTGTCACGAGCGGGGCGCAGTACGGCCGCTGTGGGGAGGGCTTTATCCGCATGAACGTGGCCTGTCCGCGCACCCTTCTTGAGGACGGACTTTCAAGGTTGCTTACCGGATTCCGGAAATATCGGGAAGCCTTTCCGGGCCGCCGCGAGGGGGCGTTTGGCGATGTTTGAAAAGGCGCCGACCGCCGAGGAGCTCCGGCAGAATCTGCGCGACGCCGGGATTGCCGATCGGGAAGCCGAGGCGCTTCTTCCGGTTCTGCTGTGCGGCGACCGGGAGACAGGTCTGCGGCTGCTTTCGCGGCAGAGAGAGGCTCTGCTGGCGCGTATTCATCAGAATCAAAGGGAGCTTGAGCGCCTGCGGGTTCTCCTCGCGGAGGGGCTACGGTAAAGCTTATTCGCCGGGGATCAGCTTTTCTCTCAGCCGGTCGAGAAAGAGCCTCGTCGCGTGGGAGAAGGTTTGATATTTCTTCGTGAAAAGCACGACGCCGGAGCGGAGTGTCGGTTCGAGGGGCAGGAAGGTGAGGGGATGATCCCCGGCGGTGTTGATCAG
>CANQQT010000032.1 GCA_947626065.1 uncultured Clostridia bacterium | reverse complement strand
CGTAATCGTGTTCCGCTACGGTTTCCTCTATTTTCTCCCCGCAGAGAGTACAGATTTTCCAGTGCTGCGTTTCGTCGGTGTTCACCCAGACGCCCTCCCCGTGACCCATTGTGACGGAGCAATCCACGAAGGCCGCGTCCTTATCCAAAGAGCTGTAGCCGTAATATTTCCCCGCCGAACCGGTGAGAATGTTTCCGTCCTTCCACGTCGAGGTCACCGTCATGCAGAGAACCTTGACGTTCTTTCCGATTTTCTCGCCCTTGAACTGAATCTGTCCGGCGATGCCGCCGAGCTCAATCCGGTTATTGCGTGGGGGGTTGGCCGGAGTATCGACCGTCACCGTCAGGCCCTTCACCGTGACGTCGGAAATGGTTGCTCCGCCCGTGGCGCTCACGAGGGCCAGCACGCCGCCGGCTCCGACCCATGCGTTGCTTCCGATATCGCTTCCGATAACCAGAACCTCGTTTTCAATCGTCAGATTGCTTACCGAGCCTCCCCACGCGACGGCTCCGAACATTCCGAAATAAAGGGATCCGCCGCTGTGTCTGGCGCGGTCGTTGTCCACCGTGAGGTTCTTCACGGTATGCCCGGTGCCGTCAAAATTACCGCCGAAGGAAGCCGTCGCCCCAATCGGCGTGAAGGGCTTTCCGGCCATATCAAGGTCTGCGCCCAGCTGAATGGTTTTGCCGGGGAAGGAAAGAATTGCGACTTTGTCTTTGTAAGAAAGATAGTAAACGCTTCCTTTCTTCAGCTCCACAAAGCCTTCTTTGGCACTCTTAACCGTGGGATCGACCTTGCCGGTCGCTTCTTCATAGTAAATCGATTCGGAACGGTGAGCCACAAGATAAGAAAGCCCGGCGAGGTCGGAGGCCTTCGTCAGTGTGTAAGTATCCTCCTCCGAATGCTCTGTGTACCATCCGATCGTGACGGTTTCCCCGTCCCAGACGTCGGCCTCTTCTCTCTCCACCTGCCCGTCGGAACGGGGAAGACTCCCGACCGACAGAAGGGCCGCGTGGGAAAGAATCAGGGAAAAGACAAGAATCAAAGAGAGAACAAATCCTATTCTGCCGCGTGTTTTCATTTCGGTTTTCCTCCTTATATTATATATAAGATATCCGAGCCGTTTCAAGAGTCGCCGGGGGAAAGAGAAGCCCGCGCTTATTCCGCGATTTCGACGTTTGCGAGCTTATCCAGATAAGCGGTAATGCCTCTCTCCCATGCGGTCTTCCGGGCATTCACCGCCATGGCCCAGCCGGCGTCGTTGTTCAGAATGTTTGTATAGACGTAGAGCTGAGCGGAGCCGGAGGGAGCGAAGGTATACTGCGCGTAATAGCCCCAGTCATAGGCGACACTTCCGTGAATGATGTCGAAGATCTCCTTGCTTTCCGGTGTCGCGTCGGAATATTTGATCTTCATCGCCTCTTCGTAATAGGCGGGGGTAATTACCGCCGAGCCGACGCTTGCCATGCACTCAAGAACGGCGCTCGCAAGATCGGTATCGGGGCAGCTTCTCATAATGGAGCTGGAGAGATAGACGCCCCGGCTATAGGTGGAGTATTCGTACTCCTCCGACCACTTCGGGAGAGGAAGAACAATCAGATCCCCGACCATCTCCTGATAGGCCTCGGCGATATCGTCGATCTTGGCCGTGACGAAGAGGGCGCGGCGGGAACGGAACATTCCCTGATCCTGAGCCTTTGACTCTTCCGTCGAGGGCGTGAAGGTTCCGGCGCACTGGACGTTGTCGTTGAAGAGGCTGACCAGCCACTGCGCCGCGTCGATGGCGTGGGCGGTGCCGAAGGTGCAGGTGCCGTCCTTGTCCAGCATCCGGACGCCGAGGCTCGCGAGCATCAGGCAGGCGTGGTCTCTCTCGGGGACGATGAGGCCGACCGTGTCGATCTCCCGGTTGAGCGCGGAGGGATCGGCGACGTTATAGGCGCTCAGGGCCATCGACTTCATCTCCTCCGCCGTCCAGGTTCCGTTAAGAACCGACTGCTGAATCGCGGCGGGGTCGATCTTATAATCGGCCGCCACAAGGGTGTTGCAGAGCATACAGCTGATGTATTTCAGATAGGAGACCTCCGCGTCGCCGCTGGCAAAGTAAAGATGGCCGTCCACCGTAAAGCCCTCCGCCATCTCGTTGTTCCAATACGGCTTGGTGAAATCGAGGTATTTCATGGCGCGCATATCCGCATAGACGCCCTCCGCCGCCGCGAGGCAGGAGTAGATGATCATATTGCCGACGATGTCGTAAAGATCCTGCTGACCGAGGAAGGTGTTGACGATCTCGTTTGAGTAGACGTTTCTCTGCCCCGGAAGGGTCATCACGCGGTAGGTGACGCCGAGACGGTCCTCAACGACCATCTGCGTGCGGTAAACCGCCTCGTCGACCAGCTCCCCGCCGGGAGTTTCAACAAAAATTTCCTCTACGTTCGCCTCCGGATGAACAATCCGGATGTCGGCGCCGTTGAAGTTGAGGGAGGGCAGCTCGTCGGGATAGAGATTGCTCTCTTCTTCCCCCTGCGTCTGAGCGCCCGTTTCGGTGCCTCCACCCTTTCCCGCGCAGGCCGAAACGGCGATGCCGAGAAGAACGGCGGCCAAAAGTAAAGCCAACAATTTTCTTATCATGGTAATCCTCCTGATTCTTAAAAAAATTTCATGTTGTTTTCGGCTTTTTTAAAATTTTCCCGCGTACCTCCTCCCCGCTTTTCCTTTTCACCAAAAACATTTTCTTCCGTTTCTTTTTGTTTATCCAAAACAGTTCTTCGATTAAATTCCATTATACATCATCAGAAAGAGAAAAAAAAGACCAAAACTATAAAAAAAAGATAACTATTCTCTTATTTAAAGCGGAAAAATCACTTTCCTCTCAGTTCACTGGGGATATTTGTATTTTCATACAGAAAAAGGAGTGTGGGGACGGCCCCGGAGCGACTCGC
The DNA here is from genome assembly GCA_947626065.1 of uncultured Clostridia bacterium. Classification (GTDB taxonomy): domain Bacteria; phylum Bacillota; class Clostridia; order Oscillospirales; family CAG-272; genus Colimorpha_A. The sequence goes on along the minus strand of CANQQT010000032.1, from coordinate 21,035 downwards.
GAAGCGTTCGCGGTCTTCTGCTTTCGCGGCCTTTGCGTTTCGGTGTTTTCGCACGTTCGCGGCGTCTGTTCCTTCATGGGGCCTTCGCCTTTTCGCGCTTTCGTGCTTTTGCGATGACCGCGCCTTCGCGGGAGCTCTTTCACGTAAAGGTTGATTTTTCCTTCTTTCTGTGTTATACTAATGATACGATTGCTGAGCCGTGCGCCGCCCTTTCCGGGAGAAAAAACGCTTTCCGGACAGAGCCAACCGGTCTCCGGGCGAGGAAAAACGACCTCCGGACGGTTTTTTGGCAAAAAGTGAAGGAGAAGCCATGTATCGCGTACTGATTGTAGAGGACGACCGCAGCATTGCGGAGCTTGTGCTTGAAAAAGCGCAAATGTGGAACATCGACTGCCGCTGTGTCGAAAATTTCCGGGAAGTCATGACCGATTTTACCGAATACCGGCCTCACCTTGTCCTACTGGACATCGGTCTGCCGGTTCTGAGCGGCTACCATTGGTGCCGTGAGATCCGCAAGGTCTCCCAAGTCCCGATTCTCTTCCTTTCCTCCGCCTCCGACAATATGAACGTCGTCATGGCGATGAACATGGGGGCCGACGGGTTCATCGCCAAGCCCTTCGACGGGGCGGTGCTGATTGCCAAAATGCAGGCTCTGCTTCGCCGGGCCTACGACTTTGCCGGAAGCGCGTCACTGCTGGAGCACCGGGGCGCCTTTCTGAACACCGACGACGGCACCCTCACCTACCGGGAGGAAAACATCCCTCTCACGAAAAACGAATACCGCATTCTCCTCTGCCTGATGGAAAGCAAGGGCAAAACCGTGAGCCGGGAGAAGCTGATGGAGAGGCTCTGGAAGACACAGCAGTTTGTCGACGAAAACACCCTGACGGTCAACGTGAACCGCCTTCGGAAAAAGCTGGACGCCGCCGGTCTTACCGATTTTATCACGACCAAAATCGGCGTCGGATATCTTGTGGAATAAATCGGAGGAAAAAATGAAGCTGTTTTTCTCTTACCTGCGGGGACGGCGGCGCTATCTCCTGATGCTGGCGCTTTTCTGCGCCCTTTTTGCCGTCAGCTTTTCCCTCTATCATCTGCCGCTCGACGCGGTGCTCTATCCGACGCTGGTCTGCTCCCTGCTCGGCGCGGCGTTTGCCGTTTGGGACTTTCTCCGCGTAAAGAAGCGGCATGAGGCGCTGACGGGAATAAAAACCATGACCGCCGCCCTCATCGATTCCCTGCCCGAACCGCGCGGCGTTGAGGAGGAGGACTATCAGGAAATTCTCCGCGCCCTTCAGCGGGAAGCCGCCGAAATCGACGCCGCCGCCTCTTCCCGCTATCGGGATCTGGTGGAATACTACACCGTATGGGTGCATCAGATCAAGACACCCATCACCTCGATGAAGCTCTCCCTTGAAAAGGAGGACACGGCGGCGGCTCGGAAGCTCTCCTCCGACCTGTTTCAGATTGAGCAATATGTGGAAATGGTGCTTGCCTATCTCCGCCTCGACGCCGAGGGAAGCGATTACCTGTTCCGGGAACAGCCGCTTGATGGGATCGTCGAACAGAGCCTTTCCCGCTTCGCGGGGGAATTCATCGCCCGCGGCATCCGGCTGAACTATACGCCGACGGAGGAAAAGGTGGTCACCGACGAAAAATGGCTTTCCTTTGTGCTGGAACAGCTTCTCTCAAACGCTCTGAAATACACCCGCGCGGGGGAAATCCGGATTTTTCTGTCGGAGCCGAAAGTGCTCTGCATCGCCGACACCGGCATCGGGATTGCCGCCTCCGACCTGCCCCGCGTCTTTGAAAAGGGCTACACGGGCGTCAACGGCCGGTCCGACAAGCGCGCCAGCGGGATCGGGCTCTACCTGTGCAAAAAAATCTGCGAAAGCCTCGGGATCGATATCCGGATTTCCTCCCGGCTCGGGGAAGGGACAAGCGTTTTTCTCAACCTTGCGCAATATAAGCTCAAAAAGGAGTAACCTTACAAAAATGTAAGAGAAAAGGCGGGAAATGTAAGCCTAATCGATGGCGAACGTTTCCCTTTTCTGCTATCCTATAACTGCCGCTTGAAACAGCGGAATAAGAAAGGCAGAAGCCTTGATTGGAGGAAACGGTTTTATGAGTATTTTGGAGGTTCAGGGACTTCGGAAGGTGTATTCCTCCCGCTTGGGAGGGAACCGGGTGGAGGCCCTGAAAAACGTGAGCTTCAGCGTGGAGGCCGGCGAATACGTCGCGATCATGGGAGAATCCGGCTCCGGCAAAACGACGCTTCTCAACATTTTGGCAGCGCTGGACAAGCCGACCGCCGGCAGGGTGATTTTGGACGGAAGGGATCTGACGGAGGTCAAGGAGTCGGCGGTCGCCGCCTTCCGGCGGGACAATTTGGGCTTTGTCTTTCAGGATTTCAACCTGCTTGACACCTTCACTTTGGAGGACAACATCTATCTCCCTCTCGTGCTGGCCGGGAAGACCTACCGGGAAATGCGGGAGCGCCTTCTTCCGATCGCCGGGAAGCTGGGCATTACCGACCTTCTGAAAAAATACCCCTATGAGGTGTCGGGGGGGCAGAAACAGCGGGCGGCCGTGGCGCGGGCGATGATTACAAACCCGAAGCTGATTCTTGCCGACGAGCCGACCGGGGCACTGGATTCCCGCTCCACCGACGAGCTGCTCCGCCTCTTCGCCGAGGTCAACGGCATGGGGCAGACGATTCTCATGGTGACCCACTCGGTAAAGGCCGCCAGCGTGTCGGGCCGCGTCCTCTTCATCAAGGACGGCGAGGTGTTTCATCAGATCTACCGTGGCGGCGATACCGACGAGGTGCTGTATCAGAAAATCAACGACACGCTGACCCTACTGGCGACCGGAGGGATGAAAAGATGAAGATCGGCTTCTATCCCCGCCTCGCCGCCGACGGTATCCGGAAAAACAAGCGGATGTTCCTCCCGTTTATCCTCACCTGTACCGGCATGGTCATGATGTTCTACATCATCATGTATCTTGCCGCCGGGAGCTTTCTCGACTCCGTTTTCGGCGAGGAAACGCTCCGTCAATTCTTTGCGCTCGGAAGCTGGGTCATCGCGGTTTTCGCGGCCATCTTCCTCTTCTACACGAACTCCTTTCTTATCCGGAGGAGAAAGAAGGAATTCGGCCTCTACAACATTCTCGGCATGGGCAAGAGGAACATTGCCCGGGTGCTCTTTTGGGAGACGCTGATTGTCGCGGGAATTTCGGTGACCGGCGGGCTTATCCTCGGCGTCTCCTTTTCCAAATTCGCCGAGCTCGGGATGCTCAATCTCCTGCACCAGAAGGTCTCCTACGACCTGTCGGTCTCGGGCGTCGCCGTTCTCCGCAGTCTTGAGGTTTTCGGCGTCATCTTTCTTCTTCTGCTCCTCAATTCCATCCGTCAGGTGCGGTTCTCCACCGCCGTCTCTCTCCTTCGCAGTGAAAACACCGGGGAAAAGCCGCCGAAGGGCAACTGGCTGTTCGGCCTCCTCGGCGTCGCGCTCCTTGCGGCGGCCTATTATCTCGCCGCGACGATTGAGGACCCCGTCTCCGCGCTCGTCGTCTTCTTCGGGGCGGTGATTATGGTCATTTGCGGCACCTATCTCGTCATGATTTCCGGCTCCGTCCTCTTCTGCCGGCTCTTACAGAAGAAAAAGAGCTACTATTACAAGCCGAACCATTTCGTTTCGGTCTCCTCCATGGTCTACCGCATGAAGCGCAACGGCGCGGGACTGGCGTCGATCTGCATTCTTGCCACGATGGTACTGGTGATGATGGCCTCCACGACCTGCCTCTACGTGGGGGAGGAGGACGTCATCCACTACCGCTACCCGCGGGAAATCAACCTGAGCTTTCAGCTTCGGGAGCTCTCCGACTTCTCGGACGAACACACGGAGGAACTCCGGGGCGCGGTGGCGAAGGAGCTTGACGCGCGAAGCGTCTCCCCGAAAAACGCCAGCTTTTACCGCTATGCCAGCCTTTACGGGGTCGTCGTGGGAGAGGTTGTGGAGATAAACAGCGCGATGATCTCCGACGTAGACTCCATCCAAAATTCCTATCTCATCTCCTTTGTTCCGCTTGCCGACTACAACGCGATGATGGGAACAAACGAAACGCTCAACGACGGGGAAGCCCTGCTCTACTCCTACCGGACGGATTTTTACCAGGAGCGCCTCACCTTCCGGGATGGGGAATCCTTCAAGATCAAGAAGAAGATCGACGGCTTTGTCGAAAACGGGGATATCGCCATGGATGTGCTCTCCAGTCTCCTGCTGGTCGTGCCGGATCTTGAAACCTCCCTGAAGCAGGTTGAAAGCGTCGCCGACTATAACGGCAACCGGATGCTCCGGATGAAATGGAATTACAATTTCGACACCGGCCTTTCCCCCGCCGATCAGATTTCCCTCTATCATGAGCTCCGGGAAACGCTCCGGACGCCGGAAAGTAGCGAGCAGATTGGCTATGCGAGCGTCAGCGTCAGCAGTCAGGAATTTGAGAAGAGCGACTTCTACTCCCTCTTCGGCTCGCTCTTCTATCTCGGGATTATCCTCAGTCTTGTCTTTCTTCTTGCCGCCGTGCTGATTATCTACTACAAGCAGATTTCGGAGGGCTATGAGGATCAGGCGCGGTTCGCCATCATGCAGAAGGTCGGCATGACCAAGCGGGAAATCCGGAAAAGCATCAATTCCCAGCTGCTCACGGTGTTTTTCTTCCCGCTCGCCCTTGCCGCGCTTCATATGTGCTTTGCCTTTCTCATTATCCGCCGACTGCTGCTGGTGTTCAATCTCAACAACGTCCTTCTGTTCGCGGGGACAACGGCGGCCAGCCTGCTGGTCTTCGCGCTCTTCTATGCGCTCGTCTACCGTCTGACCTCCGGCGCCTACTATAAGATTGTCAGCGACGCACGGGAGGAAAAATGAGAGGAGGAGGCGCAGACGCGAAAAGGAAGCGCCTCTTTCTTCTTCTGAAAGGAATGCTGAAATGAATAAAAAGAAAAAGCCCGCGCGGGCGGGCCTCAGTAAAGTAGGAGTCGTCGTTCTGCTCTGCTTCTGCCTTACGTTTATCTCCATGACCGTCTGGACGGTATGGGGAAACACGGCTCTTGAAGTCACGGAAATCTCCCTGTCAAGCGACCGTCTGCCGGAGGCCTTCTCCGGTTACCGCATCGCCCATCTGTCCGACCTGCACAACGCGGAATTCGGGAAGGAAAACCGACGACTGCTCGCAAAGCTTGCCGAATGTAAGCCGGACAGTATTATGATTACCGGGGATCTCATCGATTCGAATCATCCCGACCGGGCGGTCGCTCTGCACTTTGTCCGGGAGGTGGTGAAGATAGCGCCTACCTATTACGTATCGGGAAACCATGAGGCAAGACTTGGCGACTTTGAGGAGCTGAGAAAAAGCCTCGCCGACGCCGGGGTGACCGTGCTTGAGGACGAGGCCGTCACCTTGGAGAAGGACGGGAAAAAGGTAAGGCTCCTCGGGCTTTCCGACCCGAACCTTGCTTCTGCGGACGGCATTCTCCATAAGACCCCCGCCGCGGTACGGGCGAAGCTGGAGGAGCTGACCGGCGACGGGGAGGGCTACACCATCCTGCTTTCCCATCGGCCGGAGCTGTTTGAAACCTACGCGGCCTGCGGGGTCGATCTGGTGCTTGCCGGCCACGCGCACGGCGGACAAATCCGCCTCCCGCTTATCGGAGGGCTGTATGCGCCGGGACAGGGCTTCTTCCCGAAGTACGACTCCGGGCTGTATTCCGAGGGGACGACTTCTATGGTTGTGAGCCGGGGACTCGGAAACAGCGTCATTCCACTACGCTTCAACAATCGACCGGAAATCGTTTTGATTGAGCTGACGGGAGAATCGCCCGACTGAGGGCGGAACGCACCAAACCGGAAGTCGAACGGGGCCGCCCAAACCGAGGCACTGAGGCCAAAAATGCCCGCGTGCGGAAACTCCACCGGAACGAGGCCACCGAGGAGGGGAAACCACCCCAAACCGAAGGCCGCCTCCGCACAAAAACGAAAAAAACCGCTCGGCAGGGAAAATCTTCCGGGAGTCCTTCTCCCCGAAATCTCCCCGCCGGGCGGTTTGTTTTTTAAGTTTTTGCTTTTCGCTTTCGTTCGCGGGCTCTGCTTTTTCGGCTTTCGGCTTTCGGCTTCCGGTTCCCGGTTCCTTGCCCACGGCCTGTTGCGCTTTCGGCCTCTTCCCGTTTTTTCGGATATCGGGCCCTTTCTGAGGCCTTCGCGGCCCTGCCGCGCTTCCCCGGGTTCGCCTTTGAAGCCCTGTTCAGCGGAACTTTACGCTGTAGAACCGGCAGATTTCGCCTTCATCTTCCGACTGGAAGACGAAAAACAGGCCCCACTGCCCGGAAAGCGCCGATGCTTCCCCAGCGGGGAGGACAAAGGTCGTCCTCTTTTGCGGCATTTCCGCCGTCAGCTCCACCGTGCCGAGCTTCACGCTTCCTTCTCCCACCGAAAATATCCTTCCGGCCCCGTCTCTTTGAAGCGGGGTATTGACGGCCTTCGTGGGGCGCAGGTAGACGTCGACCTGCCCGGCGACTCCGAGGGGCTGCAGCTCCACCTCAAGGAGCCCCTCCCCCTCCGGCCTTTTCTTATCAAAATTAAAATACTTGATTCCGGCCACGGCGCCGTTTGTGATCCTTGCGACGGGGAGAGTGTCGGTTCCCTTATCCCAGCAGGGGAGAATTTTCGCCCCGCCCGTAAGGTAACAGCAGATGCCCGCCGAATGCTTCTTGTAGGGATTCAGGCCGTTTAGGAAAAAGCCGTTTGAGGTGACCTCCGCCGTCGAAATTCTCACCTCGCCGCCTGCCGACACCGGCGCCTCGTCCCATTCCACATCCAAAGGCTCCACCGTGCCCTGCCTTGCGAAGGTGTGGAGGTTACGGTGATAGAAGATATACCACTGCCCGTTGATTTCGCAGATGCTCCCGTGGGTATTGCCGGAGGGGAAGGTGCGGGTATAGCCGCCGGCGCCGTCGGGAAGCGTTTCCCCCTCCGCGTCGACAAGAATGCCTCCCCACTTCCACGGCCCCGCCGGGCTGTCGCTGTAGCCGTAAGCAAGCTGGTTGATGTTCTTCCCGGTCGGCTCCTCCGGCAGACCGTTGCGGCTGTAGACGAAAACGTATTTGTTTCCGACCTTCCGGATCGACGACGCCTCGAAAAAGCCCCATTTTTTTGTATTTTCGTCGTTATAAATGTTGTAGTCGGCGGGGTTGTAATCGGCGGCCATCATCTGGTCGTAGCTCGGAAGATTCTTTCTTACCTCCTCGCCGGGGGCAAGCGTCGCCATCGTCGCGGGATCCAGCTTCGCGTAATAGGAGGCCTTGAAGCCCCAATAGAGATAGGGCGTTCCGTCGTCGTCAATCAGCACGGCGGGGTCAAATCCTGCGATCCCTTCGGTTTCCTGCGGGCGGTCGGGCTTGCGGTTGATCGGCTCAAAGGGCCCCGCCGGGCGGTTCGATTTACAGACCATCGAGCGCCGACCGGGTGCCTGATCGTTGGGATAATAATAGTAGGTTTTTTCCCCGTCCTTCTCGGAAAGGGCTATGTCGGGCGCGTAAAGAAGATCGGCCACGCCGTTTCCTACATTCTGAAAGACGACGCCTTCACAGCGCCAGTCGGAAAGATCCTCCACCGGCGCCGACCAGACGGTCTGATCGATTCCGCAATATTTGACTTGCAGCGTATCGTGGGAGCCGTAAACGTAAACGCGGCGATGCCCGGGACGGTCGGGATCCTCGAAAACGTAGGGTTCCCCGTCCGGGATGTATTCCCAGAGCGGCAGATAGGGGTTGCCCTGATAGTCGCACTCGTCGTTCACACAGGCTTTTCTCTTGGCTTTTTCCATGGTCTTCTCCTTTTCGCGCGGTCTTCTCCGGCGTTTTTTTCATTATACCCGATGAAAAGAGAAAAATCAAGACAAAAAAGAGCCAAAAAGTCTTTTGCCGAAAGTGAAAAAATGTAAGATTTTTCACACGGAATCTCCCCCTAAAAAAGGAGCGCCCGGGGAAGACTTTTCTCCCCCGGGCGCGGGCCATTTTTTGAAGTTTTCTTCCTTTTTAATTGTGAGCGTCCTCACGCAAAGGCCGCCACGAACCAGTTTCCCTTCTTCCGGAAGTTCGCTTCGGGATTCGACATATCGGTCACCGGCTTGTCGCCCTCCCGGTCGGAGTTGACAAGGTCAAAGATCAGCTGGAGCCGACCTTCCTCTTTCAGAAGCGTTTTCGGGATCGCAAGCTCGTAAATCACGCCGTTGTCGATTTCTATCCGGTCGTTCACCGTTCCGTCTACATAGACCGCCGTCTTCACGCCGGAGGCCGCAAAATCGACCGGCTCTCCCTGCGCGGCGTTCTCGGCCTTGTAGACAAATTCGGTAATTCCTTCGTTTCCGACCGTCACGCGGTAGAAGCCGTTTGCGCTTCCGTCGCTCAGGTAGAAGATGATTCCGTCGTCGGAGGTGATCTGCCTATCGAGACGTTCGGCGAGCAGATAGATATTGTCGTCGTCGTATCCGACACGAACCGAAACCTGCGCCTGCGACTTACTTCCGCAGAAGAGTGCGTCGGTGTTGCCGTCCCATTCCGAGGTATCGGCGATGAGGGAAGGCGTCATCTTCTTTGCGTTCAGGCGGTGGTTCAGATAGAGCCTCACGACCTCAATCTCCCCCGTATTCAGCGCCATCGAATAGGCGGCGCTGTGCGCAGAAAGGCATTCGATGCTTCCCGCGGCCCCGGATATCAGCGTATCTCTTGAGAAAAGCTGAACCGGTTCAAAGAAGCTTCTCGCCGTGCAGTCGCCAAATCGGTAGGCCCCCGCGTTGGTCAAAACCACTTCCCCGGAGGGGAACTGCATAAGATAGGGGGCCGCCAGCGAGAAGATGTTGCTCTGCCGGTCGGCGGGGCCGGTCTTGTCCATTCCGACGTCCTCTGCAAAGCCGTCGTTGTTGTAGCAGATGGAGAAATAATGCCTTTTCTCCCCGTCAAATCCGCTTTCGACGCCGATTATAATCGTTCCGTTGTTGAGCTGAACTGCCACCGGCATCTGATCGGTATAATGGCGAACGCCGTTTTCAAAGGTATGTGTGTACTGCCGCATCACGTACTGCGGACGATAGGGCGGGCCCTTGACGTCGGGAGTCCAGCTTTCCCCGTTGTCGGTCGAACGGATCATCCCGACACCGCTGGAACGGAGATCGATGTTCTCCTCTCCGTACAGATAAAGGCTCGGGCCGGTAGCGGTGAAAAAGAGGTAAATTTCCCCGTTTTCGGCCTCAAGAAGGCTCGGCTCCCAGCAGGCGCCGACATAAACCGTTTTCTCCTCGCTCCATGTTTGCCCGAAATCGTCCGACGTCCGGATGGCAAGGCCGCCTCCCTCAAGAGAGGTGTAGATTTTGGACGATCGATAGGAGCAGACGACGATGATCCGCCCGTTCTCAAGCTGGCAGGCGTCGGGCGTCGTATAGAGCTGCGATGACCCCCCATAGAGAGGTACCTGCTTGGTGGTAAAGAGCGCCTTGGGCGAGCTCCACTTGATACAGTCGTCACTCAGTGAATAATAGACGTCCTTCCAATCCCCGGTCGTATAGGTCATCAGATACTTGCCGTTGTTCAGCTTTTTGATTCTCGGATAGGCGGATTTCACCGAACCGAGGGGAGAGGTTTTATAGCTCTCCCGCCAGTTCTTCATCAGCGTGCTGTACTGCTCCTCCCCAGATGCGGAGTCGAGGGGATATTCCACCGTGTTCAGCTCGCCGATTTCGTGAATTTTCCGCTCGATATCGGGGAGGGCCGCCGGTCCGGTTTCCTGCTCGCTTTCGCTGACCGAACCGCTTCCTCCCTCTTTTCCGCATCCGAAGAGCGAACAGAAAAGTGTCGCAAGCATCATCGCTACCAGAGCCTTTCTTAAGAAGTTTCTTATGAAATTCATGAATGCAAAATTCCCTTTCTCTGAAATCTTGCCTCCCCCGGGAGAAGGAAACGGGCTCCCCACGGAGAATTTTTCCCGCAAGGCCGACACACCTCTAAAAGAACCGGGCGGCGGGGAACGCCGCCCGGTTCCGGCCCGTTTCCTTCCGTCATCCGGAAGGGAGATTACTTTTTCAGCTCAACCGTGCAGTTGACGAAGAGATTGCTCTTGTCCGGACTTCCCGTGAAGTTATCGGGCTGAGTATTCAGGGTTCTGCCCTCTTCGCCCGAGTATTCGTCAATCAGCTCATAATCGGTCACATGGACGTTGGTCTGCACCAGCGTATTGCCGCAGGCGCCGACAATAGCTCCTACGGTCACGTTCGTGCCGGCGGTACCGGTCACTTTGATCGTCAGGCCCTTCACCGTGACGTCGGTCAGGACGCCGCCGCCTGTGCTGTGAAGCTGTGCCGCAACGCCGCCCGCCATCATACCGATCGCGCCTTCGGCTGCCTCCACCTCAAGTGTCTCGTTTTCGATCGTAAATTCCCTTGCCTCCGCCGCAACGGCAAGAATGCCGAAAAGACCGTAATAATAGTAAGTCTTTGCGGGAATCGACGCACTTTCGGTAGTTACCCGGAAGTTTTTGATCGTGTGACCACGCCCGTTAAAGAGGCCTTGGAAGGAGCCAACGGCGGCAATCGGCGTCCAGACCTGATTGTTCAGGTCGATGTCGTTCATGAGAAAGATTTCGGCTCCCGTAAATTTGTCGCCAATGGTAATCCGGTCATCCGCATAGCCCTGCTCGTCGGAGTAGTCGCCGTCGCCGTCGGTATCGTAAATCACCATGTAGTTGGGATCATAATACAAGGCATTGCCGATACCGGCCATGTTGGCGAGCAGAGAGAAGCCGTAAAAATCGTAAACGTCGGAAAGCTTCCATCCCTCGCGGTCGTCTCCCTCGATGTACCACTCCAGGCAGGCGCTGACGCCGTCCCACGGCTGGGATTTGTCAAAGGGCGGATAATTGGGATCGGTCGTCTCGGCGGGTTCCGTTGCGGCGTCGGTCTGCTTGTCGGACTCCGCCGGTTTCCCCGCCGTCGTTCCGGTCGGTTCTTTCGACTCGGAGGGGGCGGCGGTACCGCTGTCCCCCGCGGTCTCGGTTCCGTTTTCCTTGCCTCCCGAACAGCCAACGGAAAGCAGGCAGAGAGAAAGCATACATACGGCAAGAAGAAGTGCAAGTAATCTTTTCATAACCTTAATTCCTTTCAAAATATTGAATTTAAAAAACTCGGATTTTTTCTCTTTGGTGTGCCTTTTGGACTCTATGCGGTCAGGAGAGCGCTTTTTCAATACACTCCCCGAACCGATTGCCCAAAGTGACCATCGCCGCCGAATCGTAATGCGCGTTGTCGTTGTTTTCAAGATTCCACGTCAGATCGTAGGTCTGGAAGAAGTAGGAATTCTCCCGTTTCTCCGTAAACGCTTTTTTGGCGGCGTTGATTTCGGTCGCCTTTTTCCAGTAGGTGCTGATGCCCGCCTGAATCACCGCAAGGCCTTTTTCGGGAAGAAAGTCGGAAAATTCCGCCTCAAGCTTTTCGACCAGCTTTTTGAAGAGGCCCTCATAGCCGGAAAGCTTGGGATCGTTGTAGAAGGGCTCCCCCCAATCGGAATCGCTCTCCCCCTGCATCCAGCAGAAGGCGATGATTTCGGCGCGGGACCCGTCCTTTTCCAGCTCGGCAAGCGCCGTCTTGACAAACTCCGTCATCTGTCGGCAGAGGTTGGTATGCTTTGAGACCATGTTGGGATTCCAGCCTCCATAGAGCGACGCCCCACTGCTCGCGCATTTTATGATGTAGAATTCCTCTCCCGGGAAAGCCTTGTTCAGATATTCCGCCATGCCGACCTCCGGCCCGAAGGTCACGTTCGCGGATTTCAAACCGAGGCCGAAGGTCACCGGCTCAAACTGCGTATTTTCCCACGGGGCCGATTGGAAGGGATTTGTGCTGAACATCATCCGGATGTTGGGGTAGCCCTTTTTCATCTCCTCCACCCGCGCGGGAGAAATTTTTCCCGCGGAATCGGGGAGAAATTTGGCAAGGGTATGCCCGACGGCATTGCTCTGCCCGGCAAGAAGAATGACGCGTTTGGTTTTCATCGGTTCGATCTCCGTTTCCTCTGCGTTGTCCGACGGTTTGTCGCTTTCCCCGGCCTCGGTTCCGGAGAGCCCGCTCTCCGAGAGTCCGCTCTCCTCCCCGGATTCTCCCACGGCACAGCCGGAAAGAAGGAAGGGAAGGAAAAGCGCCGCCGCAAGCACCGCGAGAAGCAGGCGCTTCCCTCTTTTCTCAAACGTCTTTTTCATTTCAGCGGGATTTTTTGCGTTTCCCGAGGAGGCATCCGGCCACGGCGGTTACCGTGAGAAGCACCGCACCGGAAAGGAGCGTCGCGTCGGAGGTATCGGGGGCCGTGTAGTTCGGGTCGGCCTCTCCGCAGACGGTGCAGACGCCGTCCTTGTAGCTGTGGGCGGTCTTGGCAAGCGTAACGCTTCCCTTATCGGCAATCTCCTCCTTGCCGTCGGCGGCTTTGAAGTACTTGCCGCAGACCTCGCAGGAGTAGTATTCGGTATTGCCCTCGGCTTGGCAGGTCGCCGCTTTGGCTTCGTGCTTCGTCAGGCCCGCGCCCTTGTTGTGGCCGGTGGCTTTCAGAACGATTTCCGCCGCCGTATACTCGGTTGTACAGGTATTGTCCTTGTAGTACTTACCTGTGCAGACGTCGCCTTCCCCTTCGCAGGTGTAATACTCGGGGTTGCCGTCTTCTGTACAGGTGGCCGCCTTGGCGTCATGCTTCACCGGCTTGTGCTCGTGGGTATCGCGGGTCTCGCCCTCGGCGCCGCATTTTTCGCAGGTGGCTTTTTCCTTGGCCTCGCCGGGCACCGGCTTCCACTCCCATGTATGGGCCTCTTCGGCGTTCACTTCCTGTGAGCAGGTACCGCAGGTGACTTTATGGGTATTCCCGTCGCCGTTGTCTTCGTAGGACAGGCTGTCGTGCGCGACGGCTGCCGTCTGATAACCGCACTCGCAAACCTGATAATGCTTCGTTTTGTCGTCGGTCTGTTTCCACTCGGTCGGATTGTGAGAAGCACGGGTGCCCTCAAGCTCACTTCCGCAGACAGAGCAAACCTTCCAGTGCTCCTCCCCGTCGGTGTTCACCCAGCTTCCCTCGCCGTGGCCGACGGTGACCGCGCAATCCTTAAAGAAAACTTCCTTTTCTTCTCCCTTGGTACAGGTGCCGTAGAAATTCTTTGTGGACACCGTCGACGTCACGGCGCCCTCGGCCTTGGTCACCGTGTAGCACTTGACGTTGACGCTTTGAAAGGTCTTGTCAACACCTCCTGCATAAGCTCCCAGAATGGCGCCTACATAGGTCTGACCGGTCGTCCGTTTGCCGACCTTGACATTCAGTCCGACGATCGTGACGTTCGTTGCCTCTCCGCCGCCGGAATTGTGAATGCTCGCGGCAAGGCCGCCCATTGTGACCGCACCGGTGAAGCTCTCGTATGCCGTTCCCGTCGCGTCGAGAACCTCGTTTTCAAGCCTCAGATTGGAAACGCTTCCGCCGAGGGCAAGAATTCCGAAAAATCCGAAATCCATTTGAGGGCCGGAATGATGTTTCGCGGTCTCCGCGGTGATCAAGATGTTTTTCACCGTGTGATTCTGCCCGTCAAACTTCCCGCAGAAGGACCCGGAAGCGCCGATCGGGAGAAAGGGCTTTCCGGCAAGGTCGACGTCGACGTCCAGCTTGATGCTGATATTCTCAAACATCAGGCGGGATCCGGTCTCGTGCAGCTCCTTAAGGCCGGAAGCCTTTTTATCGGCCTGCGCCGCCGTATAGTATTCCTCCGGGGAATCGACCAACCCGGTCTGCCCGTCGTAGTAAATGTAATTGTTTCTATGAGAGACAAGATAAGATAAGCCCACAAGATCGGACGCCGAGGAAAGGGTGTAGGAATTTGCCGTGGGCGCCTTCGCATACCATCCGACCGTTACACTCTCCCCGTCCCAGACGTCAAAGGTATCGGCCGCCGGGGAGGGCTCCCCGCTTCCGGCAAAAATCCCAAGCGTAAAAGGAATTGCGGCGAACAGAAGCAAGGCCAAAGTCACCGACACCGCCGAAAGCAGTCTTTTTCCGATGTGTTTTCTCATTCTCGTGTTCACAGTTCAATCTTCCTTTCTTTCCCGGTTTTCCCGGTGATTTTTCTCTTCGGTCACTCTTCTTCGAGGCCGTTAAGAGCGTCAAAATAGTCCCGGATGCACCGTTCCCACGCACGCTTCCGCGCCTGTACCGCGGAGACCCATCCGTAGTCGTTGTTCGCGATGAAGGTATAGCCGTAGACCATCGAAGAAGTCTTTGTAACTACAGTCTGGCAGTTATATCCCCAGTCGACGACAACGCTTTTCCGAATGATATCGAAGATGGCCTTGCTCTCCGGCGTCGCGTCTGAGTACTTGACTTGCATGGCCTCCTCATAATAGGCCGGGGTCAGAAAACTGTAGCCGGCGCTGCCCATGCACTCCATCACGGCGCTGGCAAGGTCGGTATCGGGACAGGTTCTCATAATGGAATAGGAAACGAAAATCGTGCGGGAGAAAGTGGCGTAATCGTCCGATTCTGACCATTTGGGAAGGGGAAGCGGGATAAAATCACCCACTTTTTCGCTGTATACGTCGATTAATTCCTGAAATTCCACCGTGGTAAGAAACGCCCTGTCCTGAAGGAACATTCCCTGGTCGACGGCCAGCGTCTCGTTAGTTACGCTCCCCCAAGTTCCTGTGCAGGCGGCGTTGTCGTTGAAGAGATGTACCAGCCACTGCATCACGTCGACGGCGTGGGAATCGCCAAAGGTAAGGTTCCCTTCCTTGTCCATCATCCGGACGCCGAGGGCCGTCGCCAGCATGGTGGCATGGTCGTTATGGGGAACCATCAGCCCGACCGTATCGATCTCCCTGTTGAGGTTGGTCGGGTCGGCGATGTTGTTGACGCGCAGGGCGTAATCCTTCATGGTCTCCGCCGTCCATTTTCCGTCGATCACCAACTGCTCCAGCTCGGAAACGTCGAGACCGTAGTTCTCCGCGACCCCCTTGTTGCAGAGCATACAGACAATCCGTTTCAGATAGGAAAGCGCGATATCGCCGGAGGCCCAATAGAGGCGATCGTTGTTTTCCCCGACCGAAAAGGTCTCCACAAGGGAGGGGTTCCAGTAGGGCTTGGTGAAATCGAGGTACTTCGTCGCCTTCAGATCCGCATAGGCGCCCTTCTCGGCGGAAATAGCGGCCCAAGATATCATTTCTGCCGAGATGTCGTAGGCGTCTTCGTTGCTCAGATAGGAATTGACGATCATCTCATTGTAGGGGTTTCTTCCGTTGGCAAAAAGGTTGACCTTGTACCGCACGTTGAGACGATCCTCCACCACCATCTGCGCGGTATACACCGCCTGCTTGATGATGTCCCCGCCCGGATCCTCTACGAAAATGTCCTCTCCCGACACCTCGGAATAACCGGGATGAATGAAGCGGATGTCGGCGGCGTCAAAATTCAGCGATTGCGGAAGATCGTCAAGGTAGGGACTTGTCTCCTCCGCCGCAAGCGTGCCTCCCGCCGTTTCTCCCCCGCCTTGGCCGTGGTTTGCGCAGGACGCAAGCGCGGCGGCCAAAAGAAGGGATGCCATCAGCAGAGACAAAAGTTTTTTCGTCATAAATAACCTCCTTAACGGTTAAATTTTACAGAACGTTTCCCAAAGAAGCGCCTTCTTCCCTCCTTTCCCAATTTTTCGGAAACAGCTCCTGTTTTCAATAAGATACCGTGCCTTCTGCCCTTTTGAAATCGCCCCGGTCAAAGGTTGTCCTCCTTTCTGACTTTGGGTCGGTTTCTTTCAGGTTCCGAAGGAAGCTTTCGCCCCGTGTGGGGCAGCTGGGAGATGCTCCAGAATGTCCATAGGAATATCCCTGGAAATATTCTCGGAATATTCTTGAAATATCATCGGAATATCCTCGGAAATACCCCCGAAATATCCTCGGAAGTATACCGAAGAAAGCCCGTGAAAAATCCAGAAATTTCCTCAGCCGAGAGTGACTTTCAAAAACCAACAAAGAATTTGCAAAGAATGCGTTTTTAATTTCTTCTAATTTATTTAAAGAGTTGAGCGTATTTCTAAACCGCGGTGCAGGTGTCCCTGCCCCGCGGTTTTGCTCTTTCGCATGGCTTTTCCGCCGCGAATTTTTACTGCCGCGTTATTCGGTTTTGCTTTTTACTTTTTATTCCATTCACAAGGGGCCTGCCCGCTGTTCGGCAAGGCAGGGCGCGGAAACAGCCACAATAAGACTCATGAAGAATTTCGCGCGATTTCGCGCAATTTTGCGCAAATTTGCTTAATTTCCCAAAAGTCCGCGCCGACCGCGCCCACCATGAAGAAGGGCATTCCGCTTGCGTTCTTACGCTTGCGTTCTTACGCTTGCGTTCTTACGCTTGCGTTCTTACGCTTGCGTTCTTACGCTTGCGTTCTTACGGTTCCTTTCTGCTCCGCTTATGCAAAGGCCGCCACGAACCAGTTTTCCTTCTTCCGGAAGTTCGCTTCGGGATTCGACATATCGGTCACCGGCTTGTCGCCCTCCCGGTCGGAGTTGACAAGGTCAAAGATCAGCTGGAGCCGACCTTCCTCTTTCAGAAGCGTTTTCGGGATCGCCAGCTCGTAAATCACGCCGTTGTCGATTTTCGCCCGATCGTTCACCGTTCCGTCTACATAGACCGCCGTCTTCACGCCGGAGGCCACAAAATCAACCGGCTCTCCCTGCGCGGCGTTCTCGGACTTGTAGACAAATTCGGTGATCCCTTCGTTTCCGACCGTCACGCGGTAGAAGCCGTCTGCGCTTCCGTCACTCAGGTAGAAGATCATTCCGTCGTCGGAGGTAATCTGCCTATCGAGACGCTCAGCGAGCAGATAGATATTGTCGTCGTCGTACCCGACGCGGACCGAGACCTGCGCCTGCGACTTACTGCCACAGAAGAGGGCGTCGGTGTTACCGTCCCATTCCGAGGTGTCGGCGATGAGGGAGGGCGTCATCTTCTTTGCGTTCAGGCGGTGGTTCAGATAGAGCCTTGCCACTTCAATCCGATAATCCTTGGTGCCTATCGAGGTGACGACGCTGTGCGAGGAGGTTCTTTCGACGCTTCCCCACTGTCCGAGGGTATCCTCCGGGAAGACCCGGATCCGGTCATAGAAGGTATGCGCCGTGCAATCCCCGAGCCGATAGGTTCCGCCAAAGGTCAGAACGACCTCCCCGGAGGGGAACTGCGCAAGATAGGGCCCTGCGCAGGGGAAGAGGTTGTTTTGCCGGTCGGCGGGGCCGGTTTTGTCCATTCCGACGTCCTCCGCATAGCCGTCGTTGTTATAGGAAATGGAGAAATTCCATTTCTTCACGTTTTCAAAATAGCTCTCCGCGCCGAGGATCACGGTGCCGTTGTTGAGCTGAATCGCCGTCGGCATCTGATCCGTATATCTGTCCACCTGCCCGTTGTTGTAGGCGAACTGCCGCATCACGTACTGCGGACGATAAGGCGCACCCTTGACGTCGGGCGTCCAGCTTTCCCCGTTGTCTGTCGAGCGAATCATGCCGATACCGCTCGAGCGGTTGCCGATGTTCCGTTCCCCGTACTGATAAAGGCTCGGGGCAATGGCGGTGAAATAGAGGTAAATCTCTCCGCTTTCGACCTGCAGAAGCGTCGGTTCCCAGTTGGCGCCGACGTAGACGATTCGTTCCTCGCTCCACGTCTCCCCGTTATCGTCCGAGCACCGGATGGCAAGGCCACCACCCTCAAGGGAGGTCCAGAGCTGCGTCGACCGGTAGGAGCAGACGACGATGATCCGCCCGTTCTCAAGCTGATACGCGTCGGGCGTCATATACAGCCGCCAGTCCTGCCCTCCGTAGAGGGGCACCTGCTTGGTGGTGAAGAGCTTCACCGGGGTACTCCACTGAATGCAGTCGTCGCTCATCGAACAATAGACGTTCTGCCCCTTCTCCCCGTTGTGAAAGACCATCAGGTATTTCCCGTTTTGCAGCTTCTTTATCCGGGGATAATAGGCGTCGATCGAGCCGAGGGCGGTTTTCTCAAGCACGTAGCTCTCCCGCCAGTTTTCCATCAAGGTGCTGTACTGCTCCTCCCCCGCCGCCGAGTCGAGGGGATATTCCGCCGTATTCAGCTCGGAAATCGCGTGAATCACCCGCTCCGTGGGGAGCGCGGGCAGGGAGGAGGAAGCCGATTCGACGGTCGATTCTTCGACTTTCGATCCTTCGACTGTCGATTCTTCGACTGTCGATCCTTTGCTTTCATCCGCGGGAGCTTTCCCGCCCTGACAGCCGATTCCGGCACAGCAAGCCGCGCAAAGAAGCATCGCAAGCACCGCCTTTCCCGTTTTTGCTTTTTTCATTGTATTCAAAACTCCTTTTGAATCCGCAAACCGGAAGAAACCGCCCCTTCCCATGGGAAACGGGGAATCCTCCGAAGGAACCTTCCCTATAATATATTCCGAAGAGTCGCCCGGGGCTCCCGGGTCGGTTTCGGAGAATTTCCGGAGAAATTTTCCATGAGCCTTCCGGGGATTTTCCCGACGCGGTTCCCGGGGCCCTCCCGGAAATTTTCTTCTCACGTCTTATTATAAAAGAACGGAAAAAGAAATACAAGTATAAAATGTTGGGTATTTCTTGTCATAATGTGATATTTTTTCTCCTCTCCGCCGGGAAACCGGCCTTTTCTTCCCCCAAAAGGACGCCCCTCTCTCTCGGGAAAGAGAAAAATTCCCGGCTCAAGAAGCGCTCCTTCATAAGAAAAAAACCGGAAAATAGAACAAATATTTCTGCAAAAGTCTGCAAGCAAGTTGACTTTTTTTCAAAAATCGGATATAATATCGGCAGAGGAATCTGAAAAGGCGGGCAAAATCGATGTTTTTTGAGGATGCTTTCATCTCTTCCGTCGACCGCGCGGATCTTGTCTATATGTGGAAAACCGAGGCCTTCTATTACAAGCCCCGGCAATGGCACGGCTTTGTCTTTTTCCTGAACGGCCCCTGCCATTATATCTACCCCTACAAGGAATTCGACGCCGACCGAGATATGTTTCTCTACTTCCCCAAGGGGCAGATTTACGAAGCGCATCCCGAGGAGGACTGTAGCTGTATTCTCCTGAACGTCAACACGGCCAACGAAATCAACACCGACGCCTTCGCTCTGCGGACGCAGTACGCCCCTCAGCTCCGCGACATTTTTCTCCGCGCCGTGACCGTCTACAGCCGGAAGCGGGTCGGCTATATGGCCGAAATGGTTTCTCTGATTTACAAAATCGTCTCCCTCATCCAGTCGGCGGAAAAAATCGAATATCTCCCCCACTCCGTCTCCAACAAGCTGGATCCCGCCATGGACTACATCGCCAATCACTTTCACAACGCCTCTCTCAAAATTTCCGATTTGGCGGCCCTTTGCGAAATGAGCGAGCGGTACTTTTCCCAGATTTTCTCCGCCTACTACGGCCTCACGCCCAAGCAGTATATTTTGAATATGCGGATGGAAATGGCGCGTTCCCTTCTCTCAAACGGACGATCGACCATCAAGGAAATCGCCGAACAGTGCGGCTTTTCCAACGCCTACTACTTCACACGCCTTTTCCACGAAACCGTCGGCCTTTCTCCTACGGAATATAGAAAAAACGCCTTCTTCTAAAAGATGCTTATTTGAAAGCAATCTTTAAGGCGTTTTCCGGAAGAATTCTTTCTTCTAAAAAGTGCCGTTTTGAACGTATTTCTGAAAGCATTTTCTGGAAGAACGCCCCGTTATTTCCCTATGCCTCTGCCTTCCCCTGCGGAAGGCTTTTCCTTTTCCCTTCCGGTGCGGGTGGAAAACGCCGAAAAGCTCGCGGGACTTTCCCGTTTCAGAAAGGCGATTTTAAAAATTTTCTCTTGTTCTCTTGAAAAGTTTCCCGTCCTGCGGTATAATGAAAGAGAAGAAATTCCGCTATGAAAGGATGCCCTCCGCCCGGGCCGGGCAGGAGGCGAGAAACGACAATGTCATCTGCTGCTCTTTTGGTTATGGCGGCCGGTATGGGAAGCCGGTTCGGAGGAATGAAACAGCTGGAGCCGGTCGGAAAATACCGGCAGGTGCTTCTTCATTACTCCGTCTACGACGCTCTGCGCGCCGGATTCGACCGGGTCGTCTTCATCATCAAGAGGAATATGGAGGCCGACTTCCGGGAGCTGGCCGGCGACCGCATCGCAAGGCACGCCGACGTATCCTACGTATTTCAGGATATCCCGGAGCACCGCAAAAAGCCCTACGGCACCGGGGAAGCGATTCTCTGCGCGGAGCAGGCGATAAGCACCCCTTTCGCCGTCATCAACGCCGACGATTTTTACGGAGCGGAGGCCTTTTCCCTTCTGCGGAAGGGAATTTCCGCCCCCCCCTGTTACTGCATGGTGGGATACCGCCTTTTCAACACCCTGTCGGACAACGGCTCGGTTTCCCGCGGCATCTGCTCTGTCAAGGACGGATGCCTCACCGACGTCACCGAGCATACCGAAATCACAAGGGACACGGCGCTTGACCCCGAAACCGTCGTCTCGATGAATATGTGGGGCCTTCAGCCCGATATTTTCCCTCTCCTCAGGGAAAAATTCGGGAAATTCCTCACGGAGGCCGATATCACGCGGGACGAATTTCAAATCCCGAAGGTCATCGACGAAATCATCAAAACGGGCATCCGCCGGGTGAAGGTTTTCAAAACCTCCGAGACGTGGTACGGTATGACCTACCGGGAAGACAAGCAAAAGGTCTGCGACGCCATTGCCGCCATGACGCAAAAAGGGCTCTATCCCGAATGCCTTTGGGAATAAAAAAGCGCCGAGCGCTCGGCTTTCTTTCGGCGGTGTCGCATTTTCCGAGTCGTATTTTTTTGAAAGAAACGGCCGGTTCATGCGCAAAAATCGAGTAGGGCGGAATAGCTCCGCCCTCTCACACCACCGTACGTGCCGTTCGGCATACGGCGGTTCGGTTCT
>CANQQT010000031.1 GCA_947626065.1 uncultured Clostridia bacterium | reverse complement strand
TGGTCACTTAATTATACCACAACATAGGGAGATCTTCTCTACTTTTTTGGGTCATATCATTTTATCACATACAATTTTTCAAAAAAAGTGAAAAATGTACATTTTCATACGGAAAGTCTCTGTTGGTACAGTCAGTAAAAGTTATCGGCACGCAAGCACGGTATAAGTCGCACCCCAGTTTCGCATGATACGCACACGCGAAAAGCCGACCGCCGTCAGGAGTTCGATTTCATGCGCCACCGTCAGCGGCGTGTCGTAATGATAAAACGCCGTCGATTCAAGACCCTGCTCGCGTTTCAGCCGTTCCAACTCGGAAAAAGAAAAACGCTCCGCCGCTGCCGACTCAGCGAAATAATCGGTCAGAACGAAATAGCCGTTGCCGGTCAGGGCGGCGTTTAGCTTCCGATACAGCCCACGCTTTTGCTCAGCGGTGAAGTGATGGAGCGATTCGACCGACACGGCGGCGTCAAAGCGACCTTCTTCCAACGGAACGTCAAAATAGGAGCCGCAGATCAGCGTGAGTGAGCGGTCGGAGAATTTCCGCTTCAGCGCGGCCAACATATCGGACGACAAATCGATCCCCATCACCGACGCGCTCCCGTTCAGAGCAAAGTAGTATTCAAGCTCAAGCCCGGTCCCGCAACCCAAGTCAAGCACGGAGGCCCCCAATTTCTGCGGAAGCAGGGACGCGGTGTAGGGATAAAATTCCTTTGCACCTTCGATTTCCTCAAGCATATGTTCGTCGTATCCACTCAGCCGGGCGGCGAAAAAAGCATCCATCTTTTCAAGCTTCATGATGCCCTCCGGGGGCTATAATGCCGCCAATTTGTAAACGTGGGGCTCCGCTGGGGGATTGCAGGTTTCATATCGGAGAATACGCTTTATCTCATCAAAAAATTCCCTTATTGTATTTGTGCTGAACCGCCACAATAAGGCCGATCCCCACGCCCAAAAGAACAATCAGCACCGTAGCAGCGGCCAAAACAACTCGGTTATCGTCGCCTGCCAACAATCCAATCACGCCGCTGAAAAGAGGCGCCGCCGCAACGACAAGGAGCGCTTTTCCGAGCGCTTTCCCGTAAGCCGAACGGTCGGTAACTTTTGTTTGATGATAGGCGTGTATCAAATCTGTTTTGCCCCGATAAACCGCTATGCTGAATGCAAGCAAGAGCGCTGACGCCAAAAACATTATTGCAGAATAAAGGAACAACGTTTTTTAAAAGCATCTTTGGGGCATATTTGAATCATCAGTTGGCCGCAATTTTTCAAGACGTCTTCGCAATATTCAGTGTCCATATATTTCATGATCTGCAGTCTTAAGTAATTGAGATCTTCTTCAAGGTTCCCCGAAAGCCCGGCTTTTATTTCATCCATGATGCTGTCAATATTCATTTTTGAGTCCTCTCTTTTTGCTTTATTATGGGTGTATAATTGCCTTCGTTGTTTTGAAGGGTTTTAATCAATTTTGCGTCAGAATGTGGGCTGAGCCGATTATCATTAACACAGTAAAATGCGGCATACCACCATAGGAGTCCCCTGCTTCGGTGCTGACAGGCCGTCAGATTTTTTTGCGAATCAGTGAGGGAACTTGTTTCAATCCGAAACTAATGTCGTTGCCAAAGCATTTATGGCCTCCGAAAAAGGGTCTCCAATATATCCAATATATTTAAAGCTTTTATCACAATTCAAATACAAAGGCATATTTTGGGGCTTCATAAGCCTCCTTGATAAAATTATTATAATTGACATCAAAAGTTTCTTTATATAAATAATTCCTTGATAAATCTGCTAATATCTTTTTTAAACTGCTCTTTTTCTCCAATTATTTGACTCCGATAATTCTGAAAATCATCAATTCTATCATCGTAATTGTGCAAGAGGTCAGTAATTAGTGATATGATTTGGTTTATATTTTCTTTTTCGTCCTTGACTTTGTATTTTTCAGGAATATTAACATCAACTTTGTTCCTCGCCGAACCACGCTTTCCCGTAATGACGCAGCATCCCGACATTGCAGCCTCTCTCGGGAACCTATCTTTCCCAGGATGACTTCCAAAATCAATATATACCTTGCTTTTATTTAGAAGGTCAAACACTTCATCATTTGACATATCCCTAATTGCCACCCAATGCAAGGCCGGGGCTTTTTCAATAATTTTTTTTGTAAAATCAAATCCTTTTTTGGGATTGTACAAAACAATATCTTCTCTGTTTTCCCGATTGAAAGCAGAATTTAAATATAAATCATTGATATAATCTGAGAGAGGATAGGAAGGAGAAAGTTTTTCTTCAACTAAAAATTGTCTGGCATATTCGCTTTGATATAAATGAAATTTTGCCTTTTTTACATTTCGCCGCATTCTACGATAGCGTCCGAAAAGGCCCATAGTCGCATGAAGGAAGGAGCGCAAAATGCCGCCATATGCCCGATAATGATGCGCTAAATCTCTTTTAAAGGAAGTTTGATTCAAATAATTATCCACGCTCATCCACCATATTCCACATATGGCATTTTTGTAAGAGGGGATACTATCAATATATATTTCTGGAAAAATAACGACATTTTCAGAATGGTCCTCAATATCTTCAAATGCAATCCAATCGTTTATATACTCAGAAAAAGCTGGATTTAGCGGCGTTTTCCCATCTTCTATATTTTTATATGCAACTTTCGCTTCTACCCCCCCCCACTTAAAATCCGATATTGTTCTAACCAGTTGATGTCCGAGTTCTGTTCCCCCAGTCTTAAAAAAGGCAGGTACCACCATATATATTTTTTTCATACGTACGCTCCTTATCGCTCTACAATGTATAGCCTCTCGTGCAACTTGATACAGTAATCATAAGCATAACGCCAATTCAACGCTTTTTAAAAGCATCTTTGGGGCATATTTGAATCATTAGTTGGCCGCAATTTTTCAAGACGTCTTCGCAATATTCCGTGTCCATATATTTCATGATCTGCAGTCTTAAGTAATTGAGATCTTCTTCAAGGTTCCCCGAAAGCCCGGCTTTTATTTCATCCATGATGCTATCAATGTTCATTTTTGATTCCTCTCTTTTTTCTTTATTATGTGATGTATTATTGCCTTCGTTGTTTTGAAGGGCTTTAATCGATTTTGCGTCAGAATGTGGGCTGTGTTAAAATTCTTGTTCTAATCGCCCTTGCCAATTCAATTGAGACAAAAGAAAGCCTCGACACACATGTGCGTTTATTATATCATATCGCAGCCTTTTTGTCAACCGATCTAATATCGTTTTGTCATGGAAGTAAATTCTCAAAGTAAATGCAACAGTGCAGTTTAAAAGTTGCATTTACTTTTGCCTTTTCTTAAAATGGGCGACCTCGATAGGAAATCGCTCATTCACACAAGACTATGATTTTTGAAAATACAGCGTTCGATCGCTCCAGCACTCATTTTCGTCCAACGGATACAAATCGCCCTTGGAAATTTTACCCTTTCTTGTACTGATAACATCACCGCCAATATAAGTAAACCCGACCTTTTCAAAATACTCCACAAAGGATTCAAAGGATGCCCATATACGCCCTTCTTCCTTAAGGCGTGAATATGTTTTGCTACCATGTTCAAAGAACATTTCAATTACGGCAAATTTTCCACCGTGTTTTAGGCTGCGGTATACCTCACGCACAAGCAAAGCATAGTTATCCAAATTATTTAGCAGATTTCCTGTCGCAATATCAAGGCATTCATCCTTGAACGGCAGTTCTTTATTCAAGTCAACATCGAACACATAAAAATTGCTTTTATCACAAGCCGAAGAATGTGCAGAGATAATCGCCGGGCAAGCATCGGTCACGATCAATGTGTCCTCTTTGAAAAGCGAATCAAGAAAAGGAGCAAAATATCCAGACGGCCCACTGGCAAGATCAACTTTTACACCGTGTACAGACGAAACGAAATCGACAAAACGTCTATGAATTGCATCTTTTGTCATTTCAACACACTGTTCCTCATATCTTTGACGCATACGAAGATCCACATGATTCTCGGTCAAATAAGCATTCAAGGCTTTTGACCAAAAAGGGCGCTGGTCTTCATCCGAAATAAAATGAACAATGTTGCCTTGCAAAGTATAAGAAAGATGATCTTTTATAAGTTCAACCATTTTTCTCTCCTTTGACAATTTTTTTATCTGCACAGCAGCCAGCCTTCATCAATTTTAGTAAATTTTTAGTAAACCAACAATCCGATCCCAAGAAACATACTATATATTGTGATTGTATAGGCACTATTTCACTATTGTTTGCGTTTTACTCACTTACCGGTTTCATCGTCGGAAACAACAACACATCCCTTATCGACGCCGAATCGGTCAGCAACATAACAAGTCTATCGACTCCAAATCCGAGTCCACCGGTCGGCGGCATTCCGTACTCCAGCGCGTTGATATAGTCGTAGTCGACCTCGGCGCGGCAAGCGGGCTCCTCGGCTCGCTTCTTCGCGACCTGCGTCTCGAAGCGCTCCTTCTGATCGATCGGGTCGTTCAGCTCCGAGAAGGCGTTTCCGAATTCCATGCAATTGATGAAATATTCAAACCGTTCGGTAAAGAGCGGATCCTCCGGCTTCCTTTTGGCGAGCGGGCTGTTTTCGACCGGGTAATCGTAGATGAAGGTCGGCTGAACCAGCTTGTCCTCGACGAAGGCGTCGAACAGCTCGGCAAGCACGGTTCCCTTTGTGGCGTCGGCCGGAACCTCGACTCCGTGGCTCTTGGCGGCCTCCCGCGCGTCTGCGTCGGACTCCCACGCGGCATAATCGATTCCGGAGTACTTTTTCACGGCCTCGACCATCGACAGGCGCTCCCAATGTCCCATATCGATCTCCGTTCCCTGATAGGTAATCTTCAGGGATCCGCAGACGTTGAACGCGAGGCGGCGGTAGAGCTCCTCGACCAGATCCATCATTCCCTTATAATCCGTATAGGCCTGATACAGCTCGACGGTGGTAAATTCCGGATTATGCCGGGGATCCATCCCCTCGTTCCGGAAGATTCTTCCGACCTCATAGACGCGATTCATTCCCCCGACGATAAGGCGCTTCAGATACAACTCCGTCTCAATCCGGAGGTACATATCCATATCCAGCGTATTGTGATGCGTGATAAAGGGCCGGGCCGCGGCTCCGATTTCCAGCGGAACGAGAATCGGCGTATCGACCTCAAGAAAGCCTTTGGAATCCAGATACGCCCGGATTTCCGACAGGATTTTCGACCGCTTGATGAAGGTATCCTTGACCTCGGGATTGACAATCAAATCGACGTAGCGCTGACGGTAGCGCAGATCGGTATTGCTCAGTCCGTGGAATTTTTCAGGCAGCGGCAGCAGCGATTTGGCAAGAAGCGTCAGCTTTTGGGCGTGAACGGAGATTTCCCCGGTTTTGGTGCGGAAGACAAAGCCCTCCAGCCCGATGATATCGCCGATATCCCATTTTTTGAAGGCCGCGTAGTCCTCTTCCCCGACGTCGTCGCGGCGGACATAGCTCTGAATCCTTCCGAAGCCGTCGGCAATATCGCAGAAGGAGGCCTTCCCCATGATGCGGCGGCTCATAATTCTTCCCGCCAGCGCGACGGTCTTTCCCTCATATTCCTCAAAGCGGGACTTGATCTCCTCGCTCTTCGCCGTCACCTCGTACTTCGTGCGGGTAAAGGGGTCGTTTCCCGCGCCCTTCAGCTCGGCGAGCTTTTCGCGGCGAATTCTGAAAATTTCGCCGATCTCCTGCTCTTCGTTTTCCTGTATCGTTTGGGTGTCCATAAAAATCTGAATCCTTCCGGCTTATTTGGAAATTTCAAGAATGCGGAGTCTGACGTTTCCTCCCGGCGTGACAACGTCGACGGTATCTCCCACCGAAGCACCGATCAATGCGCTTCCGACGGGGGATTGGTCGGAAATTTTGTCAAGAAGCGGGTCGGCCTCCGTGGAACCGACCAGCGTATAGGTAATCTCCTCGTCGAACTCCTCGTCATAAACCTTGACGCGGTTTCCGACGTTGACGGTGTCGGTGTTGACCTCGCTCTCGGAAATGACCTTCACGTGCTTGAGGCTCTCCTCCAGCTCGCTGATGCGCGCCTCGGTTTTCGCCTGTTCGTTTTTCGCCTCGTCGTATTCGCTGTTCTCGGAAAGGTCTCCGAAGGAGAGGGCGACGCGGATGGCCTCGACGACCTCCTTACGCTTGACGGATTTCAGATATTCCAGCTCATCCTGCAGCTTTTTCAAGCCTTCCTCGGTAACCACAATCTGTTTAGCCATAACAATACTCCGTTCCCGGCGGCGATGGATAATTTGATATAAAAATTTTCAGTCGGAACCGCAGAATCGCGCCGCCGCATTCCGCATCCGCAAAACGGTTTCCCGTTTCTCAGCTATTTAAGGCATTGACCGCGGCAATCAGCTGATTGTCGGTCGTGTCGTCCAGCTTATAGAAATTGACGCTTTGCGCCTCTTCCGACAGCTCGACGTTTACTTCCGGCAGAATGCCGACGCCGTCGTAATTCTCGGCATAGGGCGGATCGTAGCGCCCCACCGAAATCTTGAAGGCGCTGTCGTCCTTCATAATGAAATACTGCTGTAAAACGCCCTTTCCGTAGGTTTTGGTTCCGACGATCACCGCGTGATAGGTTCCCCTGTCGGTATAGTCGCGCAGTGCCGCCGTGAAGAGCTCCGCCGCGCTTGCGGTATTGCCGTTTACAAGCACCGCAACCTCGGCGTCAAGGAAGGATTCGTCGGATTCAAAATGCTGTGACTCGCCGCTCGTGTAGTAGATATGTGCCGTCGGGCCCTTGGGCAACAGGTAATCCAGCACGTCAAGGATGCTTGTCAGCTCTCCTCCGCCGTTGTTGCGAAGGTCGAAGACAAATTTTTTGCACCCCTGCTCCTGCAGGTCCTCCACCTCGGCCCGGAACTGCTCCGCCGTGGTGGAATTGAATTCGGAAATTCTTATCACGCCGACCTCACCGTTTCCGGAAAAGACGTGCCCGGTGACGCTGTAGGTCTTGACCTCCCGGCGGGGGCAGACGACGGAAAATTCCTCTCCGTCCCGCGCAAAGGTCAGCCGAACGGTGGTTCCCTCCTCCCCGCGAATGAGATCGAGGGTTTCGTAATAGCCGATCTCGGAGACCTTCTTCCCTTCCACGCCGGTGAGAATATCCCCTTCCTTAATACCGACCTCCAGTGCCGGGGAATCCGGCAGGACTCGGATCACCTCGATGATTTCCGACGTGCTGTCATAAATGACGTTGACGCCGATCCCGACGGAGCTTCCCTCCTGCTCCTGCCTGAAGGCGGCGTATTCCTCCGCCGTCATGTAGGCCGCGTATTGGTCGCCGATTCCGTTCAGATAACCGCGAATCGTCGCGGCTCTCACCTCGTCGTCGTCGATTTCCCCGATGTAATACTGCTTGACGATTTCGTCGACGCTGAGAAGGGAGTCAAGGTAGGAATAACCGGAAATCGTCTCGTTCAGCTTCCGGTTGTACTTCCGGTTAAAATAAAGGAACGAGGCGTTGAAGGTGATGAGCGCCGCCAGAACCATCAGGATCACGGCGACGGAAATCGGCATCTTTTTTGTCATCAGGGCATCCCCTTTCTGTCTGCTGGGGCAGGAATCGGCGGCGCGGGAAAAATTCCATCGCCGCTTTTACAGCGAGGAGGACCGGCGCGCCTGACGGCTCCGTCGGTTCCCTTCCGCCGCGGAGGGCGCCCAAAAACGGCGGCTCCCCCGTGTTTTTCTATTATAGTACGTTCTTTTTCGGTTTATTCCCGGGAAAATCCCCGCTTTCGCGGAAATCAGGAATATTTCAAAAGCTTCTGCGCAACCGGGTCGACCATCTTTCCGTTATTGTTTATGACGAGCATCCCGGTGACAAGGGGATTGGTGGTCACGCCGTTCTTTCTCACTTCAAAATGGAGATGGTAGCCGTAGGCGTTTCCGGTGGCGCCGACCTTGGCAATCACCTGTCCCCGCTTCACGGTATCTCCCTTTTTCACAAGGAGCTTACTGCAGTGGGCATACCGCGTCGAAAGGGTTCCGCCGTGGTCGATGAGGACAAAGTAGCCGTAGCTACTGTTGTATTCGGCCTTAAGAACCGTTCCGTCGTTCGATGCGTATATATCGGTCCCATAGGGCGCCGGGATATCCACGCCGAGATGGAAATCATTCTTCCCGTAGAGAATACGGTTCCCGTATTTTGAGCTGATGGTGCGGTGACTGCTGTCAAGCGGCCAGAGGAGGCTTCCTTTCGCCGCCGCCTGCTGTTGCTCCTGCTGTTTTTTGATCAGATCCTGAAGCTCTTTTTCCAGCGTGGCGTCCTGACTGACGGCCTTATCGTGGGCCTTCTGCGCCGCCGCCTGATCCGCTTGCAGACGCTTGATGAGATCCTCCGCCTGCTTCAGCTTATCGTTGAGCTGCTGTCTCGACTGCGCCTGATAATCACCGAGCTCAAGATACTCTTCCTTCTTTTGCGTCAGCCCCGTTTTCAGCGCGTTCAGATCGCTGACCTCCTGCTCCAGCTCCTCCATCTGCTCCTTTTCCCTTGTGAGAATCGAGCCGAGGTATTCCGAGCGGGTCATGAATTCCATGAGGTTTTCGGAGCTGACAAGGAGCTCCAGATAATTCTGCGTTCCCTCCTCGTAGGAAATGCGGAGGCGCTGGAGGAAGCCGCTGTACTTTTGGGAGATTTCGTTCTGCCGCTCGGCTATTTCGTCTTCCTTGGTAGCAATCAGCTCCTCGTATTTCTGAATCAGTCCGTCGGTTTCGTCGATGGTGGTCTCCAGCTGATTGATCATCTGATCGAGAAGCGCCTTTTCGTCGGCGGCGTTTTCAAGATCGGAATCGAGCCCCTTTATCTGCTCCTCGTACTTCTTGATTTTCTCCTCGTTGTCCTTGATTTTTTGCTGTGCCGCCTTGATATCGGCGTCGGTCACCTGCTTTGCCGCGTCGGCAAGAAGCATATTCGAGGGCAGGCAGAAAAGCGCGGCGATCACGGTAAGAAAAATCAGAAGAAGCGCTATTCCCCGTTTCATACTTTTCGTTTTACTCATCTTCCGTTCCTCCTCTCAGGCTTTCAGGTATTTCCGAATCGAAATCATGCTTCCGATAAGGCCGGTAAGAACGCCGATCAGCAGGCATCCCACAAGAACCAGCGGCCTCAGCGCGGCAAAGGGCAGAATCGAAATCAGCTCAATCTGATTCATAATCATGCTTTGCACGTATACGTACATATACCACTGGATAAAGAAGGCGGCGACGCCGGAGATCAGACCGATGATGATGCCCTCCAGCTCAAACGGGAAGGCGATAAACCACTTGGTCGCGCCCACGTAGCGCATAATCGTGATTTCCTTGCTTCTGTGAACCACGGCGAGCTTGACGGTGTTGATGATGACGAAAATACTCACCACAAAGAGAATCGCCATGAACCATGAAAAGACGAGAATAATTCCGTGCTTCAAGCTCTCAATGTTCCGGGCAAGGTCGGCGCGGCAACGCGTCTTATAGATCCCGTCGATGTTGTCGAGCTGGAGCTTGAGCGCGTCGACGCCGCTGTTGTCCTTATAGGTAATCTGGAAGGTGTCAGGATAGGGGTTGTCCCCCTCCTCAAGATAGGCGAAAAGGCTGGGATAATCCTTGAGCTTGTCCTTTTCGGCCTGCAGCGTTTCCTCCCGCGAAACGAAGACAATTCCGTTTTCGGCAATGTTGTCGAGGCCTTGCAGCTGGCTTTCGATTTTGTTGAGTCTCACCTCGGCGTCGGTAAGACTGCCGCTCGCCTCCACGCCCAACGTATCGTAGACGAGGGTGTAGGAGGTAAAGCTCGGCTTCTCCTCCCAGATGGCGTAGAAGGTGATAACGCCGCCCCGCGCGTCGTCTGCCGAGACGGTATATTCGTCACCGGGAGCGTAGATGGGAGCGCCGTCTCCGACCGGCGCGGTCGGCTCGGAGGTTTCCCCCGTCGTTTCGTCGCCGGTCTCGGCGGCCGTATCGCTTCCCCCGTCGGAATGGAGGCTTGCGTTCGGGTCGGTTGACCAGCCGACGAATTCCCGGTTGTCAAAGCGGGCCTTCACCGCCGGGGCAAGAAGCAACGAGGTTCCGGGGGCAAGCGTTTCGCTGTCCTCCGGCAGGGTTCCCTCAAGGTTGACGCCGAGGGCGTGATAGCGGACGGTATAGCCCTCGTGCGTGATGCCTCCCTGCCAGACGGCGTACATAGTGATCACACCGGCGACGGCGTCCTTGGCGCTGACGGAATAGGTGTCCCCCGGACGGAATTCCGGGGAGGTCGCGTCGGGATCGGTCGACCAGCCGAGGAAGGTTTTGCCGGGCGCGGTAAGCGCCGGGGCAAGCGGGGCCTTGGCGCCCTCGATATAGGGCTCCTCCGAATCGACAAAAGCGACGATCTCGTTCAGGTCGCCGAGGGAGTCCAGATTTCTTTCAATATTGATAACCAGCATGGCAAAACAGCCCATGACAATCAGGCAGGAGAGGAGCACCGTCACCGAGGCGAGGGTCATCATCCGGTTTCGCCACATTCCCTTGAAGGCCTGGCCGAAGAAGTAGGAAATTCTATACCGTTTCACCGAACATTCCTCCTACCCGGTCACTGACGATGTTCCCACCGTCGATGGTGACGACTCTCTGCTGGAAATAGTCGACCAGCTGTTTCTCATGGGTGACGACAATCACCGTTTTGTTCTTGCGGTGAATCTTGATGAGAAGATTCATAATCTCAAGACTGAGCCGGGGGTCGATGTTGCCGGTCGGCTCGTCGGCAATGATCGTCGCGGGATTGTTGGCAAGGGCCCGCGCCAGCGCCACGCGCTGCTGTTCTCCGCCGGCAAGCTGATCCGGGAAGCAGGACGCCTTGTCCTGAAGGCCGACAATGCTCAGAATGGAGGGGACGCGGCGCTTGATCACCCGCTTCGGCTCTCCGACAATCTGCATGGCAAAGGCGACGTTTTCGTAAACCGTCATGTCGGGCAGGAGGCGGAAATCCTGAAAGACCACGCCGATGCGGCGGCGGTAATAGGGCACCTTTCTCTCCGGCATCCGGGAGAGGTCGAAGCCGTTTACCGTCAGGGAGCCGCTGGTGATCTTCTCCTCCCGTGTCAGAAGCTTGGTAAGCGTCGACTTTCCGGCGCCAGAAACGCCGACGATGAAAACGAACTCGCCGTCTTCGATTTTAAGGTCAATCCCGCCAAGCGCTTCTGTTCCGTTGGGATAGACCTTTTTGACATCTTTGAATTCTATCATGAAAATGAACCGTTTCTCCGTCCGATGGTATGGGGTGGCCGCAAACCGGCCCTTTCCGCCGCGAAAATTCGGCGGGATAAGAAAATGCGGTGTTTGAAAAGTCCTGTTCTTCTATACAGAAGAAATTATCCGGAAGAGGTTGTTATCTTTGGCTCAAAAAAGCCGACGGGCGGCCCTGCCCGGGTAAATTCCGCCGAAAGACCCTGTGAAAGGCCATGAAACGCGCCCACGCAGACCGTCCCGCGCCCTCGAATTTGAAACGCGCAGGCAGGAGCAACGACAAGGCGCAAGGTGCGTATGCCAACGGGCAAACGGCGGCATTGGGTATGCGCGCAAAAAGAAAGAATCGTAGGGACAAGGCTCGCAAAAAAGCGAGCAAACCGGTCAATTAGGAGCCCGAACGGCAGACGGCTTAACCGCGCACCCTTCCGAAAGCACGCGTTCCCCCACAAAAGAAAAAAATCAATAGTGTGGCGTGACGCGGGAGCGCAAAGCCTGCGAAGAAATCGGCGGGGCGCTCCCCACACCGTGGGCCAAAAGTCGCGTAAGTATTCAGGCACGAATGGGCAAGAATCGCCCGTTTCCGAAAAATCCCGTCAAAAGAGAAGGCGGGGCGTTTACGGCGCTTCGGTATTTTTTGATCGAATGACCTGCCGCAAGAAGGCCGCTTCCGGCGAATCGTTCCGGATGTCTGTCCGGACACCCCGTCGCAAACGAACCACAAAATTTTCCGGCGCCCGTTCAAAAACCGACAAAAGCCGGAGGAGCGATAGGAGAAACCTGCCGCTCCTCCGAACCTTTTCGCCGCCGTTCAGAATTTGACCGGCTTTGACGTCAGATATTTCTTCACCATCAAGGCAACCTTGAAGGTGATGGCGTGTTCAAACTCGCGAAGATCGAGCCCGGTGAGCTTTCTGACCTTCTCCAGCCGGTAAACCAGCGTGTTGCGGTGAACAAAGAGCTTCCGGGAGGTCTCCGAGACGTTCAGATTGTTCTCAAAGAAGCACTGAATCGTCATCAGCGTCTCGCGGTCGAGCGATTCCAGACTTCCCTTCTTGAAGACCTCCTGAAGGAACATTTCGCACAGGGTGGTCGGGAGCTGATAAATCAGGCGGCCAATGCCGAGATTTTCGTAGCTGACGATGTTTTTCTCGGTGTCGAAGACCTTTCCGACCTCGATGGCGACCTGCGCCTCCTTATAGGAGCGGGCAAGATCCTTGATGCTGTCGACCGCCGTGCCGATGCCGATGGAAACCTTGGTATAGAATTCGGTACCGAAGGTGTCGGAGATCGACTTGGCGATTTTTTCAATCGAGGAGGCGTCAAAGTTCGGCTTGACCTCCTTGACAAGAACGATGTCGTTCTCTCCTACGCTGATGACGTAGTCCTTGTTCTTGTCGGGGAACATATTCTGCACCATCTGATAGGGGATGATCTCGTTTTTGCCGATGAATTTGATGAGCATGACAATCCGCATGACGTCGTTGCTGAAATGAAGCTCCTTCGATTTCAGGTAGATATCGCTCGGCAGGATGTTGTCAAGAATGACGTTCTTGATGAAGGACGCCTTGTCGTACTTGTCGTCGTAGAGGCTCTTGATGCTGCTCAGCGAAATGGACAGAATCAGCGCCAGCCGCTCCGCCTGCTTGTCCTCTCCCTCGACGAAAACGATGTACTCGGCCTTCGAGCCGGAGCCGATGGCCTTGTAGGTGTACCCACCCGAGGTGGCAGGCTCCGAGGAATAGGTAATCTCATCCCTCACCCCCTGTCGCGTTCCACCGATTTTCGCCAAATCGCTACACGAAATGACGACGCCGTTTTCATCGACGACTCCGATGACGCGGTCAACCGCGTCTTTCATTTGGTGAATGATCCCCTGAAACAGTCTATTGGACATTGTTCCGACCTCCGAATATAAAATACATAAAATTAGTGACTGAATGAATACCCGAGCTCCCGGCTGAGGGATAGACAGGCGAGCACGAAGCCTGATGCCGTTTCACAGCGGAGAATCCGGGGGCCGAGGCCGACGGAAATCAGGCCCGCCGCCCTCGCACGTTCTGCCTCCTCGGGGGAGAAGCCTCCCTCGGCGCCGACGACCACCGAAATCTCGACAGCGTCGGAGGCGCTGAGCACCTGCCCCAGAAGAGAAGCGTGCTCGTCCTCATAGCAGAAAAGCGGAAGTCCGGCCTTTGCCGCCTCGGAAAGCATCACGTCAAAGTCGAGCGGGGGCAGGACGCGGGGAATTTTTCCCCGTCCGCACTGCTTGGCCGCCTCGGCGGCGATGCGATTCCAGCGGGACAGCTTTTTCTCTGCCGAATCACCGAGCTTGGCGACACAGCGACTGCTTTCAAAGGGAATCACCGCGTCAACGCCGCATTCCACGGCCTTCTGCACGATAATCTCCAAGCGGTCGCCCTTCGGCAGAGCCTGAAAAAGGCGGACGCGGTAAGGCAGTTCGGTCTGGCAGGGCCGGGAGGAACGGATTTCCGCCGTAACGGAATCCCCGTCGAAGCCGGTAAGAGAACAGGTATGCTCCACACCGTCAGGGGTGCAGACCGAAAGAGGATCGCCTCGCCTCATCCGGAGGGAAAAGGAAATATGATGGGCGTCGGCTCCGGTAATTCGGACCGTGTTCCCCAGAATCGCCTCCGAAGGGACAAAAAAGCGCTGCATTTTTCCAAGTGTTCTCCCAAAATGACAAGATTTTACTGCCGAACCGGGCGTTTTCGCGCTGTTTTTCTGTGCTCTCTATTATCATACATTATTTTTGCCGATTTGTCAAGACAAAGCCCGTAAAAATTTGTAAAAAAACATGAAAGGTTTGTCAGGACACACAAATCGGGCATAGAAAATTTAGAATCATTCACCAGTGATCCCGGCGACAGGGCGAAAAACGGGAATTTCCCTTCCCTTTTGACCTCCCGGTGGGCGAAAAACTGCCCAACCGGCCCCGGCGGAGCAAAAATTCCGGACGGGGGTCCGTCGGTCAACGCTTTGGCAACATGGAAGAGAGCGCGGAACAAGTGTGGAAACAGGGCACGTCAAAATAATTCGTCTGTCTCGTTGCGGGGGCTTTCCGGGCAACGCGCGGCAAAATGCCGCAGAATACAAGGAAAGATTTCCCTTGCCGCGTCATTCTTTCGGTGGGCGCACAGCAAAGTACCAACAAAGGCGCAAGGAAGAATTTGACCTCGGTTCAGGAGCATGGCGACACGCCGGTAAAATGCCAACCGGAACACAAGGAAAGACCTTTCTTGCCGCGTCATTCTTTCAATGAGCGCACGGGCAAAGTACCAACGAAGGCGCAAGGAAGAATTTGACCTCGGTTCAGGAGCATGGCGACACGCCTGTAAAATGCCAACCGGAACATAAGGAAAGACTTTTCTTGCCGCGTCATTCTTTCAGAGGGCGCACGGGCAAAGCGCGACGCGGCCCGGCCCTCGCGGCGGCGATTTTCGGCCACCGGATTGAAGGGTCAAACAAACGGGAAAGGGGAGCCGAAACGAATCCGTTACGGCTCCTCCCGATATCCTGTTTTTACGCTTCTTCCGTTCCGGCCTCGGCGGCGGGCTCTTCCCCGTCGGCAGGCGCAGAGATCCCCTCTTCGGTTTCCGGCTGAACCGTTTCCTTCTCGTCAAAGACGCCGTCTCCGACTACCTCGCCGACCTCTTCGGTGGCTTCCTCATCGGCTCCGTCGGCTTCCGTGTCGCTCTCGTCGGCATCCGTGGAGTAGGGATTCTCATCGCCGCGCTCCAGCAGGGCACGGATCGAGAGGCTGATCTGATGGCGCTCGTCGTCGATTCCCAAGATCATGGCATGAACTCTCTGACCGACTGCCAGCACGTCCGCCGGGGCGGCAATCTTATGATCGGCGATCTGCGAGATGTGAATCAGGCCGTCGACGCCGGGAACCACTTCGGCAAAGGCGCCGAAAGCCATGAGGCTGACGACGCGAACCTCCGCGACGTCTCCGACGCCGTAGGTTCTGCGGAAGATATTCCACGGATTGGTCTCCTCGGTCTTGTATCCGAGGGAGACGCGCTTGGCCTCCGGGTCAAAGCTCTTAACGTAGACGCGGATGACCTGTCCCACCGAGACGACCTCGGAGGGGTTCTTGATGCGGGTCCAGGACAGCTCGGAGCTATGTACCATGCCGTCCACGGCGCCGAGGTCGACAAAAGCGCCGAAGGAGGTAATCGATTTGACGGGGCCCTCAAAGACCTGTCCTTCCTCGATGGTGCTCCAGAACTCGGCTTCCTTCTGCTTCCGCTCTTCGCTCTTCACGCGGCGAATCGACGCGACGGCGCGGCGTCGTCCCTCGTTCACCTCGATAATTTTCGCCCGTGCGGTCGTTCCGACAAGAGAGGCCATGTCGCCGCTCTTCGGGACTCCGGTCTGAGAGGCGGGGACAAAGATCCGGTTCGACTCGTATTCGA
The DNA here is from genome assembly GCA_947626065.1 of uncultured Clostridia bacterium. GTDB lineage: Bacteria > Bacillota > Clostridia > Oscillospirales > CAG-272 > Colimorpha_A. The sequence continues at coordinate 8,726 of CANQQT010000031.1, read as the reverse complement.
GAAGAACGCCGCCCTTGACCGCTGAGGTCACGGTTCCCTCAATGACGGTTCCGTCCTTATAGGCGTCAAGCACCTTTTTCCAACGGAGCCGACTGTCAATGCGCTTTTTGGACAGAGTCGCCACTCCGTCCCGGTCGCTGACCTTGACGACAATCGCTTCGATTTCGTCTCCCGGCTTAAAGGCCTCGGTCAGCTTCAGACTTGTGTCATCGGTCACCTCGTCAAAGGGGATGATTCCGGTCACCTTGGTACCAAGGTCGACATGAAGCTCGGCCGCCGAAACCGACGTGATAACTCCGCTGACGGTATCTCCTGTATTCAGGGTTTTCAGGGAATTCTCAAGCATTCCGGCGAAATCCTCGCTCGTTACGGCTTCCCCGTTTTCCGGGTTTTTCGCTTCCAGTTCACTCATTCGTTCTATAACCTCCTGTATTATCCCTCCGGGTGTTGATGCTCCGGCGGTTATTCCCACCTTCATTGAGGATGTGAATCGTAGTTGTGACAGCTCCTCCGGGCCCTCGATAAAGAGAGTCTCCTTCCGATAACGCTTGGCCGTTTCGTAGAGCTGAAAGCTGTTGGAGCTTTCCTTCCCTCCGACGACAAGCATCACGTCGACCGCTTTGGCCAGTTCCCCGGCCTCCCGCTGTCTTTCTTCGGTCGTATTACATATTGTATCAAAAAAAGTTGCGTTTGTACAGACCTTTTCGATATTTTTTTTGCATTTTTTCCAACCGGCGGTATTTTGCGTCGTCTGCGCGACGGCGAGAACCGGTCGGTCGGTCGGCGGCAGATTCTCTGCCTCCTCCGGGGAGGAAAGAATCCACGCCTCGGAATCGGAGTAGCTCCTTATCCCTTCCACCTCCGGATGTCGGGGGTTTCCGAAGACAATCAGCTGTTTCTCCCGGTTTTCCGAAACGATGCGGTGAATCTTCTTTACGTAGGGGCAGGTCATATCGCAGACCGTGAAGAAGGGATTTCTTTCCGCATATTTCTCCAGCGCCTCGGAAATCGCGCGGCTGACGCCGTGGGTTCGGATGACGACGGTGACCGGCTTTTCTTCGGTTGCCGAGGAAAAGACCGACTCAAAGTCCTCCGGAGAAATTTCGGTGACGCCCCGTGCTCTCAGCTCGGCGGCGACACGGGGATTGTGAATCAGGCTCCCGACGGTACAGACGACCCCGGGATGGCCCGGCTCGGAGAGCTGATAGACCCGGCTCACCGCCCGGGAAACGCCGAAACAGAAGCCTGCGCTCTTGGCGACGGTAACGGTCATTCTTTCTTCCCCTCGCTTTCGGGAGGCATCAGCTCGGTAATCCGTTTGAAGAGGAACGCGGCGCCGGCGCGGTGGTCGGTTCCGCCGTTCGATGCGGCGAGAATTTCCTCAAGGGGAACCGGCTTTCCGATTTTCAGCGTCACGCGGCGGAAAAGCCGCACGCGGAAGTCCTTGGCGGAAAGGAGAATCGGGAGAACCGGCGTTCCCGCCTTTACGGCGAGAAGCGAACAACCGGCCTTGACCTCGGTCTGCGCCGGATTTTCTCCCCGACAGCGCTTGCCCTGTGGGAACATGACGACCGACTGCCCTTCCTTTAAAAGAGCAACGGTCTTTTTCAGCGCCGCAATGTCGGCCGCTCCCCGATCCAGAGGATAGGCCCCGAGCGCCGCAAGAAGCCTTCCGATAACCGGAACGGCGAGCAGCTCTTTTTTCGCGAGAAAATGCGGATTGTGCCGCAGAGAAGCTCCGATGAGAAAGGGATCGGCGTCGGAAATGTGATTGGAGCAAATCAGAAACGTGCCGTCCTCCGGCTCGTTTTCCCGTCCCTCGATCCTGACGCGGAAGAGGCACCGGATGATGCCCGCGCAGACAACCTTGGCCTTGGAATAAAAGCTCATGAAAGGCGTTTATCGATGATGGCGAGCGCCGCCTCCACCGTTCCCTCCCGGTCAAGGTCGGAATTGTCGAGGATCACGGCGTCGGGCGCCGGGACGGCGGGGGCAATCTTCCTTGTGGAGTCGTTTTTATCGCGCAGGGCCATTTCGGCCTCGACCTCCTCCGGCGTCGTCGCAATTCCTTTTTCGCAGAGCTCAAGATACCGTCTTTTCGCCCTTGCCTTTTCGTTCGCGCAGAGGAAAATCTTCACCTGCGCGTCGGGGAGAATCACCGTCCCAATGTCCCGCCCGTCCATGACGACTGAGTGGGTCTTCGCCATATCCTTCTGCAGATCGAGAAGATAGGCCCGCACGGCGGGAATCGCCGAAACCTTTGAGGCCGCGGAGGAAATCTCCGGTGTGCGGATGGAGCCGCTGACGTCCTTCCCATTCAGGATAACCCTCTGCTCTCCGTCGTCACCGTAATCCAGCGACACCGACAGCCCCGGAAGCGAGGCCTCCACCTCGGTGGGATTTCCGATATCGACGCCCTTTTGCGTCATATAGAGTGCGACGGTCCGATAGAGCGCGCCGGTATCCACGTAGAGATACCCGCGCCGTTTGGCGATGGCGCGCGCAAGATAGCTTTTCCCCGCTCCGGCGGGACCGTCGACCGCGATGTTTACAATCATGTTGCTCCCCGTTTTTGTGAATCCGTTATCAACTTTTCAGTCCCTTTTATCATACCACATATCGAAATTTTTTTCAAGGGCCTTTTTTTATTTTTTTCGCCGAATTTGAAAAATTTTTTTGAGCAAAGTGTGTACAAACATACAAGAAATCCTTCTTTCACGTCGGCGAGGCCCTAAAACGGCAAAAAACTCTTGACATTCCGGTGGAACTTATGCTATAATCAATGTAATTGTTTTTCGGTTTTCCGACCTCCGCCGGGGCCGAAATAGATACCGAGGAAAACTTGAAATGGAAAAAATCACCCCGCGCACCCTCTCCGGCTTTATGGAGCTTCTCCCGCCCGACCAGATTCTCTTTCAGAATATGGTAAAATCCCTTGAAACTACTTATGCGCTTTACGGCTTCACGCCTCTTGACACCCCGCTGATTGAGGCGTCGGAGGTGCTTCTCGCCAAGGGCGGCGGGGAGACCGAAAAGCAGATTTACCGCTTCACAAAGGGGGATTCCGACCTGTCCCTCCGCTTTGACCTCACCGTACCGTTGGCGCGCTACGTCGCCCAGCACGGAAACGAGCTCACCTTTCCCTTCCGCCGCTATCAGATCGGGAAGGTCTACCGTGGGGAGCGGGCACAGCGCGGCCGCTTCCGCGAATTCTATCAGGCCGACATCGATATCGTCGGTGACGGGACGCTCGACCTTGTGAACGAGGCGGAAATCCCCTCCGTCATCTACCGCGCCTTCACGGCCCTCGGCCTTCGCCGCTTCCGCATCCGCATCAACAACCGCAAGGTTTTAAACGGCTTCTTCGCGATGCTCGGCCTTTCCGACCGGGCGGGGGAAATTCTCCGCACGGTGGACAAGCTGGAAAAAATCGGCCCCGACGCCGTGAAAAAGCTCCTCACCGAGTCCGGGGTTCCCGACTCCGCCGCCGACGAAGTGCTTGCCTTCATTTCCGTGGGGGGAAACAGCGACGAGGTGCTTGCCTCCCTCGAAAAATACCGCGGGAAAAATCCCGACTTCGACACGGGGGCCGACGAGCTGTCTTCCGTCGTCCGTCTGATGAAGGATTTCGGCGTGCCGGAGGAGTTTTTCACCGTCGATCTCACCATCGCGCGGGGACTCGACTATTACACCGGCACGGTCTATGAAACCGTCATGCTCGATCATCCGGAAATCGGCTCGATCTGCTCCGGCGGCCGCTACGACAATCTGGCGGAATACTACACCGACCGGAAGCTACCCGGCGTCGGGATTGCCATCGGCCTGACGCGCCTTTTCTTCGTGCTGAACGACTGCAAGATGCTGAATCCCACCTACCCTGCCGCCCCCGCCGATCTGCTCCTGATTCCGATGACGGAGGAGCTTTCCTCCGCCGTCTCGCTGGCCAACTCCCTGCGTGAGGCCGGAATCCGGACGATGCTTTACGGTGAAAAAAAGAAGTTCAAGGCGAAGATGAGCTACGCGGATCGGATCGGCGTCCCCTTTGTCCTCTTTCTGGGGGAAGACGAAATCGCAAACGGCACCGTTTCGGTCAAGGATATGAAAACCGGCGAGCAGTCGGTTCTGCCGCGCGGCGAAGCCGTCGACTTCCTTCGTTCCCGTCTGTCGGGCGCCGAAATTCCGCCGGTGATTCTTGAACTGTAACCCCCGCAGATTGTAAATAAATATGCCTTTGCTTGCCGGACAGCCCCGCTGTCCGGCTTTTTTAACGGATCTGCCCGGTTCACGCGGAAAATTCCGACGCGTCAAAATTCCGCGCCTTCGAGAGTCAACAGCCACCGCTTCCGGTCGATGCCTCCCGCGTACCCGGTAAGCTCTCCGCTTTTCCCGATAACCCGGTGACAGGGGATAAGGAGAGAAATCGGATTGTGGGCCACGGCCCCCGCGACGGCCCGCACCGGAAGAGCCTTCCTTCCCTCCCCGGCGGCAAGCCTTTCGGCAAGGGCGGAATAGCTGAGCGTTTCCCCATACGGGATCTGACGCAAAAGCCGCCAGACGCTCAGCCGGAAGGCGCTTCCCTTCGGCGCAAGAGGAAGCGCGGGCGGCGGATTCTCCCCGGCAAAATAGCGGGAAAGCCATTCCTCGGCCAACGAAAAAAGAAGTCGATTTTTCTCACCCTCCCGCCCGACGACAGGATCGGGAAAATACTTCTGCCCCTCAAACCACAAACCGACGAGGGCTCCCTCCTCGGCGGCAAGAAGAATCCTTCCGAGGGGCGAGCCGATCCATTTTGTCTCGGCCTCAGGGCCGAGGAGTGGAAGAGACATCCGCCTCACCTCCGTATTTTTTCGGTCGAAATCGCAAATATATAACTATATGGTAGATAAACCGCACCGTAATCGCGGCGGCGAAGAATTTTACCGGAATCTAACAGTCAAAGCGACAGCGTGAGAGATCGACGCGCCCGCTTTTCAAAAAGGGCACGCCTTCCTCCTTGAGCAACGTCTCCTGCTCCTTCCAGCCCGGTGCTGTTCTCCCGTCGGAGGCCACCACCCGATGGCAGGGGAAATCCCCGAACCGGTCGGCGGAGCTCAGCACCCGACCGACCAGCCGCGCGTTTCTTTCCCGTCCGATGAGGCGGGCAATCTGTCCGTAGGTCGCCACCTTCCCCGGCGTGATTTCCTCAACGACCGACAGAATTTCATAGGCCAGCGCCTCGGTAAGCACGTTCTTTCTTTTCAAGTGAATCGTTATCCCGGAATTTCCCGGAAGCTCCTTCCCAAGCCGCTTTTTCTTCATTTTATCACAGCATGGCCGATTTGTAAAGAGGGATAACCGCTTTTCGGCGAAAAAGGCCGCCTCATCTTACCGTTGACTTTTTCCTCCCCACCTGTTATAATGAAATCAGAAAATATTCCTTTCGCCCGTCAAAAAATTTTTTTTCGCAAAAGCGCAACCGATTTTCCTTTTTTGCGTCTTTAGGGGTGAAGGAGAAGGAAAGAGCCTCGCCGAAGCTCCCGGAAGGAGCCGCAGGCCGGCGGAAACCGTTTATGGATGACTGTGAAATCGTTGAGCTTTATTGGAGAAGGGATCAGTCGGCCCTTGTTCAGAGCGACCTCAAATACGGCGCGGCGCTTGAAAAGGCCTCTCACCGCATTACGGGGTCTCTTCAGGACGCGCAGGAGTGCCGCTCCGACACCCTGTTTTCCGCTTGGAACAGGATGCCGACCGACCGGCCCGACTACCTCGGGGCGTATCTGATGAAGATTCTTCGCAATCTCTCCCTTGACCGCTGGCGAAGGCAACACGCCGAGAAACGCTTCGCCGGGCAGACGCTGGTCTTTGAGGAGCTGAGCGAATGCATCCCCGACGGCGGCGGAAGCGTCTTTGACGAAATGGAAAAAGGGGCGCTTGCGAAGAAGCTCAACGCATTTTTGGCCGGTCTTGAGGAAGAAAAGCGGACGGTCTTCCTGAAACGGTACTTCTTTTCGGAGTCGATCAAGGAAATCTCCTCCGAAACGGGACTCTCGTCGGCAAAAATCAAGAGTATGCTGATGCGGATCCGAAACCGGTTAGCGGAATTTCTTGCGGAGGAAAACGAAGGATGAGCGGCGGAACACAAAACGACAGAGAGAAAAAGCTCGCCTATTTTGCCGAGGAGCTGAACGGCGTCGACGACCGTTTTCTTGCCGAGGCAATGGCAAAGAGAGCGCGGGGAGGCCTTCGCCGCCCGGTGAAAATTCTCCTTCTCGCGGCGCTTCTCTCGGTTCTCCTCACCGTCGCCCTTCTTCCTGGCGCCCTTCTGTTCCGTAACAAGGGTGGCGCAAGCGCTACACCTCCGAACGACAATCTGCCGGACAATCTGTCTCTTGAGGAGGCCGTCCTCGCCCTTGACCGGGAAGACTTCCCGACTCTTTCGGAGGAGGCGCTTCCCCCGCTTCTCTTCAGTGGGAAGGTGGTTCTTCTCTGGGAAGAGGACGGGGATGAAATCGCCTTTCTTGAGGTCGGAGACGAGACGCTCGGCAAGAGAATCTGCGCTTCCCTTCTCTCGGAGAAAGAGCGCACCCCGGTTTCCTCCCCGGAAGACAGCGGCTTCCGGTTCTGGGTCAGCCTCGGCGACGGCAGAGTTCTTTCTCCCTATCTGCGGGTAGGCGGCGGGGTCAGCTACGGCGCCCTTTCCGACTACCTCCCCGAAACGGTTCCTTCGGAAAACATGAAGGAGCTGCTCCTGTCGGCGCTCAGCGCCGCATAGGAAACACTGCGAAAGGAAGGATTTTCTGATGAAAAACGCAATGAAAAAATTGGCCGCACTTCTCATGGCCGCCTCACTTGCCCTTTCCCTTGCCGCCTGCTCGTCAAAAGGAAGCCCGGAATTTTCAGGGGGAGATTATATGTATGAAGGGGCTCCCCCTTCGTATGAGGGGAACCTCCCGGTCTCTCCCGACGACGAAGCGGAGGCGGGCGATCTTATTGAAAACGAATGGATAAGCACCGCGGAGGAGGCCACCTCCACCTTTTCCTCCGACGTCGACACCGCCTCCTACGGTCGCTTCCGTTCCCTTATCCGGCGCGGCACTACGCTGGAAGCGCTGACACACTTCTACGGGAACGCCCTTCGCACCGAGGAAATGCTGAACTACTTCGACTATACGGTGGACGCCCCAGAAAACGGAAAGCTCTTCGGCGTCAAGAGCGAAATTGCCCCCTGCCCGTGGAATCCCGACGCGCATCTGCTCTTCCTCACCCTCCGCGCCAAGGACGCCAACATTCCGCAGAACGCCGGGAACAACCTCGTCTTTCTGATTGACGTGTCGGGCTCGATGTCGTCGAACGACAAGCTCCCCCTGCTGAAAAAAGCCTTTCAGACGCTGGTGAATACCCTGACCGAAAAGGACACCGTCTCCATCGTCACCTACTCCGGGGCCGAAAAGGTCCTTCTCACCGGCTGTCCCGGCAACCAAAAGAGCAAAATCCTGAAGGCGGTCAAAAAGCTTGAGGCAGAGGGTAGCACCAACGGCTCCGCCGGAATGGAGCGCGCCTACAGCATCGCCGCCGACTATTTCATCGAGGGCGGCAACAACCGCATCATCATGGCGACCGACGGCGACCTGAACGTAGGCCTCACCTCCACCGACGAAATTCTCTCCTTTGTGGAACAAAAGAAGGAAACCGGCGTGTATATCACCACGCTCGGCTTCGGAGCGGACACCTACAATGACGCGATGCTTGAAACCATCGCCGACAACGGAAACGGCGCCTACTATTTCATCGACGGAGAGTCGGAGGCCGAGAAGGTCTTCGGAAGCGACCTCCTCTCAACTCTCTACACGGTGGCGGAGGACGTCAAGCTACAGCTGACCTTCAACCCGGAGGCGATTTCGGAATACCGTCTTGTCGGTTACGAAAACCGGGTGATGAGCAACGAAGATTTTGAAAACGACCGGAAGGACGCGGGAGAGGTCGGCTCCGGGGAGCGCCTCGCCGTCTGCTACGAGCTGAAATTTGCCGAGGGAAGCGACGCCGAAAATCTGATGACCCTGCGCGTCCGCTACAAGGATCCGGGGCAGAAGGAAAGTCAGCTGAACGAATATACCGTCACCTCCGCCTCCCGCACCGACGACCCGTCGGAGGACTTCCGCTTCGCCTCCGCCGTCGTCGCCGTCTCAATGGTCCTTCATCAGAGCCGCCATCTCGGCCTCTTCACAATGACCGACGCGGCGGGAATTCTTTCCGGGCTGAACACCAAAAACCTCCCCGCCTCCCGGCTGGAATTCGTTGAGCTGGTCGGGGAGCTACTCAAAACCGGGCCGGAAGGCGAGGGAGCAGGAACGGCAGAAAAGCTGTGAGGTCAAGGGCGACGCTCCGGCCTCCATTCAACCCTCCGGGCGCGATTACACTTTATAATTCTTTCACAATCTCAACGAACCGCCGCATCTCCACTGCGCCCGGCGGCGGTTCGGTACCGCCCGCGAACACCATATAATACCGGTATCGGTTGCCCGCCGCGCTACGCCATGCCTGACCGGGGGCGATTTTATCACAGCTGTCGTCGTTTTTCAAAGGTTCGGTAAACCGCCTTCGCTTTGCCGGACGTCAACCTTGGCAATCTCATCGTCTGAAAAACGGAAATAAGGGCATAAGGGCAAAAAGGAACTCCTCACTTCCGCATCGGAGGTGAGGAGCTTTTTGTTTGTTCTTTTCGATAAACGGGAATTTAATAATTTAAC
>CANQQT010000030.1 GCA_947626065.1 uncultured Clostridia bacterium | reverse complement strand
GCGACCCGCCGCGCCAAAAAATCCCCATTCAGAGACCCCAAGCGCCGTCACGCCGCGCCGCTTTCCACCCGCGCCGCACCTCCGCGCCAGCCGCTGAAACCGCCGCACAGACCACCCGGCCTGAAGCTTTCACCCCGGCCACCGGCCAGCCGTACCCTACGGCCCGCGCCCGAGGCCCGCGCCTGGCCTGCAACTGCGACCCGCCGCGCCAAAAAATCCCCATTCAGAGACCCCAAGCGCCGTCACGCCGCGCCGCTTTCCACCCGCGCCGCGACGCGCCCGCCAAAATCCGACCGAAAATCCCCCAAAAAGAAGGCAAGCGTACCACGGCAAAGGCAGAGCGCTTTCGCGCAAGTCCCTTGTCGGATACGCATGGTTCTTGCAGACAACGGACGTGCCTGCGCAGGATTCACGATTCAATTTGCGCGAAAAGCCGAGCCAACCCCGCCGCCGGAATCGATCGCCGGTGCCAAACGCACCGGAAATCCCCGCGACGCGGTGTAGCTCCCTGCATTGCGCGGTGTTGTTCAGCGTGCATTGATGCACGCTGAACGACTGACTAGACCCTTGTAACCTTGCCGGAGCGCAGGCAACGGGAGCAGACGTGGAGCGTTTTGCTCGTCCCTCCGACGTTCGCCTTCACCTTCCGGACGTTCGGCTTCCAGCTTCTCGAAGTTTTGCGGTTGGAGTGGGAAACATTGTGTCCGAAGACGATGCCCTTGCCGCAGATATCACATTTTGCCACTAAAAACACCTCCCATCAAAGACTGTTCTCACCGGAACGGCTGACGACAGCCATACTACAGTCATACATATACCTGTACAGTATATCACATTTGAAGAAAAATTGCAAGAGGAAATCGCAAAAAAAGTTATTTTTCCGCGCGGTTTTTCCCGTCGGACTTCTTTTTCCACTGAAATTTGCTCTCCTTGCCCTCAAGAAGACGCTTGATGTTCTCGCGGTGAAGGTAGACGACGAGGAGACACTGCACCAGAACAAAGAGAATCCGGAGATCGCCGCTGCCGAAGCGGGACTTCATAATGTTGTAGAGAACGAGAGGATAGAAGAGAGCGGCGGAAATCGAAGCGAGAGAAATGTACTTCGTGAAGCCCGCCATCAGAAGGAAAATGACGAGGAGAATGAGGAAGGCGAGAGGCTCAAGAACGAGAGCCATCGCCGCCGTCACAGCCACGCACTTCCCGCCCTTGAAGTGATAGAAGCAGGGGAAGGCGTGCCCGAGAGCACAGCAGAGACCGGCGAAGTAGGCGAAGCCGTCCCCGAAGAGGAGACGGGCGGCCATCACAGAGAGAATCGCCTTGAGAAGGTCGCCGACGAAGGTCATCACCCCGGCGGACTTGCCGTAGGTCCGGATCATGTTCGTCGCCCCGGCGTTGCCGCTCCCGTGATTGCGGATATCGTCGTGGAAGCGGAGGCGGGAAATCACGACAGCGAAGTTGATGCTGCCGAGAAGGTAGGAAACGACGCCCCAGAGGAGAACAAGAATCAGCTCAAAGGAAAAGGAGAGCTTGCCCTGCTCCACAAGGAGGCCGATGCCGCCTTTGTATAGAAGCTCGGAGAGGAAGCTGCCGCTGGAGGAAGCCCCGGTCAAAGCCTCGGTAACGACCGATGTGTCCATAGTGTGTCCTCGTTTCTTTGATTTGCGCGGGGAAGCCGTCCCCGGCCCGTTCGGGCGTTTTCGACCCTATTCGGGCATTTTCAGCCCCGTTCGGGCTTTTTTCGCCCCTGTCGGGCGCTTTTGAAATGATACATCCGGCAAGCCAACACCGCCGCAAGCCAACGCAACCGCCCGGCCCGCTTTTTCGGCGTGTGAAAAGTCAATTTTCCACCCGGCGGGCCCGCCCTTTTCGGCCCTTGAAGGCCCTTTTCGGCCCGCTATCCGCTTTCAGCGCCGGATTTTACCCCCGGCCCGCTTTTTCCGGCTTTTGAAGAGCCCCCTGTATGCCCCCGGCGGCCTCGCCGGCGCTGCCGCGTTCGCGAATGATCAGCTTGATGGGAGTCCCACGGAAGCCGAAGGCCTCGCGGAGACAGTTTTCAAGATAGCGCTGGTAAGAAAAATGGAAGAGAGGCGCCGAATTGCAGAAGATGACGAAGGTCGGAGGCTGTGTGCCCGACTGCGTCATGTAGTAAATCTTCAGATAGCGGCCCTTGTCGGAGGGAGGCTGGACGCGAGCCGTCGCGTCGTTCAGAAGGTCGTTCAGAATACCGGTCGTAATCCGACGGGTCGACTGCTCGTAAGCCGCGTTGATGAGGGGAAAAATCCGGTCGATCCGCTGGCCGGTTTTCGCGGAAAGAAAGACCGTCTCGGCGTAGGTCATGTAGGAGAAGGAGGTCGCGATTTTGTCGCTGTATTCCTTCACCGTGCGGTTGTCCTTGAGAATTTTGTCCCACTTGTTGATGCAGAAAATCGAGGCCTTCCCCGCCTCGTGCGCAAGCCCGGCAATCTTCTCGTCCTGCTCGGTGACGCCCTGCTCGGCGTCGATGAGAATCAGACAGACGTCGGAACGGTCGACCGCGAGCTTGGCGCGGAGAACGCTGTATTTTTCGACGGGATCCTCCACCTTGCTCTGACGGCGAATCCCCGCCGTGTCGATGAAAATATACTTGCCGTACTCGTTTTCAAAGGAGGAATCGACCGCGTCGCGCGTCGTCCCGGCGAGCTCGGAGACAATCAGACGGTCATCCCCCAAAATGCGGTTGATGAGGGAGCTCTTCCCGGCGTTCGGCTTGCCGATCACGGCGACGCGAATCACACCGGAGGGGGCCTCGAAGGAGTCCTCGGAGGAGGGAGGACAGTGGGAAAGAACCTCGTCGAGGAGGTCGCCGGTGCCGCTGCCGTGAAGGGAGGAAAGGGGAATCGGGTCGGTTTTGAAGCCGAGCTGATAGAAATCGTAAAATTCGGGAGGAGGAGGGCCGACGCGGTCAACCTTGTTGACGGCGAGAACCACCGGCTTGCCGCTCTTCATGAGAAGAGAGGAAATGCGGCGATCGTCGTCGGTAAGACCGACCGAAAGGTCGGTGAGGAAGATGATGACGTCGGCGGTCTCGACGGCGATTTCCGCCTGACGGCGCATCGAGCGGAGGATCTGGCTGTCGGTTTTCGGCTCAATACCGCCGGTGTCGACGAGCATAAGACGGCGGCCGCGCCATTCCGTCTCGTGGTAAATCCGGTCGCGGGTCACGCCGGGAGTGTCCTCGACGATGGAAATCCGCTTGCCGGTCAGCTTGTTGAAAAGTGTGCTCTTGCCGACGTTCGGGCGGCCGACAATCGCGATCACGGGAACCTTCATGATGCCGTGTCCTTTCTGAGTCGTTGAAATTCAAAGGCGCAAGCGAAACCCCGCCGCGCAGTACCGTTTCCGGGGGCCGCGCCCCGGCGCACCCGCCGCACGCGAAGCCCCACTTCCGGAACCCCAACGCGCGAAAATACTTGTTTCCGGGAAACCCCGAAAATGAACCATTTCTGCTTTTTTTCTTTTTCAAAAAAATCCAAAAGAAGCCCGCGCCGCCAAAATTCCCGGCCCGTGAAGAGCGGGAGAAAGAGGAAAAACCGGGCCGCGCGAAAAGCCGTCAGCCGTGCCGAAGAAGCTTCGTAACAAAATCCCGACCGTCGTTTTCGGTGAAGATAATCCGAACCCCGAGACGGCTCTCAAGCCAGCCGGGAGTGGTGTCGTCGAGGAATTTATCGCGCTCGTGACGGAGCATCGAAACCGGGAGAAAGAGAACACGACCAAGCTCCTTGCCGCGAAGCTGCTTGTAGAGATCCTTCCCGGTGAGAAGCCCCGCCACCGTGATGCTCTCGCCGAAAAATTCGTTCTTGATTTCGTAAACCCGGCAGTTCAGATTATAGCACTTTTTCTGCATTTCTTCCACAAGAAGAGAAAGGAAGCCGTAGGCCGCGACGCCGGTCGCAATAGAGCAGGAACGGGGGCGGAAGGGGTCGAGGTCGTCGATATCCTCCATCGCCTCGACGAATTCGTCGGCAAAGGAGCGGAGCATCCCGACACCGTTTTCAATCTGAGGGTAGCCCTCGTAATAGCGCCCGTTCGGGAAGCGAACCCGCCCGGTGACGTAAAGCTCGTCGGCGCAGAAGAAAATCCGGGAGCCGTATTTGGCGCGGCACTCCTCGGCGAAGCCCTCCACTTGGGCAATCACCTCGCGGCAGTCCTCCTTTTCGTAGGGAGAAAGGGGATAGAGCTTGTCGCGGAATTTCGTAAGACCGGCGGGAACGATCGAAACGCTGCTCACAGAGGGATAGAGGGCGGCGAGGTCGCGCATCGTCGAAAGGAGGGCGGCGCCGTCGTTGACGCCCTTGCAGAGGACGATCTGACAGTGCATCTCAATCCCAGCCGCGGCGAAACGCTTCATCGTGGAATAGCAGGAGCCCGCGAAGCGGTTGTTGAGCATCTGACAGCGGAGAGCCGGGTCGGTCGTGTGAACCGAAATGTTGAGAGGAGACATTTTCATGCGGAGAATCCGCTCAATGTCACGTTCTTCCATATTTGTAAGAGTGATGTAATTTCCCATCAGGAAGGAGAGACGGGAGTCGTCGTCCTTGAAGTAGAGGGAGGAGCGCATACCGGGGGGAAGCTGATCGATGAAGCAGAAAATGCACTTGTTCCGGCAGGACTTTTTCTCGTCCATCAGGAAGGTGTCGAATTCAAGGCCGATGTCGTCGTAGCGAGGCTTGCGAATCACGACGTCAAGAAGGTCGGGGCCCCGGTGGAGAAGGAGACGGACGCGGGGCTCGGTGATGTAGTAGCGGTAATCGAGGACGTCGTTCACGTCCTTGCCGTTGATGCGAATCAAATGGTCGCCGCGCTGAACCCCGGCGCGATCGGCGGGGGAGCCGGTGAGAACGTCTTTGATGGTGACCACGGAAATCCCTCCCAGCGAAAAGTGAAAAATGAAGGTAAAAAGGAATGAAAAATTCCCAGTAAAAAATTTACAGATAAAGAAGCTTGGTGGAAATTATGGAAAATCAAGCCGCGCCCGCGCACCCAATCGCGGCAACGCCGCAACACCGAGCGCCAACGCCCCCGGCGCACCGCCACACCCAACGAACCGACGGAAGCAAACAACAATCCGAAAAACGCAGGCCGCCGCCTTCGCGCTTGTGCCTTTGTGCTTTTGCACTCCAGCGAACCCCGCGCCACTTTCGCGCCCACTTTTTGCGCTTTGTGCCACAGGTCAACCCGCGCCGCACCGGTGCCAATTTTGCGGAAGCTTCACCGCAACACCGAGCGTCCAACGAACCCCGGCGCACCGCCGAGTCCGCCGCACCTTTTGCGCAATTTTGCAACAATCCGCCACGCTTTGATCTCGCGCCGCCGCTTTCAGGCTTTCAGCCGCTTGCATTCCCCGCGCCGCACCCGGCGCATTTTCGCGAAAGCTTCACCGCAACACCGAGCGCCAACGCCCCCGGCACACCGCCGAGGCCGCCGCACCTTTTGCGCAATTTTGCGGCAATCGCCGCGCTTTGAACTCGCGCCGCCGTTTTCATGCTTTCACGCCGCTTGCATTCCCCGCGCCGCACCCGGCGCATTTTCGCGAAAGCTTCGCCGCAACACCGAGCGCCAACGCCCCCCGGCACACCGCCAAGGCCGCCGCACCTTTTGCGCAATTTTGCAACAATCCGCCGCGCTTTTGATCTCGCGCCGCGCCGCTGCTTTCGCACTTGCTTTTTTCGCTTTGCGCCACCGGCGACCCGCGCCGCGCCCGCTTTTTGCGCTTTGTGCCACAGGCCAGCCACGCGCCGCACCGGAGCATTTTCGCGGAAGCTTCACCGCAACACCGAGCGACAACGCCCCCGGCGCACCTTTGCGTAGCTTTCGCGGCAATCGCCGCGCTTTTGATCTCGCGCCGCGCCGCCAGTTTTGCGCTCGCACCGCCAGTTTCAGGCTTTCAGCCACTTACTTTCCCCGCGCCGGACACGTCCACGCGCCCAACGAATCAGCGAAAGCAAACGACAACCCGAAAAGCACAGACCGCCGCCTTCGTGCTTGTGCCTTTGTGCTTTTGCACTCCAGCGAGCCCCGCGCCACTTTCGCGCCCACTTTTTGCGCTTTGTGCCACAGGCCAGCCACGCGCCGCACCCGGCGCAATTTCGCGAAAGCTTCGCCGCAACGCCGAGCGCCAACGTCCCCGGCGCACCGCCGGAGCCGCCGCACCTTTTGCGCAATTTTGCGGCAATCCGCCGCTCATTGATCTCGCGCCGCGCCGCCACTTTCAGGCTTTCGCCCCGCTTACATTCCCCGCGCCGGACACGTCCCCGCGCCAGCAAACCGACGGAAGCAAACGACAACCCGAAAAGTACAGGCCGCCGATTTCGCGCTTGTGCCTTTGTGCTTTTGCACTCCGGCCCGCCCCGCGCCGCACCGGCGCATTTTCGCGGAAGCTTCGCCGCAATACCGAGCGCCAACGCCCCCGGCACACCACCGAGGCCGCCGCACCTTTTCGCAATTTTGCGGCAATCGCCGCGCTTTTGATCTCGCGCCGCGCCGCCAGTTTTGCGCTCGCACCGCCAGTTTCAGGCTTTCGCTCCGCTTGCACTCCTCGCGCCGGGCACGTCCCCGCGCCAGCAAACCGACAGAAGCAAACGACAACCCGAAAAGCACAGGCCGCCACTTTCGCGCCCACTTTTTGCGCTTTGTGCCACAGGTCAGCCCCGCGCCGCACCGACGCAATTTCGCGGAAGCTTCACCGCAACACCGAGCGACAACGCCCCCGGCGCACCGCCGAGTCCGCCGCACCTTTTACGCAATTTCGCGGCAATCGCCGCGCTTTGAACTCGCGCCGCCGCTTTCAGGCTTTCGCGCCGCTTGCACTCCTCGCGCCGGACACGTCCCCGTGCCCGTTTTTTTGCGCTTTCGCGCCGCTCAGGCGTCCCGAACAGGACAAAGCCCTCCACGAAAACGCGGCGGGCCTATTTGCTTTCCTGTTTCGGAGAAAACAAAAGAGAGCTGTCGAGGGAGTCGCCCGACCTCAGAGGCCAAACGGCGCCGCCCTGTTCTCAGTCTTCCTTGACGGCGACAATCTCCTTGCCGGCGTAGGTTCCACAAGCCTTGCAAACTCTGTGAGTCAGCGTATATTCTCCGCACTTCGGGCACTTCACCATGCCGGGAAGGTCAAGCTTCCAGACGCTGGAACGTCTCTTGTCCCGTCTTGCTTTCGACGTTTTATGCTTCGGTACTGCCATTTTGCTTCGCACCTCCTTCAATCGGTGAATCTTCGTTTTCGTCCGTAAGAAATTTCTGTAAAACGGCGAGGCGAGGGTCAATTTCCTTCTTGACGCAGCCGCAGTCGCCGAGATTCCGGTTCTTCCCGCAGACGGGGCAGAGCCCGAGGCAGGTATCGGAACAGAGGTCTCGCGTGGGAAGCTCGAGAAATAAAAGCTCCTCGACAACCCCGTCAAGCTCGACCGCCGAGTCGGTAATCGGGACGGTATCGTCGTCCTCTTCGGCAATTTTTCCGGACGGAGCGACATTTTTTTCAAGGGAAAGGGTCAGCCTTCGCGTCACCGGTTCAAGGCAACGCGCACAGGGAGTCGAATAGGAAACCGAGGCGGTAAGCGTCAGGCGCAGATAGCCCGAGACGTCGGTCACGGCCCCGTCGATTCCGACCGGCTGTAAAAAGGTCAGCGCGGGGAAAAGCTCCCCGGCACCCTCCCAGAGGAAGGAGAAGTCGACGGAGTCGGCCTTCCCGCTCAGAATCGGTAACAAATCGACGCGCATGGCAATCCTCTTTGGCCTTGTAAAATGTCACACGGTATATTATACAATAAGAAATCGGTTTTGTCAATGGGTTTGAAGGCTTTTTTGCGCTCAAAAAAAGAATTTTTTTGCCGAATCACACCCGGAGCGGAAAACGGGGGCCGCCACACGACACCCCGCGACGCCGCAACGTCAAAAACCGCCCCGCGCAGTTGCCGACACGCACCCGCCACGCGGGAAAATTATGTTTGTGAAAGAAAGCCGCCCGGCCACGCGTCGCGCCCGCGCTTCTCTTCCCCACCCGCGCCGGACACTTTTCTGCGCCCGCCGCGCGAAAGCTTATTATTGAAGAAACCGCACCCGGCCTGTTTCGCTGCGCCTTTCTCCGTCGACCACTCCGGCCCGCCGCAAAGGCCCCAGCAAAAGAACATTCCCGCGCAGTTGCCGACACGCACCCGCCACGCGGGAAAATTATGTTTGTGAAAGAAAGCCGCCCGGCCCGCGCAAAGCCCCGCGCTTCCCTTCCCCGCTTCCTACCGATAAACCCGCGGAAGCCGCGGACGCGAAAGCGAGCAGAGAATCTCGTAGGAAATCGTCCCGGAGGCCTCGGCGACCTCGTCGGCGGAAATCGAGGCGTCGCCGTCGGTGCCGATGATCGTCGCCACGTCCCCCACCGAAACGCCGGGAATGTCGGTGACGTCCACCATCATCTGATCCATGCAGACCCGCCCGAGAATCGGCGCACGCTTGCCGTGAAGCAGAACACTGCCGCGCCCCGAAAGAAGGCGCGGAACCCCGTCGGCGTAGCCGGCGCAGAGAGTCGCCACCCGCGTCGGGCGCTCGGTCACGCAGAGATGCCCGTAGCTGATGCCGGTCCCGGCGGGAACCGTCTTCACAAGCCCCACGCGGGTCTTGAGCGAGAGCGCGGGCGTCAGCGAAAAGCCGCTCCCCGTCACCTCCGAAGAGGGCGAAAGCCCGTAGAGAACGATCCCCTCGCGCACCATATCAAAGGCCGCGTCGGGAAGCTCCATCAGCCCGGCGCTGTTGCTGATGCTGCGCTTGCCGACCGGAATCCCCGCCGCCGTAAGGCGGTCAAGAAAGCGGCGGAAGCGCCCGAGCTGCTCCTGAGCCGAGGCTTTATCCGCCTCGTCGGCGCGGGCAAAGTGACTGAAAATTCCGCGAATTTCGAGATGCGCCATGCGGGAAATCGCGGAAATGGCGGAGACGCCGTCGGCGGTGTCGGGGAAGCCGATGCGGGACATCCCGGTGTCGACCGCCACAAAACAGCCCGCCTTGTAGGGCCACGCCTCGGCCCCGCGCACATAAGCGGAAGTGTCCGCAGCGGAAGTATCCGCGGCAGAAGGTTCTGCTACAGAAGTTTCTGCTCCGAGAATCCCCGCTCCGGAAGTTCCCACTCTGGAATCCCCTGCGGCAGAAGATTCTGCTACAGAAGTTTCTGAATCCCCCGAACCGGAAGCGCCGCCAAGCGCCGCCGCACGGGAAGCCGCGATGGAATTGAGGCGGGAGGCCGCGTCAAGGTCGAAGAGCGAGGGCATGACGTCGTATTCCACAAGCTCGCGGAAGCAGGAGGCGTCGGTCCCCCCCAGAATCAAAATATCGTTTTCAATGCCGTTTCGGCGAAGCTCAAAGGCCTCCCAAGCCGAGGCGACGCCGAAGGCCTCCACCCGGTCGGAGAGAAGCCCGGCGACCTCGACGGCGCCGTGGCCGTAGGCGTCGGCCTTCACCACCGCCATCACCGAGGTGCCCGGCGGAAGATGCTTTTTCACCTGCTCGTGATTGCTCAGAATCGCGGCCCGGTCAATTTCGACCCAAGTCCGCGCCGTAAGAAATTTCTGCTCCATAATCAACCAACTTTGTCTGAAATAAGGGGAAAACGCCCCAACCCGACCGCCCAAACAAGTCCGGGCCGGATGTATCCGAGCGGACGTATCCGAGCGGACGTATCCGACCGGACGTATCCGACCGGACGTATCCGAACGGACGTATCCGAACGGACGAACCTGCCCGGAAAAAGTCCGCACCGGTTTTTCAAAAAGAGAAAAGAAAGGTTCCCCGGCGGGTTCCCGCGCTTGAACGCAACGCCCCGCGCCAATGAACCGATCGTGCGATTTGCCGCGCAGTTTGCCGCGTGATTTGCCGCGCGGTTTACCATGATTTTTCGCGATTTTCCGCAATCTGCCGCAATCCGCCGCGCGGTCAATCGCCGCCCTGCCCCTCCCCGGAGGCGATCGAAATCAGGCGGGCGACGACCCGCTCGTCGAGATAATCGGAGGTCAGAGCCTCCCGCCCGTAGTAGGCAAGAACCTCTTCCCCCGAAGAAAACATCCCGTCGGAGGAGGCGGCCAGAGACGAAGCGTAAGCGGAAAGCTCCTCCTCGGTCGCCGTAATCCCTTCCTGCTTCGCGAAGGAGTAGAGAACCAGCTCCTCCGTCGTCATCTCCCGCGCACGCTCCCAAAGAGAGGCCTCAAGCGCCGCCTCGTCCTGCGAAAGATACTTGTCGGCGTAGTCCTCAAGACTGAGGGATTCGGCCTCCGCAAGAGACGAATAGGTGCGGTAGAGATCCTCAAAATGCTCGGTGCAGACCTCCGAAGGAAGGCTTTTCAGCTCCGAGCCGTCGACAAGCTGACGGAAAAGCGAGCTGCCGAGGCGGTCGGCCCAGTCGGAACGCTTGGAGGCGAGAAGAGAGGCGGAAACCGTCGAGCGGAGATCGGAAAGCCCAGTACAGCCCGGGAAAAGGCTCACGGCCAGCTCGTCGGTCAGCTCGGGAAGCGAACGCTCGTAGACGGCCAAAACCGTAATGCGGTAGACGGCGGGGCGGGAGGGGCTGCCCTCACCGGAATAGCCGGAAGGAAGCGTCACGGAAAGCTCGAAAACCTCCCCCTTGCTCTTCCCGATCAGCCCCGAAAGAAGCTGAGTCAGAACGTCATCCGCGTAAGAGGCGCCGCAGACGTAAACCCCGCCCTCCTCGGAGAGGGAGGGAAACGACTCCCCGTCGATGAAGCAGAAACGGTCAAAACGAACCGTACAGCCGGAGGAGACGGGAGAGGAGGTCTCGATAAGCTCGGAGGCCGCCTCAAGGCGCTGAGCGATTGCGGCGTCGATCTCGGAATCCGAAACCGTGCCGTCAAAGGGCTCGTAGGTGAGAGTCGAAAGGTCGGGAAGCGTCAGATAGCGGCTCAGATCCTCCTCAAAGAACCCGCGAAAATGCTTGCTCCCACAGGAAGTCATAGACACAAGTCCCAGCGCAAGCACAAGTGCAAGCACAAGCGCAAGCAAAAGACCAAAAACGCGCCGGAAAACGGGCGGCAATGCCCGCGAACGCCTAAAAAGCGAAGGCCAACGGCGACAAGTCCCCATCCAAAATCCCCTCCTGCGGCAAAAGTGAGAAGCCGAAAATTTTTTCTCCTGTTAAAATATACCACAGATTGAGAAAAAATAAAAGGGGAAGCCCCTCAAATTTACATTTTATACATATTCAGCGCCGGAAAATGGGAAATTTTCCCTTTGCTCAGGAAACAACGGTCAACATCAACGCCCGCGCCGCGCCGCATTTTGGCCGCCCCGCGCCACTTTTTGCCGCCCGACCCTTGGCCAAAGTTATTTTGAACAGGAAACAACCGGCAGTATCAACGCCCCGCGCCGCTTTCTCTCCCCTTTTCCCCCACAAGTCCCGGTTAGAGCCACAAACTTCCGCATTTAGACCAGCCCATGACCCCTCCCCAAAAGCTTTTGAAGGGGGTCAGGGGGAAAGCTTTTCTCCGAAAAGTTTCCCCCTGCGCGTCCCCCGCGTCCTTCGTGTCCCCCGCAAGTCCCGGTTAGAGCCACAACCTTCCGCATTTAGACCAGCCCATACCCCTCCCCAAAAGTTTTGAGGGGGTTTGGGGGAACTTTTCCAAAAGTTCCCCCAACGCGTCCCCTTCCTAAAAGAAAGTTATTTGATTCGTCTCGCTGAGGCCTTCGAGGGAGCCGTTGCGTTTGAGGACCTCGATGACGGATTTGGTAAGCTTGGCTTTGGTTTTCAGATCCTCGATAGAGAAGACCTCGCCGCTGTCGCGGGCGTGCTCGATGGAAGCGGCGGCAGTCTCGCCGACGCCGGAGAGGGAGCTGAAGGGAAGGCGGATCTTGCCGTCTTCAGGCTGATAGGCAAAGGCCTTCGACTTAAAGTAATCCACGGGAAGGAAGGTAATGCCGCGGGCGTAGCATTCGTTGATCAGCTTCAAGGTCGAAACCATCGCGTTCTCCTTCGCGGTCGCCTCCTTGCCCTTCGCGGCGATCGATTCCATCGTGCGCATCACGCCGGACTTGCCGGAAAGGGCGATTTCGGCGTCGAAGCCGCCGGGAGCGGCGGTAAAGAAGGCGGCGTAGAAGACGAGAGGAAGGTGAACCTTGTACCAGCCGAGACGAATGGCGGACATCACGTAGGCGGCGGCGTGAGCCTTCGGGAACATATACTTGATCTTCTTGCAGGAGACGATGTACCAGTCGGGAACACCCTTCGACTTCATCTCCTCCTCCCATTCCGGCTTTAAGCCCTTGCCCTTGCGGACAGATTCCATAATCTTGAAGGAAAGCTCGTTTTCAAGACCGTAGCGGATCAGGTCGTTCATAATGTTGTCGCGGCAGCCGATGACCTCGCTGATATCGCAGATCCCCTCGCTGATGAGAGTCTGAGCGTTGCCGGTCCAGACGTCGGTGCCGTGGGAAAGGCCGGAAATCTGGAGAAGGTCGGCGAAATTCTTCGGCTTCGCCTCCTCAAGCATACGGATAACGAATTGAGTCCCGCTCTCGGGAAGGCCGTAGGTGCCGAGGTTGGAGTCGATCGTCTGACCGGGAAGAAGATGAAGAGGCTTCGTCGAGCGGAAAAGCTCGTAAACCTCGGGATCGTTCATCGGAACGTCCATCACGCGGGTGCCGCTGTAGGTCTCAAGCCACTTGTATTTCGTCGGAATATCGTGACCGAGCTCGTCGAGCTTCAAAAGAGTGTCGTGAAGGTAGGTAAAGGTGAAATGAGTCGTCACAATGTCGGAGTCGGGGTCGTCGGCGGGATGCTGAACGGGGCAGAAATCGTAGATTTCGTACTCGCGGGGAACAACGACAATCCCGCCGGGGTGCTGACCGGTCGTCTTCTTCACACCGACGCAGTGGCTGATGCAGCGCTGAATTTCGGAGCGGTGGATCGAAAGGCCGAACTCCTCAAGATATTTCATCACGTAGCCGTAAACGGTCTTGTCGGCAAGAGTGCCGATCGTACCGGCGCGGAAGACGTTTTCGGAGCCGAAAAGCTCCTCTGTGTACTTGTGAACCTTGCCCTGAACCTCGCCCGAGAAGTTCAGATCGATGTCGGGAGACTTGTCCCCGTGGAAGCCGAGGAAGGTTTCAAAGGGAATGTCGTGACCGTCGCCGATCATCTTGCTCCCGCACTTCGGACAGAGAGCGTCGGGAAGGTCGAAGCCGGAGCCGACGCCGAGAGGATTGGAAAAATCGCTGTATTGGCAGTGGGGGCAGACGTAGTGGGGAGGAAGAGGATTGACCTCCGAAATCCCCGCCATCGAGGCGACAAAGGAGGAGCCGACCGAGCCGCGGGAGCCGACCAAATACCCCTGACTCTCACTGTACCATACCAGTTTTTGGGCAATCATGTAAAGGACGGCAAAGCCATGCTTGATGATCGAGGAAAGCTCCTTCTCAAGGCGGCTCGAAACGATCGCGGGAAGAGGCTTTCCGTACTTCTTCTCGGCGTTTTCGTAGCAAATACGGGTAAGATCCTCCTCGGCGCCGTCCATGTGGGGCGTGAAGGTTCCCTCAGGGAAGGGGCGAATGCCCGATTCGATGAGATCGGCGATCTTGTTGGTGTTGGTGACGACGACCTCAAAGGCCTTCTCTTCCCCGAGGTAGGAGAACTCGCGAAGCATCTCCTCCGTCGTCTTGAGGTAAAGGCCGGTGTCACGGGCGGCGTCGGGGAATTTCATGCCGGTGAGGAGAATCTTGCGATAGATTTCGTCCTGCTGATTGAGAAAATGCGCGTCGCAGGTCGCGACAACCGGCTTGTCGAGCTCCTCGCCGAGCGAAACGATGCGGCGGTTGAAATCCTTCAGATCCTCCTCCACCGTCGCTTTCCCCTCGGCAATGAGGTAGCGGTTGTTCCCGAGAGGCTGAATTTCGAGATAATCGTAGTAGGAAGCGATTTCCTTGAGCTCGGAATCGGGCTTGTTTTCGAGAATCGCGGAGAAAAGCTGACCCTCCGAGCAGGCGGAGCCGACGATCAGGCCCTCGCGGTACTCGTCGAGAAGGGATTTCGGAATGCGGGGATGACGGCGGTAGTATTCGAGATAGCTCTTCGAGACGAGCTTGTAGAGATTTTTTAGGCCCTGCTTGTTCTTGACAAGGAGAATCATGTGGTAGGGGCGGAGCTTCAGGCAGTCGACGCGGTCGGACATCGCGTAGGCCATCTCCGCCATGTTCCCGACGCCCTCCTTACGGAGCTTGTCGACCATCTGAAAGAAGATGAGGGAAAGCATTTCGGCGTCGTCGCAGGCGCGGTGGTGGTTGAATTCCCCGAGGCCGAAGTATTCGGCGAGGGTGTCGAGCTTGTGCTTTTTCAGCTCGGGATTGACGTAGCGGGAAAGGGCAACCGTGTCGAGATAGGTGTTCGGGAAGGAAAGCCCGTAGCGCTCGGAGGCGGAGCGGATGAAGCTCGTGTCGAAGCTCGCGTTGTGGGCGACGAGGACGCGGTCGCCTGCGAAGGCAAGGAAGGCCTTCACCGCCTCCTCCTGACTCGGGGCGCCCTTCACCGTCTCGTCGGAAATGCCGGTAAGAGACGTGATCTCCTCGGGAATGTGCATTCCGGGATCGGCAAAGGTGCCGAAGCGTTCGAGGATTTCCCCGCCCTTCACGCGGACGGCGCCGATTTCGGTGATCCGGTCGTAGAAGGGGGAAAGCCCGGTGGTTTCGATATCAAAAACGACAAATTCGCTCGTCTGAAAATTGGCCTCGGCCTTGCCGTAAACGGCGCGCTCGGTGTCGTCTACGAAGTAGGCCTCCATGCCCCAGAGAACCTTCATACCGGTCTTGTCGGCGGCAAGCATGGCCTCCTGATAGCCCTGAACATTGCCGTGGTCGGTGATGGCGATCGCCTTGTGACCCCAGGATTGGGCGGTTTTGACGGCAAGAGCCGGGGGAATCATCCCGTCCATCGTCGACATCATCGTGTGAAGGTGAAGCTCCACACGCTTCTCCTTGGCGTTGTCGGTGCGGGAAAAGGAGGAGATTTTCATGATGGCGGTGGGGGAAAGGTAAAGCTCGTGATCGCGGTCGAAGGCGTCCTCCCGGACACTACCAAAAACAGCAAGCGAGACCCCCTCGGTAAGGGAGGGAAGAAGCTCCTCCGCCTTGCGGTTCACAAGGTAAAGGCGGCAGAAAATCGAGGAATCCTCGTCGGTGAGGGCGAAGGTGATCCCCGTCTTTCCGCCCTTTTTCGTCTCCTTCGACTCGACGGAAAAGACGGTGCCGACGACGCAGACCTTCGGAAGAGGCTTCCGGATGTTGCGGAAGGGGACAGGATCCACCGAAAAGGAGTCCCCGTAAAGAGGAGTGGGAGACGACCAGTCGAAGGTGAGATTCCCGACGCGGGCAGAGCTCTCTCCAAGCTTTTCGATCGGGATCGGCTCGTCCCCGTGGAAGGACCAGATTTTCCGGGTCTGCCAGATTTCCTCCTGAGAGGTGAGATCAAAAAGCGCTTGCTCCTGCCCCTTTTCGTAGGCCTCCCAGTCAACCTCGTAGCTCTCCTCCCGACGAACCGTGACCTCGTAATGAAGGCCGAATTCGGTTTTGATGATCTCGGAAAGAAGCTGAGGCGTGTCGGCACGGTAGAGGAGCTCCACCCCGCCGTCGGAAAAGGGAACGTCAAGTGTGAGCGTCCCGTCCCCGAACGTGGCCTTGACCTTCTCGAAAAAGCCGCGAGAAACCGCGCCGACGCGCTGAAGCTCGGTGAGAAGCTCGGGAAGATAGGACGCGGAAAAAAGCTCGCTCGGGTAGGTGGGAATCAGGCGCATCGCGCTCAGATCGTAGGCCTTCGCGATCCCCTCCTCAATGGCGTAAAGGGTCTGCTTCGGAACAAGCGCGGGAAAAGAGACCGTCGCCTCAATCCGGCGCTGCTCGCGGTCGCAAAAAATCCGGTACTCCCCCGCACGCTGTAAAATCGCACGGTGCGCCGCACCCGGCGTGTAGCGCTTGAATTTTTCAAGAAACGTGCTTCCGCTCACAAACATTCCCTCCAAAGTTAGAATTCGTAACGCCGGGGCGCCGCCCCGGCCCGCCCGCGCAAAACCGACTCGCAGCGGGGCTTGTCCATTTTTCGACGCGACCCGGGGGCGAAATCCCGGCGAAGAGGCCCTTTACTCCAAAAACACTCTCTTTTTTCGCCTTTTTGAAGAGGAAAATTACCCCCACAAGCCCCAAGAAAAAACCCATACAAAAGTTTTGAGGGGGTTTGGGGGGACTTTTCCCAAAAGTCCCCCTAACGCGTCCTTCCCATTAAGCGGTCGAGCTCGGCGAGAAGGGCGTCGACCATACCGGACTCGGGGATTTTGCGGAGAATGCGGCCCTTTTCAAAGAGGAGGGCGTCGCCGTCGCCGCCGGCGATGCCGAGGTCAGCCTCGCGGGCCTCGCCGGGGCCGTTCACGGCGCAGCCCATCACGGCGAGCGTCAGAGGGCGGTCGACGGGATAGTCAAGGAGGCGCTCCTCAAGCTCAGAGGCGATCGAAATCAGATCGATTTTCGTGCGACCGCAGGTCGGGCAGGAGACGATGCGCACCGAGGGGCGAGCGTCAAAGCCGAGGGCGCGGAGAAGGGCGCGGCCCTCGCGAACCTCGACGAGGGGATCGGCGGTCAGAGAGACGCGGAGAGTATCGCCGATGCCGTCGCAGAGAAGGGAGCCGATGCCGGTGCAGGAGCGAAGAAGCCCGGGGCCGTAGGTGCCGGACTCCGTCACACCGAGGTGAAGGGGGTAGTCGAATTTTTCCGAAAGAAGACGGTTGGCGGCGATCACCGTCCGAACGTCGGAGGACTTGACGGCGACGATGATGTCGGTGAAGTCGAAGCGTTCAAGGAGAGAGACGTGGTAGGAAGCGCTCGCGACGAGGGCCTCAGCCGTCGGGGAACCGAACTTGGCGAGGATATCCTTTTCAAGGGAGCCGCCGTTGACGCCGATGCGAATCGGAATCGACGAGGCCGAACAGGCGCGAACGACGGCGCGGATACGCTCAGGCCCGCCGATGTTGCCGGGATTGATGCGGATCTTGTCGGCACCGGCGGAAACGCTGTCGAGGGCGAGACGGTAGTTGAAGTGAATGTCGGCGACGATCGGGATCGTGAGGTCGGATTCCTTCAGCTTGGAAAGAGTCGAAACGGCGGAGGCGTCGGGAACCGTCATGCGGACGATGTCGCAGCCGGAGGCCTCAAGGGCCTTCATCTGGGCGTAGACAGCCGGGAAATCGCCGCTCGGAACGTTGGTCATCGACTGAACGGAAAGAGGACTGTCCCCGCCGACGCCCACCTTGCCGACGAAAATTTTTCTCGATTTTCTGCGAAAAGAATTGTAATCCATATCGTGACCTCCTGTAAAAATTGGTGTAAAAGGAATTTTCTGTGCGCCGCCGGATTTCCGTTCCCTTGTGGAAAGAAAACGCCATACGCCTTTGAGGGAGTGCGGCCCCGCGCCGACGCACGCGAATAAGACACGCCCTGCCAAACGCGGAGCTTCTCGCCAAAATAAGCGAAAAAGCGCCTTTTTTCGCCCCGCGCCGCCGGGTTCCCGTTCCCTTGTATAACGCAAATGCCTGCGGATTTGTAGCCGTCCGGGATAGCGCCGCTTTCTCCACCCTTCCCCTACAAATCCCGGTCAGAGCCACAGCCTGACGCTTTCAGACCAGCCCATGACCCCTCCCCAAAAGTTTTGAGGGGGTTTGGGGGAACTTTTCCAAAAGTTCCCCCAACGCGTCCCCCGCGTCCCCCGCGTCCTTCGTTTTCCCTAATGAATCAATTTGGAGACGTCCTGGAAGGTGACGAAGAGCATGAGGAGCATCAGGAGGGCGAGACCGGCGAGGTTGACGGCCTCCTCCACCTTGCGGGGAACGGGTTTGCGAAGAATCAGCTCGATGAGGAGGAAGAGGATGCGACCGCCGTCGAGAGCCGGGAAAGGAAGGAGGTTGAAAATCCCGAGATTCAGAGCGATGAGAGCCGTGAGATAGAGAAGATTGAAGCCGCCGTCATCAGCCTCAACGGCATTGCCGACCTCGGAGACAATGCCGACGGGCCCAGAAAGCTGATCGACGCCGTAGCGACCCGTGAGGAGATCGACGAGGGACTCCCAGATCATGCGGATCGAGGTAAGGGATTGGTGGAAGGAGTGGTAGAGAACGGTGCCGAAGGACTTGGAAACCCCGTCGAGGTAGAAATCGCGGGCGCCGAAGAGAACGCCGCTCTCCTCAATCGTCGGAAATTCGACAGAAATCGAGAGCTTTTCCCCGTCGCGGAGAACGACGACGGTGGTCGGGCCGGAGACAGCGTCGTGCATAATCGTGTAGGCGAGGTCGTAGCCGGTGTAAACGCGCTGACCGCCGATCGAGAGAATTTTATCCCCCTCGCAAAGACCGGCCTCCTTGGAGGGAGCGCCGTCGACGAAGGAGGAAACCGTCGTCGAAAAGAGCTGTTTCGTCGAAAGGACGAGAACGCAGGTGAGGAGAATCCCGACGAGAAGATTCATCAAAGCACCGGCGACCATGATGAAGAAGCGCTGATAAATCGGCTTCTTGGGGAGAGCATTCTCGTTGTCGGAGTCCTCGTCCTCCCCTTCCATGCTCACGTAGCCGCCGATGGGAAGAAGGCGGAGGGAGTAGGAAATCCCGGTTTTTTGGGAGGTTTTCCCGAAAAGCTTCGGGCCCATACCGATGGAAAATTCGCGAATGCCGACCTTGAAGCGGCGGGCCATCACATAGTGGCCGAATTCGTGAATCAGAATCAGGAAGCCGAAAATCAGAAGGGCAATCAAAATATTCAGCATAAGCTCTGTAAAATCTCCTTTTGCGGTGAAAATTCCGTAAAAACGGCCCCGAGAGGGGAAAAAAGGCGGCGGAAAGCCAAACGCCGTGAAGATTGTCTGCCAAAAATTGAGAAACGACGACAACGGAAAGACCGTTTAAACGCGCACAACACCCCGTGCGCCCGCCCGGCTGTACCGTTTTATTATGTACTTTCTTGTACACCCCGGCCATTTGCCGGTTCAAACGCTGTCCGAACGGGTTCAAACACGCACTATCCCTCTGCGCCACCGTGCGCTGCCCGGTCGTACTGTTTTCATTATGTACTATCCCTGTGCACCCCGGCCATTTGCCGGTTAAAACGCTGTCCGAACGGGTTCAAACACGCACTATCCCTCTGCGCCCCCGGGCGCTACCCGGTCGTACTGTTTTAATTATGTACTATCCCCGAGCGCCCGCCCGGCGGCGGACAAATTCACGGGCCGCACGGTCGGCCTCCTCAATGTCGGAAAGCGTCGGATTCTTTATCTCAGAGCCGGAGGGAGAAGAAAGTGAGGCCGCCATCACAAGCTCGGGGATACGGACAAAGGGAATCTGCCCCGAGAGAAAGAGGGAAACCGCCTCCTCATCCGCTCCGTTCATCGCGGAGGTCGTAAGACCGCCACGGCGGAGAGCCTCGTAGGCAAAGGGAAGAAGAGGGAAATTCTCAAAATCGGGGGGAGAAAAGCTCAGGGTGGAAAGAGTCGTAAAATCAAGAGGGGAAACGGGACTTTCGCTCCGCTCAGGCCAAGTCAGAGCGTACTGGATGCAAAGGCGCATATCGGGGCTGCCGAGCTGGGCCAAAATCGCGTTATCAATATATTCCACCATCGAGTGGATTATACTCTCGCGGTGAACCACCACCTCCACAGACTCGGGGGGAAGGCCGAAGAGACGAACGGCCTCAATCACCTCAAAGCCCTTGTTCATCATCGTGGAGGAATCGATCGTAATCCGAGCCCCCATCGACCAAGTCGGATGGCTCAAGGCCTCGGAGGGGGAAATGTTCTCCCAGTCGGAACGGCGCTTGCCGAAGAAGGGCCCGCCGGAGGCCGTCAGAATCAGACGCTTCACGCGCTGACCGGTCAGGCACTGAAAAATCGCGGAATGCTCGCTGTCGACGGGGAGAATTTGAACCCCCTTCTCACGGGCAAGAGAAGTCACAAGCTCACCGCCGACGACGAGGGACTCCTTGTTGGCAAGAGCGAGCTTTTTCCCGGAGGAAATCGCCGAAAGGGTCGGGCGAAGCCCGGCGACGCCCGAAACGGCGTTCAGAACGGTGTCGGAGGAGGAGAGGGAGGCGACCTCAGAGGCCGCGTCGGGGCCGGAGAGAATCTTCACGCCGACGTCGGAAACGCGGATTTTCAGATCGCGGGCGGAGGATTCCTCCGCAACGGCGCAGAAATCCGGACGAAAGAGCCGGATCTGCTCCTCGAGCTTGGAGATATCGCGCCCCGCAGAAAGAGCGGAAACGCGAATGCCTTTTCTTTTGCATACGTCAAGCGCCTGACTGCCCACGGATCCCGTCGAGCCAAGCACCGCAATGTTTTCCGTCAATGTCGTGTGTCCTTTCAAGTATTGAGGGGCCGGGGCCGCCGGAAACTGCCGCGGCGCGCGCCTGACTGCCCACCGATCCCGTCGAGCCAAGCACCGCAATGTTTTCCGTCAATGTTGTGTGTCCTTTCAAGTATTGGAGGGGCCGGGGTCACACCCCCCACTTTTCATCCCTTTTTCCCTCTGTCCCGAGGCAAAATAATAAAGAATTCCCTTGTCCAAAGTCTTTTGGGGTTCTCAGGGGGCTTTTCCAGAAAAGCCCCCTGAGCGGGGTGCGGGGCAGAGCCCCGCGTTCCCTTGCGCCCCGCGTTCCTACTTAAACAAGCTGAGAGAGGGGAGAAAAGCGGTCAGAAAATAGAGGGCGGGGGCGGTGCAGAGGACGCTGTCGAAGCGGTCGAGGACGCCGCCGTGGCCGGGGAAGAGCTTCCCGTAGTCCTTCACGCCGAATTTCCGTTTCACAAGAGACATCATCAAATCCCCGCATTGAGAGAGGAGGCTCCCGGCGGCAGCCGTCACGGCGATTCCGAGATAATTCGGGGTAAGAGAGGTAAAACGGCCAATCAAAAAGCCGTAGAGAAGCGTGAGAAGAAGAGCGCAAAGAGTCCCTCCGACGGATCCCTCCACCGTCTTTTTCGGGCTCACCTCGGGGATCAGCTTATGCTTCCCGAAGGCGCGTCCGCAGAAGTAGGCGAAGGTGTCGGTCACCCAAGGAATCACGAAGGAAAGGAAGCAGACGGCCTCCCCGTGGGGAAGGTCGCGGAGGAGGAGAACGGAAGAGAATCCGAAGGAGATGTAAGCCGTCGTCGAGCAGGAAAGGGCCGCGATATCGACGGGATATTTCCCCTTGGAAAAGACAGAGGCCCCGTAGGATAAAATAATAAGAAGGAAGAAAATCAAGAAGGAAAAGGGGAGAACCTGCCCGGGGCAATGCCTTGAAAGAAAAGGAAGCCCGGCGGCGACAAGAAGCGAAGGAAGAATCGAAGGAACAGTCTTCCCCGCCCCGATGCAGGTCTGCATCTCATAAACGCCGAGCGCTCCCAAAAACGACAAAAGTATCGGGAATGCCAACGTGTCCGAAAAGATAAAAAACGGAATCAGTACCGCGACCATCACGACCGCCGTTATTACCCGTGTTCTCATAATCGTCTCCTTTGGCCGGGGCTCTGCCCCGGGCCCCGCTCAGGGAACTTTTCGAGAAAAGTTCCCTGAGAACCCTCAAAAGCTTTTGGGTAGGGGCTTTTTTCTGTTTTTGTCACAGGAAAGAGGGGAAAAATGCAGGAAAAGCGAAGGACACGCCCTCAGAGTCCCCCGAAGCGCCGCTTTCTCTCGTAAAAATCCTTCACGCAGAGGTCAACCTGACGCTCGTCGAAATCCGGCCAGAGTACCTCGGTAAAATAGAGCTCCGCGTAGGCCATTTCCCAGAGGAGAAAGTTGGAAATCCGACGCTCGGCGCCGGTGCGGACGATCAGGTCGGGAGGAGGGCTTTCCGAAGTGTAAAGATGGGAGGTGATATCCTCCTCCGTCACCGTGGTCTTGCCCTCGGAAATCAGAGCGTTGACGGCGTGGACGATGTCGTCACGGCCACCGTAGTTGACGGCGATGTTCAGGCGCTGACGCTTCCCGGTGGAAGCCCTTTCAAGAGCCTCCATCCGCTCGCGGAGAGGAGCCGGAAAAACCGCCTTGCTGCCGAGGAAGCGGACGCAGATGTCCTTTTCGGAGAAGCTCTTTTCGGCCTCCGAAAGGTAGTCGGTGAAGAGCTTCAGAATCGCGTCGACCTCCTCGCGGGGGCGCTTCCAGTTCTCGGTCGAGAAGGCGTAGACCGTCACGGCGCCGATGCCGATGCTGCCGCAGTATTCGATGATCTTGCGGAAATTTGAAGCCCCGGCGGCGTGGCCGTAGCTGCGCGGCATTCCGCGCTTTTTGGCCCAGCGCCCGTTGCCGTCCATGATGAAAGCGATGTGCTTCAAACGCCCCTCGGCGTTGGGGGAAGCCTCAACCCGCCGTTTCAGATGAAAAAATCGCCGCATACGCTCCTCTTTTCTTCCGGAAAACCGGCGCACCGGCCCGGAAATTGCACGAAAATTGCCCACCCACGCGAAACCGCACGGCCCCGGCAAAACACGCGAACAGCCAACCCGGCCCGGGAGCCCCACGCACACGGGGCCCCCGCCGCCCGGCCTCTCAGATCGCCATGATATCCTTGACTTTTTTCGCCGTAATCTCGTCGATCGTCTTGATGTAACGGTCGGTGAGATCCTGAACCGCCTTTTCGGAGGCCTTCACCTCGTCGTCGGTCATCTCCGACTTCTTTTTCATGTCCTTCGCGCGGTCGTTGGCGTCGCGGCGGATGTTCCGGATCGCAACCTTGGCCTCCTCCCCCATCTTCGTCACCTGACGGGAGAGCTCCTTGCGGCGATCCTCGGTGAGCATCGGGAAGGCGATGCGAAGCACCTTGCCGTCGTTCTGAGGATTCAGGCCGAGGTCGGAGGCGAGAATCGCACGCTCAATCGCTTTCAGAGTCGAGGCATCCCAGGGCTGAATCACCATCGTGCGGGCGTCGGGGATCGAAATCTGCGCCATCGCGCTGATCTGAGTCGCCGCGCCGTAGTAATCGACCGTCACCTTGTCGAGAACGGCGGCGTTGGCTCTGCCGACGCGCACGGTGGAAAGCTCATGCTCATAGGCCGCGGCGCTCTTCTTCATTTTTTCCTCAAAGTCTTTGGTTTCCAGTTTCATCGTCGTAATCCTTTCTGTATATAAATTTGGCAGGCCCGAGGCGGCTCAGTCCTCGGTCACCGTCGTACCGATTTTTTCGCCGCGAATCGCGCGGACGAGGTTGTAGGGATCGTCGATCCCGAAGAGGTGGAGAGGGATGTGATTGTCCTTCCCGAAGGAAGCGGCGGTGCCGTCGATCACCTTGAGCTCCTTGTTCAGAATGTCGCGGTAGCGGATGGTGTCGAGCTTGACAGCCGTCGGATCGACGCGGGGATCGGCGGTGTAGACGCCGTCGATGTTCTTCGCCATCATCACAACGTCGGCCCCGATTTCGGCGGCGCGGAGGACGGCGGCGGTGTCGGTCGAGAAGAAGGGACTGCCGATGCCGCAGGCGAAAATCACGGTGCGGCCCTCCTCAAGATGATGCACCGCCTTGTTGCGGATGTAGGGCTCCGCCACCTCGTGCATCGCGATCGCCGTCATCACGCGGCAGTCGACGCCGAGGCGAACGAAGGCGTCCTGAAGGGCAAGGGCGTTGATCGCCGTCGCGAGCATTCCCATGTGGTCGGCGCGGGTGCGATCCATCTTTTCCCCCTGACGGCCCCGCCAGATGTTCCCGGCGCCGACGACGAGCGCCGGTTGAACCCCCATCTCGGAGCATTCCTTCACGGCGAGGCAAATTTTCTCAACGAAGCCGTAGTTGAGAATGCCGCCGGTGTTGCCGGTCGCGAGGGCCTCCCCCGAAAGCTTGATCAAAACTCTTTTGTAGCGCGCTTTCATTTCCATAGCAAAAATCTTCCTGTGTGTTATTTCCCGGGCGGGAAAACGGGGGGAGGAAATCCCGCGCCGGCCTCACCGCACAAAGATACAACATAATATTACCACCAATCGGCGGTTTTGTAAACAACATTTTCGGAATTTCGGCACTTTTCCTAATAAATTTTTTTGCGGTGGGGAGGGAGAAGGCCGAAAATCGGCCCGGACGGGAGAAAAAAAGGAAAAAACGGTTGACAAAACCGAAAAGAACGGGTATAATAAAAGGAGTTTGAACGGCAAGCGTGCCGAGCGTCAACGAAACCGAGTCGACAGAGAGCGGAGCAAAAGCTGAAAGCGCCGCGTCCACGGGCGGGGGACGGTCGCGGCACGGCCCTGGAAAGAACGCGGAGAGAGCCTCCGTCAGTAGAATCCGGCGCAGGCGGGCGTTATCCGCGAAGAGTGCGCGTCCATGAGGCGCGAATTCAGGTGGTACCGCGCCACGGCGTCCTGATTTTCAGGGCGCGATTTTTGTTTTGTGGCCCGCCGCGCCTGCGTTTTCCCGTCGCGCCCGCGCTTCCCTTTTTTCGTGAAAAAAGTCCGAAAGCCGACGCAAATTTTCCCCCCCCCCCCCCGCCCCCCCCCCCCCCCCCCCCCCCCCCCCCCTCCCCCCCCCCCCCCCCCCCCCCCCC
>CANQQT010000029.1 GCA_947626065.1 uncultured Clostridia bacterium | reverse complement strand
CCCCCCAAACCCGAAAAACCCGCCCGCTCCCCTCCCGCAGAAGGCAAATTTTGCGGCAGGTATTGACTTTTCCGCCGATTTTGTTATAATATATAATGGTATAGTTTTAAAAACCGACCGGCGCCCTTTTGAAACGGCGCAACCCACCGCCAAGCGGGCCCACCTCGCCCGGCCACCGGATTCCCAAATCCCGCCGGAACGCGAACCCGCGCCCCGCGCCCAACCCTTCGCGCCCCCGCCCGACGGCCCGCGCCAAACGCGCAACCTACCGCCAAGCGGGCCCGCCTCGCCCGACCGCCGGATTCCCCAAATCCCACCGGAACGCGAGCCCGTGCCGCCAAAAACGCTATCGCATTTTTTTCAGAACAGAAGAACCCCATGTACGCCCGCGCAAGCGTGTAAACACGCGCTTGCCCGCCACTGAACACACCGTGCGGACACGCCCGCCTCTGTCGAATTATTTCAAAACAGAAGAACCCAATTGTATGCCCGCGTAAGCGTGTAAACACGCGCTTCCCCGCCGCCGCATCCCAAGAAATCCCGCTGAAAAGCTGAAAAGAGGAAAAAATGAAAAGAGACGTCTGCTTTCTCGTACTGAACGGCCCCAACCTGAACATGACCGGAACCCGGGAGCCGGAGATTTACGGAATCCAATCGCTGGAAAAAATCAACCGCTCCCTCACCGACGCGGCCTCCACCATCGGAATCTCGGTGGAATTCTACCAGTCAAACCACGAGGGAGACCTCATCGACCACATCCACGCCGCCAAAACCGAATACGAAGGAATCATCCTCAACGCGGGAGCCTTCACCCACTATTCCTACGCCATCCGGGACGCCATCGCCGCCGCCGGAGTGCCGACGGTCGAGGTCCATATGTCTAACGTCGACGCGCGGGAGGACTTCCGCCGTACCTCCGTCATCGCGCCGGTCTGCATCGGAACGGTTTCGGGCTTCGGGAGCTTCAGCTATCACCTCGCCCTCGCGGCGCTGGCGGAGCTCTACAAGGAGGAATAATGGGAAAATTTCTCGTCATCGACGGCCTCGACGGGGCCGGAAAAGAGACGCAGACCGAAAAATTAGCGCAGAAGCTGAGGGAAAACGGACGCCGCGTCCGAACCCTCTCCTTCCCCTGCTACGAAAGCGACAGCTCCCTCTTTGTGAGAAAATATTTAAACGGGGAGCTCGGAGCCAAGCCGGAGGACACCAACGCCTACGCGGCCTCCTCCTTCTTCGCCGCCGACCGCTACCTCTCCTTCCGAACCGACTGGGGAAAGGATATCCGCGACCCGGAAACCACTGTGATCGCCAATCGCTACACCACGGCGAACGCCGTGCACCAGCTGGCCAAGCTCCCGGAGAGCGAATGGGACGGCTTCCTTGCGTGGCTGTGGGATTACGAATTCGACAAGCTCGGAATCCCGGTACCCGACCTCGTCCTCTATCTCGAAATGCTCCCGGAAATCTCGGAGGCGCTGATCAAACGCCGGGCGAAGGAAACGGGACGCGCCGTCGATATTCACGAGGCCGACCGGGGCTTCCTCGCCGCCAGCTATAAGGCCGCGCGGTACGCCGCCGAAAAGCTCGGATGGGTGAGAATCGTCTGCCACGAAAACGGAGAAATCCGCACGCGGCAGGCCATCCACGAAGAAATTCTCGCAGCCCTGAAAAAGCACGGCTTCCCGGGAACCGAAAAATAACGCCAAGCGAATCGCAGCAAAATGCCGCGAAACGCCGCGAATCGCCGCGAATCGTAACGGGTCGCCGCGAATGCCGCAAATGCCACGAACGCCGCAAATGCTACGAACGCCGCAAAACGCCACGATTCACCGCAGAATGCCGCGAAGCGCCGCAAAACGCGCCGCCATTGCCCGACAAAGTCGATAAAAACCGGCCCAAAAAGGCCAAAAACGCGAAACCCAGACCAACGAAAGGTGTGATTTTCATGATTTACGAATTTTTAGCCGATGGCTTTGAGGAAGTCGAAGCCCTCACCCCGCTCGATATGCTCCGGCGCGCCGGAGCCGACGTGAAAACCGTCAGCATCACCGAAAACCGCACGGTGATGGGCGCGCATAAAATCCCGGTAGTCGCCGACCTCACGGTCAAAGAACTGACGAAGGAGACGCCCGAGATGGTGATTCTCCCGGGAGGAATGCCGGGGGCGAAGAATCTGAGAAGCTCGAAGGAGGTCTGCCGCCTCGTCAGCGAAACGCTGGAAGCCGGGGGATTCGCCGCCGCCATCTGCGCCGCGCCCTTCATCCTCGGGGAGCTGGGCCTCTTGAGGGGAAAACGCGCGACCTGCTATCCGGGATTTGAAAAGGATCTGAAAGGCGCGACGCTGGCCGAGGAGAAGGTCGTCCGGGACGGAAAGGTCATCACCGCCGCCGGAATGGGAGTCGCCCTGCCCTTCGGGGCCGAGCTCGTCGCCGCCCTTTTCGGAAAAGAGAAGGCCGCCGCGATCCTCGACTCAATCCGCGCCGACTGAAAGACCCCCCCCCACGCGCAGTCCCTATATATAATAAAATGTAGGAAACCGCACGCCGCGCCCGCTCACGAAAAAATTCTGTCGAATTATTTCAGAATAGAAGAAACCCAATGTACGCCCGCGCCCGCCTCTGTCGAATTATTTCAAAATAGAAGAAACCCAATGTACGCCTGCGCAAGCGTGTAAACACGCGCCTCGGCACCGCCGGACACAGCGTGCGGACACGCCGCCCGCGCCAAACTCTGTCGAATCATTTCAGAATAGAAGATACCCATTGTATGCCTGCGCAAGCGTGTAAACACGCGCTTCCCCGCCGCCGGAAACAACGTGCGGACACGCCGACCGCGCCAAACTCTGTCGAATCATTTCAGAATAGAAGAAACCCAATTGTACGCCCACGGGTACTCGCCCGCCCGTCGTCCACGTGCGAAAAACTCTGTCAATTTTTTTCAGAATAGAAGAAACCCAATGTATGCCCGCGCAAGCGTGTAAACACGCGCATCCCCGCCGCCCGCCCGCAGGGCAAGGAAAGGAGGAATACCCGGGAGAAGGCCGTTTGAAAGAGGCATGGCCTCGAGGCAAAAGCCTCAGGCAAAAGCCTCTAAACGCTCCCCCAAGCCGGGTGAAGTCATGACAGGTTTAAAATTTGAAAAAGATAAGATTCGGGAAGAAATTCTTCCCCTGCGGCTGGCCATACCGAAAGAGGAAAAGGAAGCCGCCGACGCCGCCATGGTCGAGCGATTTCTAAAGCTAGTGACCTTTCGCTTCGCCGAAACCGTCCTCTTCTATGCCCCCGTCCGGGGAGAACCCGACGTCACGGCGGCGGTGGAAGAGGCCCTCAAAAGGGGAAAGAAGGTCGCCTTCCCGGCCTGCATTCCCGAAACCTCCTCCATGGTCTTCCGGTTCGTCGAAAGCCTGTCGGAGCTGAAAACCGGAACCTACGGAATCCCGGAGCCGCCCCCCGAAGCGCCGCTCTATCTGCCCTCCCCGAAGAAGCACGACCTCTGCATCGTCCCGGCCCTCTGCTTCGATAAAGCGGGATACCGCGTCGGATACGGAAAGGGCTATTACGACCGATTCCTCACGGAATTCGGAGGAACCACCGTCGGATTCACGATGGAAAGATTCTTAAGAGAACGCCTCCCGCGCGGAAAATACGACCGGTCGGTCGATCTGATTCTCACAGAAAAGGGGGTGCGTTCCGTCGGATGAAGCTCCGAACCTCCGTCTCCACCCCACTCTTCGTGCTGATTCTCTACGGGCTCGTCATCGCCTCCGGCTTCTTAAGGGATAGCCTGACGGCGGCGGGAGGAAATCCCTACCTCTCGGTCATCATCCTGCAGATCCTCATCTTCATTCTCCCGGCCATCCTCTTCTGTCGGCTCAAGGGAATCGGCTATTCTTCAAAGCTCAATATCCGGCTCTTTTCCCCCGGAAAGCTGGGATGCGTCGTCGTCGCGACGATGGTACTCATCTGCGGGTCGGTGCTGATCCGCTTTGCGGAATTCTCCCTCACGGGACAGGAAAGCTTTTCCTTTTCCCTTTTCGATTCCTTTCTCAGCTACGACGCCGAGTCGGATTTCCTCTATTCCGCCATGGCGCTGGCCGTCATGCCCGCCATCACCGAGGAATTCGTCTTCCGGGCCATCCTCCTCACCGAGTACAACGAGGCGGGCTTCGGAGCGGTGACCGCCTCGGTGGTGTCGGCCCTGCTCTCCTCGATGATTTTCTTCAGCCTCGAAAAATTCCCGATTTTCCTCGGAGCGGGGCTGGTCTATTGCCTCCTCACCTATACGACGGGCTCCTCCCTCACCGCCTTTCTCTGCCATATGTTTTTCAATATTTACGGAATTTTCGGGGAAAAATACGTCATGAGAGCCGTCGTCAATCCCTCAAACCGCATCATCAGCCTCTTCACCTTCGCCTTTCTCTTCCTGCTCCTCCTCTTCATTCTCTTCGGGGAGCTGGAGCACGTGCAGAGAAGAATGGGAGAAAGCGGAGTGCCGACGCCCTCCTACCGACTGAAAAAGACGGGGGACGGGAAGACGCCGGACCTTGCGGCAACAGAGGCCGCGGAGGAAACCGAGGCGCAGAAAACCGTCCTCAGCGAGAGGGTAAAGCTCGGAATCGAGGCCTTCTTCTCCCCGACCTTCCTGCTCTGCCTCCTCGTCTTCGCCGTCGCGGTGCTCGGGTTTCTGTAAAAGCCGGAAGTGAAAAATTCCCGCCCGACGCTGAAAAGGCCGAAAATCGGCCATCAAAGACCGCCAAACGGGCAGAAATAAACCGCTGTCCAACCGACCCCAACGGGCAGAAGGTGACGGCTGCGAAACCGCAAAAGCGCCCCCAACGGCGCCCGCCGAGCGAAATTTCCCCGGAGCCGCGAAAGCGAAAAAGAGCAAAAAAAGCAACCGTCCCACCGCCATGAAGGCAAAATCAACGCCAAAAAGCAAAAAAGCGCAATCCTCTGATTCGGCAAAAAGAAGCCGAAACGCTACAGGAGGTACTCTTCTCAAATGAACAATCCGAACAATTCCCGCCGAAGCGAGGCGGGAGAAAAGGGAACAAACGCGGCACGCGCGGGAGGAACGAATCAAACAGCCTCCCGGACGACCGCCGCACGTCCCCAAACGGGAAACGCCACGGGAACCCGCCCGACGAACAATTCCGCAGGAAGCCGCGTAGCGGCCAATTCTAACGGAACCCGCCCGGCGAACAATTCCACCGCGCCCCGCGCCACGGGAAACGCCGCCGGAGCCCGTTCCGCAAGCAATTCCACGGGGAGCCGCACAGCGGCCAGCGCCGCCGGAGCCCGCCCGACGGGCAACAATTCCACGGGAAAACGCGCCGCAGGCGGAAATTCCGCCGGTACCGGAAGCCCCCGCCCCGCCGCC
Organism: uncultured Clostridia bacterium; assembly: GCA_947626065.1. Taxonomy (GTDB): domain Bacteria; phylum Bacillota; class Clostridia; order Oscillospirales; family CAG-272; genus Colimorpha_A. The sequence continues at coordinate 19,251 of CANQQT010000029.1, read as the reverse complement.
TCCCGCAAAACAGGAAGCTCCGAAAAGGCCAAGAAGCCGAAAAAGAGCCGAACGAACGCGCCGCTGAGGGAGGAAGAAACTGAGCGCGCGGGAGGAACCGCCATCGCAAGCCTCGTCAAGGCCATCATCTATATCATGTCGATCCTCGTCGTCTCGGGCTTCCTGTCGGCGGCCGCCATCATGGTGGCAAACGACGTCTTCGCCTTCGTCAAGGGGGAGGAGGAGGTCACCGTCACCATCACCGACGAAACCGACGTGGCGGCCCTCGGAAAAATCCTCGCCGAAAAGGGGATCATCAAGTACCCGAGGATGTTCAAGCTCTACGCGAAGCTGAGGGGAAAGGACGTCGCCCTCGAGGGTGGGGAGTATACCGTCAATCCCTCGATGAACTACGATAAGCTGATCGCCACCTTCGCGAAAAGCACCTCCGCCACAAGGACGGAAGTCGTCGTCGTCATCCCGGAGGGCTACACCGTCGACCAGATCATCGACACCCTCGTGAATAAGTATCACCTGAGCTCAAGGGCGGATCTTACCGACGCCATACAGAATTTTGAATTCGACTACTGGTTCATCGACCTGCTCGAAACGAATCCGCCGAGGGCCGGGCGAAAGTACCGGCTGGAGGGCTATCTCTACCCCGACACCTATTACTACTACTCCGACGCCTCCGCCTCCTCCATCCTCTATAAAATGCTCGACAACTTCGATAAGAAGCTGAAAAAGATTTACGGAAGCGACTATCAGGAGGAGCTGCAGGGACTCTGCGCCGAGTTCGGACTCAGCTTCGACGATATCGTCATCCTCGCGTCGATGATTCAGATGGAGGCCAAATTCGACAGCGAGTACGACAACATTTCCTCGGTCTTCCACAACCGGCTCAGCAATCCCACGGTCACAAACGGGAAGCTGGAAAGCGACGCGACGATCCAGTACTTCCTCGATAAGCACGTCACGGATCTGACGGCGGAGCAGCTCAAAATCGACAATCTCTATAATACCTATCTCTATACGGGACTGCCGCCCGGGCCGATTTCCAACCCCACGGATCTCGCCATCAACTACGCGCTCTATCCGGCGCAGACCAATTACTATTTCTTCGTCGCCGACGTCGACGGGCATTCCCTCTTCGCCTCCACGAAGGCACAGCACGATAAGAACGTAAAGACCGTGCAGGATCACAAGAACGACCCGAACTACGTCCCGCCGACCGACGAGGAGGACGAGGAGGAATAAAGCGTCGCCGCTCGGCACACCCCGCCCACGCACAGCGCCACCGGTTCCCGGCTTGTACCACGCGCCGAAGCGCCCCCCTGCCGACCGGCCCCGGCCCGGGGCACTTGCGAGAACGGCCACCGCTCCCCGGTTTGCGTCCCCGGTTTTCCCGGTTCGGCCCGTGCCGAAGCGCCCACGCCGCGCCGAAGTGCCCAAGCCGCGCCGCCGCCCCCGCGCAAGCCAAATTTTCCCGTCCCAGGGCGCCGAAAAGAGCGAAAACTCCCCCAAATTGTAACAAATTTGAAAATAATCCCCCCTTGCTCTTGTACTGAGGCTCCTTTTATAGTAAAATAGATAGTCGGAAATCATCATCTTCCTTAAAATTCATGTAGTGCAAAGGAGTAACCATTATGTCAGTCAAAGTTGCCATTAACGGATTCGGCCGTATCGGACGTCTTGCCTTCCGCCAGATGTTCGACGCAGAGGGCTATGAGGTCGTCGCGATCAACGACCTGACCAGCCCGAAAATGCTCGCCCACCTGCTCAAGTACGATACCGCGCAGGGGCCCTATTGCGGAAAGGTCGGAGAAAACAAGCACACCGTAACCTATAAGGATTCTGTCCTTGGCGAGGACGGGAAAACCGTCGTCACCCCCGGATCGATCACCGTCGACGGGAAGGAAATCACCATTTACGCCTGCCCGAAGGCCGCGGATCTGCCGTGGGGAGAGCTGGGAGTCGACGTCGTGCTGGAATGCACCGGCTTCTACACCTCCAAGGAAAAGTCGATGGCGCACATTCAGGCGGGAGCCAAGAAGGTCGTCATCTCCGCGCCGGCGGGAAACGATCTGAAAACCATCGTTTATAACGTCAACCACAGCATCCTGACGAAGGACGATCAGGTCATCTCCGCCGCGTCCTGCACCACCAACTGCCTCGCCCCGATGGCCAAGGCCCTCAACGACGCCTACCCCATCGTCAGCGGAATCATGACGACGGTACACGCCTACACAGGCGACCAGATGATCCTCGACGGGCCCCAGAGAAAGGGCGACCTCCGCCGCGCACGCGCCGGAGCGCAGAACATCGTGCCGAACTCCACCGGAGCCGCGAAGGCCATCGGACTCGTCATTCCGGAGCTGAACGGAAAGCTCATCGGATCGGCGCAGCGCGTCCCGACCCCGACCGGATCGACCACCATTCTCGTCGCCGTCGTCAAGGGCAAGGACGTGACGAAGGATTCCATCAACGCCGCCATGAAGGCCGCCGCGACCGAGTCCTTCGGATATAACACCGACGAAATCGTCTCCTCCGACGTCATCGGAATGCGGTACGGCTCCCTCTTCGACGCCACCCAGACGATGGTGCAGAAGATCGACGACGACACCTATCAGGTGCAGGTCGTGTCGTGGTACGACAACGAGAATTCCTACACCACGCAGATGGTCCGGACCATCAAGTATTTCGCGGAAATCTGAAAAATCTCCCCGACGGGAAGAAGACGGCGGGCGGCGGAAGGCTTTTCAAACAGCCCCGGCCGCCCGCCGGTTTTGTTGAATAGCCGCGACAAGGGGCCGCGCTTCCCCGCCCCAGCGAAACCAAACAAAAAAGCCCGCGCGGACAAACCCCAACCGGGGCCCGCAAGCGCAAACGTCATGCGCCGCGCACACGTCATGCCCCGCGCAAACATGAAAGCGCCCTGCTCCCGGCCCAACGGACGCCGCGCCGCCCCAACCCAACCGGGCGAACGCGCCCCACGCACCCGCGAAAAGGGGCCGCACTTTTCCCTGCTGAACAGGCAAACGCGCCCGCGCTTCCCCGCAAAACAGGCAAACGGACAAACCGCCGCGCACCCGTGCCGGGCAGCCGTGCAAACGCGAAAAAGCCCCGTTCCCGGCCCAACAGACGCCGCGCCGCCCCAACCCAACCGGGCGAACGCGCCCCACGCACCGCGACAAGGGGGCCGCGCTTTTCCCTACTGAACAGGCAACCGCGCCCGCACTTCCCCGCCCCGGCGAAACCAAACAAAAAAGCCCGCGCGGACAGGCACGCGCAGACGCCCAAATTTCCAAATTCTAAAATTTCAAAATCCAAAATTCCGCAAGGAGGCAAACCCATGAAAAAGAAGCTCTCCCTTCTCTCCCTGTTTTTCGTCCCGCTCCTGCTGGCCGGATGTGAGTCGGCGGGAGGAGGAAACGCCGAAACGACGGCGGCGGTCACGGAACCCGAAGCGCCGGTAACGACGCAGACCGAGGCCCCCGCCACAGAGCCGCCGGCGCTCCTCGACGTTAAGGACGCCATCATCGACGTCGACCTCACCTACCTCCGGGATCCCTTCGTCCTCCGCGCAAAGGGAATGTATTACGTCTACGGAACCAACTGGCAGGTCTATATCGGAAGTAAGCTCGACGGGAAGTTCAACGGCCCGGGAACCGGACTCGTCACGACGCCGAAGGACATGGATACCTCCACAGGCGTGCGCTGGGCGCCGGAGGTCTACGCGCTCGACGGAAAATATTACATGATCACCACCTATACCTCAAAGACGACGGGACACCGCGGGTGCGGAATCTTCAAATCCTCCTCCCCGACGGGGCCCTTCACCGAAATTTCAAACGGACACGTCACCCCCGCCGATTGGGACAGCATCGACGGAACCCTCTATATCGACAAAAACGGGCAAAAGTGGATGGTCTTCTGCCATGAGTGGACGTCGCTCCCCGACGGAGTCGGAAGAATGGCCTGCGCGAAGCTCTCCGACGATATGACCCACTTCACCTCCGAACCGGTCGAGCTCTTCCGCGCCACCGACGCGCCGTGGGCGAGAGGAAAAATCACAGACGGATGCTTCCTCTATACCTGTGAGGACGGAACCCTGCTCATGATCTGGTCCAATTCCGACGTGGGAGGCTATTGCGTAGGCGTCGCGAAGAGCGAAACCGGACTCGTCACCGGCCCGTGGAAGATGGAGGAAGAGCCGCTCTACAGCAAATCCGTCATCGGAGTCGACGGAGGGCACGGAATGATCTTCACCGATAAGGAAGGACGCCTCTGGATGGCACTGCACGGGCCGAACAACGACAGCAAGGATCTCCGGACGCACCCCTACTTCATTCCGCTGAGAGACGCCGGAGGAAAGCTCGAAATCGACCTGTACGACAGAGGATTGAAATCGAACAAGTAAGCTTATTTTGAACCCCGTCTTTCAACCTCGGATTGAAGTCAAATAAGTAAGCTATTTTTTAGTCCCGTTCTCAACCTCGGATTGAAGTCAAATAAGTAAGCTATTTTTTAGTCCCGTTCTCAACCTCGGATTGAAGTCAAATAAGTAAATTTATTTTGAACCCCGTCCTCAACCGTGGATTGAAATCAAATAAGTAAACTTACTTTGAAATTTCTCGTCCACCCGGACTTGAAACCAACGCCCGGAGAAAAAATCTCCCGCGCCGCCCCACCTCTACCCAAAACAAAAGCCCCCACCCGCACAAACCCGCAAAAGCGAGCTGTCCGGGAAACGGGGGCTTTTTTCTGGACGCCCTGCCGGGCGTCCTTCCTGTTCGGTTAATTCGAGAGCTTGCGCTTGGCCTGAGCCTTTTTGCGGGTGGCGGTGTCGAGGATCGTCTTGCGGAGGCGAATGCTCTTCGGAGTCACCTCGATCAGCTCGTCGTCGGCGATGAATTCGATCGCTTCCTCAAGGCTCATGATCCGGGGAGGCGTCAGAATCAGCTTCTCGTCGGCGCCCTTGGAACGGATGGCCGTCAGCTGTTTCGTCTTGCAGGGGTTGATCTCAATGTCGCCGAACTTGGGATTCTCGCCGACGATCATCCCCTCGTAAACCTCGGTCTGAACCCCCACGAAGAGCTGGCCGCGCTCCTGAGAGTTGAAAAGGCCGTAGGAAGTCGTCTCCCCGTGCTCGGAGGCGACGAGAGAACCGGTCATGCGGGAGGGAATGTCCCCCTTGTAGGGATGGTAGCCCTCAAAAACCGTGTTCATAATCCCCTCGCCGCGGGTCGCGGTCAGAAATTCGCTCCGGTAGCCGAAGAGACAGCGGGAGGGAATGAGGTATTGAAGCTCCATGCGGGAGCCGCGGGTGCCCATCTGAATCAGCTCGCCCTTCCGGGAGCCGAGCTTTTCCATGACGGTGCCCATGCTCGACTCGGGGACGTCGATCATCACCGTCTCAAAGGGCTCGCATTTCACGCCGTCGATCGTGCGGTAGAGAACGCGGGGGGTGCTGAGGGACATTTCGTAGCCCTCGCGGCGCATCGTCTCGACGAGAATCGAAAGATGCATTTCCCCGCGCCCGGCAACCTTGAAGCTGTCGGTGGTGTCGCTGTCCTCCACGCGGAGGGAAACGTCCTTCAAAAGCTCGCGGTAGAGACGGTCGCGGAGCTGGCGGGAGGTCACGTATTTCCCTTCACGGCCCGCGAAGGGGCTGTCGTTGACCGAAAAAGTCATTTCAATCGTCGGCTCGCTGATCTTCACAAAGGGAAGAGGCTCGGGGCAGGTCACCGAGGTGATGGTATCGCCGATCGTGATCGACTCGGCGCCCGAGAAGCAGATGATATCCCCCGGAAGAGCGCTTTCAACCGTCCGGCGACCGAGGCCGTCGAATTGCTGGAGCGAGACGATCCGGGTCTTGAGAGGCTCGGCCTGCGTGTGGTAGTTGCAGACGAGAACGTCCTGATTCTGGCGGATCTGGCCGCGGTCGATCCGACCGATGCCCATGCGGCCGACGTAATCGTTGTAGTCGATGGAGGAAACGAGAAGCTGAAGCTCGCCGTTTTCGTCCCCGGAGGGAGCGGGAATGTAGTCGAGAATCGTGTCGAAAAGGGGCTTCAGATCCTGACCGGCCTCGTAAGGGGAAAGAGAGGCGGTACCGGCGCGGCCCGAGCAGAAGATCATCGGGCTGTCGAGCTGTTCGTCGGTCGCGTTCAGGTCGAGAAGAAGCTCAAGAACCTCCTCCTCCACCTCTTCAATCCGCGCGTCGGGCTTGTCGATCTTGTTCACAACGACAATGACGCGGTGATTCAGCTCAAGGGCCTTCTGGAGAACGAAGCGCGTCTGAGGCATCGGGCCCTCGGCGGCGTCGACGAGAAGGAGAACCCCGTTCACCATTTTGAGAATGCGTTCAACCTCGCCGCTGAAATCGGCGTGGCCGGGGGTGTCGATGATGTTGATTTTGACGTCCTTGTAGTGGACAGCGGTATTTTTCGCGAGGATGGTAATCCCGCGCTCGCGCTCAAGGGCGTTGCTGTCCATGACGCGCTCTTCCGTCGCCTGATTTTCGCGGTAAACGCCGCCCTGCTTGAGCATCTGGTCGACGAGAGTCGTCTTACCGTGGTCAACGTGGGCGATAATCGCAATGTTTCGTAAGTCGTTCCGTATCAAAGAAATTCACAGCCTTCGCTTTTGAGATTTAACAGTTTATTATAGCACATTTTCCCGGCCAATGCAAGAGAAATTTTGAAAAAAGCCGAAATTCCGGAGAAAATCGCCGCGCCGCACCGCCGGAACCGCATCGCCGGAACCCCCGCCGCCCCTCATTTTTCCCAAACGAAAAGCGCCGCCCGCGCCCGCCGCACCAACACCCCACCGAACCGCCCGCACCCACCAGTTCCCGCGCCCGCCGCCCGCCGCGCCGGTTCTTCACACCCCGTTTCTCCTCCGTTCCCATTCCGCGCCGCGCTGTCCCCGCACCGCCCCGCGAAATTTCTCCGGGATATTGATTTTTCCCCCAAACTGTGGTATAATAGAAAAAATCACAAACGAAAGAGCGCCCGACGCGCCGAGGGAAACGAGCAAGGCCACCGCGCAGGCGCACCCCCGCCGCACGCCCCGCCCGGCCATGCCGCACAACGGAAAACCGCACACGCCACTCCCCGCGCCCTCTCGTAACCCGCGCCTCTTCCGCGTCCCGCGCTTCCCGCCGCCGGGCCCAAATTCCGCCGACCCGCACAATTTTCCCGCAAATCGCCGCAAATTTCCCCGGAGATATTGATTTTTTCAAAAACTGTGGTATAATAGAAGGTGTGCGCCAAGCGAAAGCGAAAAATCCCGGACAACGCGCACCAAAAATTCCATACGTCTGCGTAGCTCAGTTGGATAGAGCGACCGCCTCCTAAGCGGTAGGTCGGGTGTTCAAGTCACCTCGCGGACGCCAGAACCCCGCCGCAAGCGCTCCGACCTGCGGCGGGGTTCGTTTGTCAAACGAAAAAGAGACCGACTTTTTACGATCGGTCTCCTGTTTGCATTATGTAAGGCACACGTTCATTTTATATATCACTTTTACGCCGGTTACAGTCCGCGCACAGCATTTGACAATTCTCCGCAATCGTTTTGCCACCTTTACTCCATGGGGTGATGTGGTCGGCTTGCATTTCTTCGATTTCAAAATGCTTACCACACTTTGAGCAGACTCCTTTTTGGCGTTCATACGCCGTCCGTGCCATTTGGGGAGAGAATGCCCGAATACTTAAATGCCGTTCTTGCCCGTCAAGCAAATACTCATAGATGCCTTTCTGATTAGAAACGTCTTCATCATCGAGCAACTCCACGATGCGGGCTTCAAGCGTTTTCGGGTCATACTTGCCGGAGCCAAACTTATTATAGAAAATTCCCCAGTCAAGTCCTTTCATCAGCTTGCCACGGTAGTTTGGGAATGTAGCTTTCACCCAGTTAATGACGGTCTGAAAATACAGCCACAATTCGTTGCAATTCGTATCATGCTGATGCTGTGACATATAATCTTCAATTGCGATTCCGTCACGGTCAGCAATCCATTTTAGAGCAGTTTCAAGGAAATTTTGCCGTATGGCGGAGCCGCTCATATAATCGCCCGCTATCTGGTATGCAGGGCATTGCGTTTTACTGAAATACTTTTTTGCCTCGGTCAGCCATTCCCCCGTGTAGATGGCATTGCGCAATTCCTGCGCCGTCAACTGTTCACCGGCAATGTTGATGATTTTGAACCAGTCCAGCTTTTCCTTATCAGTTCCCTCGCAAATATAAATCATTAAGGGATAATCTAAAATCTGGTCTTGCTCGGTGGCAGTCAAATTACCAAACTTTCGGGGCATACCGTCCACGACAACAGAAAATTCATCCGTAGCGTACTGGCAGATACTAATCGTGCGCTGCTGTCCATCAAGGACTTCAAAATTTCCATCGTCGCTCTTTACCCAGTACATCACATTCAAGGGAAAATTTCTCATGACAGTATGGACAACCTCGTCCCGCTGTTTATCCTTATAGATAAACTCTCGCTGAAAAGCAGGGCGGATATTCAGCTTACCACCATAACCTACAACACCGTTCTCTGCGCTATCAACATATCCGTTTACTACATCACGGACGGGGACTTCGTGGAGTTCAATTTTCATTTTCTTTTGTATCCTTTCTACGGACTAAAATTCTTGCATAAGTCGCTTTTAGTTTTCCCTTTATCTTCAACACGCTTGCAGCATTTAGAATCGTATAATTTTTTGCGTCTGCAACAGTATAATTTCTTGTTTTAATTCCCCACATATTTTCTTTGTCATTACAGGTAATACCAACCACTTCAAATTGTTCTGGGCTATATTGGCTCATAAATGTTATGGGGACACCCATCACACCATAATAATCGCAAGGAATATCAGCGGTTCTTCCGACCTCGATTGCGTTATAGTTGTCATAGGTCGGATATACTTCCGGCGAATACGTTCTGAACAACGTCATATTTTCATGGCGTTTTTCAATATCTACATTGGTAAACCAGCAGATATTTCCCATTCGTCTCCACTTTTGTCCTGTTTCATCAATCTTAAAATCTGTTTTCTTTTCCTCGTAGCTTGCAGGAACCTTGAACCAAAAATGTCCGCTGTTGTAACCTAACCACATAATATCATTTTTCAAAAGCGGAAATATTTCTTTATATGTGCAAGCATTTTGATTGCCTATAATAATGAAATCTTTTTTGTATTCCATTAGTTGTGCTACATATTCACGGAACAAAGAGAAAGGCGGATTGGTCACAATTATGTCCGACTGCTTCAAAAGCTCTATACATTCAGGACTTCTGAAATCACCATCCCCCTCTAAAAGGGCCAACGCATTTTTCTTGTTTCTCAACAAATATTCCACATCTGCAAGGTCAACTCGCCCGTCCTCATTTTCGTCTGTTACTTCCGTTATTTCTACTTTATACGGATGTTTATTGTTATCCTGCATGGGAACGGTGTTTGGAGCAGGAAGAAAACTAAGCTGCCCGTCCTTATCGACAAAATAGTCAAGTTCATTTCCAGTCACAGGTGATGAAGCATAGCAGGTTGCGATTAGCTTTTTCAATCCCAACGAATTAAAATTCATAGCAAAGTATTTGAAAAAATTGCTTTCAAAGGGATCATCGCAATTACAGAAAACAACTTTACCTTTGAAATGGGTTTTGTAATGCTTTAATTCGCTTTCGATTAAAGAAAGTTGCGTATAAAATTCATCAGCCTTGTCACCTCGTGATGAATATAAATTACGATTATCTGCCATTATTCATTACCGCCTTTCTCTGCGTTTATCTCTACTATATCGTCAAGACCGCGCTCCATAACATCAGCGATTCGCACCAGCGTTTCCATAGATACGGTTCCGTTTTTTTCCATTTTAGCAAGGACGTTGGTACCTAACCCCCGCTTGCGCATTTCGGTTTTCGTTATGCCCTTATCAATCAAAAGCTTCCACGAATACAGTATAACACGGAAGCACGGAAAAGTCAATATTCTATTGCCGACCAAAAATCCTACATGCCCCAAATGCGGAGAGCGACAGCGGGGAGAAACGGCTCCGGCAAATTCCCGAAGAAAAACAAAAATGCGCACCGGCACAATGGCAGATGCGCATAAATTGTCGAGGCAATTTCTAAAATGCCGATCTGAGCGCGTCGGATAACGCTTTTGCTTTGGCCTCGCCAAAGGCATGATACTCCAAAAGCTCTATGGGGAGCGACCGTTCCGCGCAGTAGGCCCTAATCTTCTCCACCTCGTTTCCGGCGTTAAAGCCGGGGACAACGGGAGTCCGGATCCGAATCGCCCGGTGCTCGGCCTGCAGCCGAGACAGGTTGTCCAGAATGAGGCGGTTGTCTACTCCCGTGCCCTTTTGGTGCAGCTCCGGACTGAGACATTTGATATCATACAGGAAGAGATCCACATAGGGCAAAACCGCCTGAAAGGAGGCATACGGCACGTTTCCAGCGGTGTCTACGGCAACCTGGATACCCGCTTTTTTGCATTTTTCGGCCAGCTCCGCAAGGAACTCCGGATAAAGCATACATTCTCCCCCGGAAAAGGTCACGCCGCCTCCGGTGGCTTGATAATACGAAAGATCGGCCTTGATGATCTCCATAAGCGCGTCGGTGCTGTACCGCTTGCCGTAAAGCTTGCGCGCTTGGGTGGGACAGCTTTCCGCGCAGGTGCCGCAGACCCTGCAGGGGGCAATGCCGGCGGGGCAAACGGAGAGACAAACCCCGCAGGCAATGCATTTTTCCCGAAACAGGGCGAGTTGGGGATCGGGCGATTTTCCTTCGGGATTGTGGCACCAGAAGCAGTCCATGTTACAGCCCTTGAAAAAGATCACCGTCCGAACGCCCGGCCCGTCTACCGTGGAGGTTCGTTTGATATCGAAAATGTACGGCGCGGTCACAATTCACACCTCCATCATTCGATCCAAATCCTCCTGTGAGAGCGCAAGCTCCAACCCGCGGACGTTCTGCAAAAGCTGTTGAGGCGTGGCGGAAAACAGGGGGATCACCCGGGGATATCCGGCACAGCGATGGAGGTTGACAAGCCAGGCGAGAACCAGCGCACTGGGATTGACTCCCTTTTCCTGCGCCATCGTGCGGATCAGCGTCAACCGTTTGCCGCCTTCGTATTCCTCCGGGAGAAGAGAGGGATCCTCGTACGCCCCCTTGCACAGGCAGGCATAGGAAACCAGCGGCATATTTTTATCCTGCAAAAAGCGCAGGCGCTCCCGGTTGACGACCTCGTTGTAGCAGTATTTCGGCGGAACGTCGAATTTCGGCGACAGGTAGCTGAGCCGCTGCTGCATCACCGTATAAGGCGTCAGCCCTTGCTTGTCGGCCAGAAGATTCGCCTCCGCCACCCGCCAGGTGTCAAAATTGCTGCACCCCAGCGTCCGAACCTTGCCCTTTTCCACCAAGCGGTGAAAGGCTTCCATGGTTTCCTCCATGGGGGTGTCGGGGTCGTCGGTATGGGCGTAATACAAGTCGATATAATCGGTTTTGAGCTTGCGCAGACTTTCGTCTATCCAGTACTCGATCTGCTTTTTCTGTAGCCCGGCGCCGGTTCCGTGCCGGTCAAAGCCTACTTTGGTAGCCAAAACCACCCGATCGCGACAGCCCCGGTCGGTCAGCCATTGGCCCAGAAGGGTCTCGCTTTCGTCTCCGGTTCCCGCCCAATGGGCATAGTTGTTGGAGGTATCGATGAAGTTCCCGCCGAGGTCTAAATAAAGATCCAAAACCTCGTAGGCCTCCTCTTTCGATGTGGTCGTGCCGAAATTCATGGCGCCCAGAGCAATCTCCGAGACGTTCAGACCGTTGGGGAGCAATACTTTTTTCATAAAATTTACCTCATTTCAATCGTTCGATAATATCGTCCTGCAAGCGCTTTGCAATGTCTACAAAAACGCCGCTGTAACCGGTAACGCGCACCCGAAGATCCCGATGCTGGTCGGGATTCTTTTGGGCGTCGATAAGATCCTTCACGTCTACGCAGGTGACCTGCGCGTGCAGCCCGCCCCGATTCAGGTAGGTGGCGAGCAGCTCGCCGAACAGCTCCCGACCGGTCTCGCCCGCAAACTGCTTGGGATCGATATCCAGATTCAGCGCCCCCGAGAGAAGCCCGTCGGAGGGAAGCTGCAAAATGGAATTGAACATGGCGGTGAGTCCGTTGACACAGACGCCGTTTGAGGGACGGATATTCTGAGAAAACGGGGTATGCGCGCGCCGCCCGTCAGGGGTCGCGGGGAAATCCTCCCCGAATTTTAAGTGCCAAGTGTCACTCTGGATGCAAGGGGCCAAAAACAGCTTCTCTTTTTCAAAATAGGGCTTGTTTTTCTCTATGACCAGCCGACTGGCCGTCTCCGAAAGCCGTTTGGCGTGGGCGTTGGAAAGCGGAGTATCCATGCCGTACTTGTCGGCGTTGCGGCAAAGGGCAAGAACCCGGTCGTATCCCACGAAATCCGCGTCTACGGCGGCCAACAGCTGCTTCAGCGTCAGCTTTTTCTCGATCATGACCAGCTGATCCACCGCGATAAAGCAATCCGTCACCGTGCCGAACATCTGGAAGGCCTGAAGCTCAAAATGATATTTTGCGCTTGCCGAAAAGCACTCCCCCGTCCGGAGGGAATCGGTATAAAAGCAGTCGCCATAGGTCAGCACCGCAGAGGGCCGGCGCTTGCGCACCGACAGCTCGCGGGAAAGATACTTGAGCTTGCGGTCGATAAAGTCCCCCATGCGGGCAAAGAACATCTCATAAAAATCCTCTATCGTAGCCTCGGTATCCCGCTCGGCCAGCTCCCGCAGAATGATCATAAAGTCTTCCGGCCAGGCGTGGGGCATATTCGTGCGCATATAGGGGATATTCAAAGCCCTACGCTCCTCGTCCGAACGGTAGGCGTGGAATTTTCCCGATCGGGGACTGCCCAGCATCCAGGCGCACTGGTCCCCCGGGGCCGGCCAGTTGCATCCGAAGTGGATATACTTCCGGCAATCCTCCATGGGAAGCCCCATTCGGCGGTAGGTAGCAATCACGTTTGCGTCGTTATAAAACATCAGCGACGCGCTTTTCAGGGCCTTTTCGGTCAGAACACGCCAAAGCTCCGGATACTGCCGATCCATATTCTTTGTATATCGAACCACTACCACCGGATTTTTGAATGCCGGTTGAATGCATTCCGCAAACAGAAGCGTCAGCTCGTTGGACGCCGGATCGCCGTTTTCGTCGCTCCCCGCCAGAAGAAGGTACTGAGGGGCGTCAAAATTGCAGATCCGATAAAAGGTGGTGCTGTTGGTCGCGTCCCCCACCTGATGCTCCCCACGACCCATGATCAGGTTGTGCTTGCAGTAATAGTCGGTGATATAGGCCTTGGCTTTCTCCCGGGTCAGGACGCCTTTTTTCCGGTCGGCCTCATACAAGGGATATAAAATCTGATCCAGCCGCCCCACCGTCAGAGTGGGATTGCGGGAAATGTAGGCGCAGTTGACCAGAGTGACAATCCAAAGAAGCTGCAGCGCAGAGGCAAAGCTGTCCGGCTTCTCGCCCGCCGCTTTCCGAAGGTTGCGGGCCGTTTCCGCCAGCCCCTTGGCCTCCGCCGCGTCGGCGTATCGGAGCATATACTCGCGCAGGGCCTGATAGATCTGTAAAATCGCCGTGAAGAAGACCTCTTTCTCGGGATCCTGACAGCTCAAAAGCCCGGCTTTTGCCCGCGCCTCCAGCCCCGGAAGCCCCTCCTTCACCACCATATCCCAGGAATAGGTACAATGCCCGGAGTTGAGAAACGCTTCCCTTTCCGGGTAGTCCTCGTGGTGGAGAAAGGCCTGAAAAGCGACCTCCTCTTCTGCACTCAGCTCCCGATCCACGCACCGCCCGGCGATCCGGTCATACTCCTTCAAGGGAACCGAAACCCGGCTCAGAAGGATGGACAGAAATTTTGCAAAGCGGAGGGGCTGGGGGTAATCGCGGTATTGGGATTTGATCTCGTCAAGGATCAAAAACCGCTCCGCGCTGGTGGCAAACAGCGGTTTTTCGGTCAGCTCCCTCTTCGCCTCCCGGATAGCTTCCATGCGATCCATACAAAAAACTTCCTTTCTCACAATACATTCATAAAGGCAATGCCGACAAGGGCTGTGAAGGAACCGACCACACTGCGGGCGGTGGGCTTTTCGCCGAAGAAGAGCATCGCGGTCAGATTCACAGTGATCAGACTGCCGCCGCGGAGCACCGGATACAAAATCTGCGACGGCATACCGTAGGTACCGGTGGTCATGGTCTGAAGATAATTGGCGGCAAAAAGACAGCCGGCCATCACAAAAATATAGGGTAAGGGTTTTGCCAGCGGGCGGAGCAGTCCTTTTGAGGGCTGCCCGCGCCGCTGGATATATAAAAGGAGAACACACAATAGAATCAGCGCCGAGAACACATACGTATAAAATTGATACACCGCGTTGGCATAAAACACACCGTGAGAACGGGTACCGGTTTCGGTGTAATATTGATTATATACCTGTTGACAGAAGCCTGTCAAGCCGTCTCCCACGGCGGCGAAGACCAGAAGCGCAAGGCCCAACGCGCCGGCCCTTCCCCGGGAATCCCGGCGATACCCGGACAGGATCGCAGCCGCGGCCAGAATCAGGGCAAAGCCCAGCATTTTCCGGAGTGAGATCGCCTCGCCGAAAAGCCAAGCGCACAGCACCGCGGGAATCAAAGAACCCATCGTCAAAGCGACGTCCACGGTAACCATGGCGTTTTTTTGGATCGCAAGCATCCACCCCACAAGGAAGGCGGCATTGGCCGCTCCCGAAAGCAAGCAGAGAAGCAGTAGATTTTTTTCGGCGAAAAGATCCTGCTGAGCCGCCTGCAAAAAGACAACGCCCAGACCGATCAAAACGCAAAAGACCATGCGCGCCAGATTAAACAGAAACGCATCCCCGGTATTTTCCGCATAGATGCTGGTCTTTTTGCCGCAATATCCTTTCAACGTCAGGCAAAACAACGTGATAAGTACCAGTAAGTAAGCCATTCTTTCCCTTTTAAGCCTTATATTCAGGGACTTCCAAGATCCATCAGGCACACGCGCCGCTATGTTTGACCCGTGGATCCGGCGTCCTTGGCTATTATAGCAAATCACTCAAAAAAACGCCATGAATTATTCTATCAAACCCTTGATTTTTCTACACAGATGTGGTATAATAAAAGGAACACAGACGAAAGGAAAAAAAAGAAAATGCGATGCGTTGAATTAGGAGAATTTTTCCACAGGGATATCAATTTTCAGGACATGGAGATCTTCCCGGAAGCATGGATAAAAAAACACACCTTTACGCAATATAAAACCACGCCGAGGCCCTGCTCTGCCCTCGTTTTCGTGTGCACAGACATTCATGTCCACTTCTACCCAAAAGGCGAAAATTCCATGACAGCTGTCAAGGGAGATCTTGTGTGGATCCCGACAGGCAAGTGCTATTCTGTGGAAGTCGACGGCGACACAGGGAACCGAATCGACACCTACACCCTCAATTTCCGACTGCGGGACGGGGGAGAAGAGCTTCTTTTGGCGGAAGATATCCGGGTTCTTGCCCGGGAGCAGGACCGGTTGCTTGAAACGAGAATACAAGCCATAAACAACGAGAAAAATCTCCCGCCGGAGCAACGGAATTTTTTGAAGATCAAGTCGGATTTCTACGCCCTGCTGGACGCCATCGCCGGAAGCGCGGTGGAAAATCGGGAGAAGTACTACCCCATCCGGGTGGGGGTGGAGGCCCTGAAAAGGGAATGGAATCAAAACAAAAAAATCGGGGAATACGCCGCCATGTGCGGGGTCAGCAGCACGTATTTTTATCGGTGCTTCAGGGAATGGGCCGGCAAAAGTCCGGCGGAATACCGAAATATGCTCCGTCTGTCCAACGCCGAGGCCATGCTGAGGCACACCCACAGAAAAATTCATGAGATCTCCGAAACCGTAGGCTTTGAAGACCCCTTCTATTTCTGCCATATATTCACCCGGCAGTTCGGGATGTCGCCCAAAAGCTATCGGGCGAAATTCAAGGCATAGCGCAAAAACCACCCCCGGTTTATGCAAAGCGGAACCGGCAAGCCTCCGCCTCGCGACGGACGCTCGCGCCCGCATCGGACGGCTCCCACCGTCGCCCGTTGCTTCTCGGTCACGACTGCGTAGGGATAAATCCCGAACATGAACGGGAAAAAGGTGTAAAGAAACCGCTGCTTTTCGGCAATCGGCATCTCCGGGAAATATTTTTCAAGGCAATGCATGACCGTTTTCAGGGAGTTTCCGTAGGCGACCTTGAATTCGACCAGCTTTTCCGGGCGGCTGCCGCTTTCGAGGTCGTAATGATTCATCCTGTTTACAAAAAGCTTTCGCAAAGGTTCGCGGAACGCCAGCAGGAAACAGCTGTTTTCAGCTGTTTCCTGCTGTTTACAGCTTTACAGCCCCATTTTTTCGGCAAAATCCGCCATAGCCTCGGAAATCTTGATCTGCTGTGGACAGACGGCCTCACAGCTGCGGCAACCCAAACAGGCGCTCGGAAGCTTGTCGTTCGGATAGGAGGAAAGCGCCATCGGCGCGATAAATCCGCCGCCCGTGAAGCAGTGCTCGTTGTAGAAATTAAGCAGAGTCGGAATATCCAGCCCCTGCGGGCAGTGGCTCACGCAGTAATGGCAGGCGGTGCAGGGCAGGACGATCTTCCGCACCATTTCCTCCGCCATCGCCAGCAGATTTTCCGTTTCTTCCTCGGAAAGGGGCTTTTCTTCCCGGAAGGTCGCGATATTTTCTTTCACCTGCGCCATATCGGACATACCGGACAGTACGACGGTCACCTCCGGAATCGATTGCAGGAAGCGGAACGCCCATGCGGGGATTTTTTCATCGGGACGCATGGCCTTTAACCGGGCCTCTTCCTCTCCGGTCAGCTTGGCCAGACGACCGCCCCGCAGCGGCTCCATCACCCAAACCGGAATGCGGTATTTTTTCAGAAGCGCCACCTTGGCTTTGGCGTCCTGGAAGCTCCAGTCCAGATAGTTCAGCTGAATCTGACAGAATTCCATGCTCTTTCCGTATTTTTCAAGGAAGCGTTCCATCACGGAAAGGCTTCCGTGGGAGGAAAATCCGAGATGACGAATCCTGCCGCCCTCTTTCTGCTTCATCAGGTAGTCATAAATCCCGTACTTTTCATCCAGATAGGCGTCAATATTCATCTCACAGACGTTGTGGAACAGATAGAAGTCAAAGTATTCCACCCCGCATTTTTCCAGCTGTTTCTCAAAAATTTCTTCCACCTTTGTCATGTTGGAAAGATCGTATCCCGGGAATTTGGTGGCCAGATAAAACCGATCCCTCGGATATTCCTTTAAGGCCCTTCCCATCACAAACTCCGAATTTCCATCATGGTAGCCCCAGGCGGTGTCGTAGTAATTCACCCCCTGTTCCATCGCGTAAGCGACCATTTTCTTCGTGGCCGCTTCGTCGATTTTAGAATCGTCCCCGCCGATGACCGGAAGGCGCATCGCGCCCATGCCGAGAGCCGACAATTTCAAATCCTGAAAGCTTTTGTAAATCATAAGTGTGCCTCCTTGTTAATCCATTTTATTTTTTTTATTTTTCGATGAGATAGGGCCCTATCATGGCCGGTAAAAATAAATCGCAAAATTCCTTTGTCCGTTCTTCAAAGCTGTATGCGCCGCCCGACATATCCCAACAAAGCATTTCCCCGTAGATCACATCCACCAGAGCGCCCGCCAGCGCGTCTGTCGGCGTATCGCTCGTCAGTTCACCCCGCTCGATTCCCTTTTCGATCATCTCCTTCATGGAATCCCTATCCATGCGGAGCTTGTCGGTGTTGTACGGGGCCTCCATAAGATCAGGGTCTACGGTGTTCCGCACCCATTCCTGACAGAGCTTCAGCCCATCCCGCTCAATGTGGCCGGAGAAATTCACAAGGTAAAATTTCAGCCGTTCCATAAAGGTACCGTCATGGGCCTGCGCTTCCTCATAAATGCCCTGATACATCTCCCGGCTCAATTCAAAAACCACGTCTTCCTTGCGTTTGAAATAGGTATAAAACGTGCCGTTCGATACGCCGCAGGCTTTTGTGATCTCCTCGACAGAGGTGCCTACCAGACCTTTTTCACACACCAGCTTTTTCGCCGCCTCAAAAAGCTTGCGCCTGGTCTCCTGCGCGGCAATCTGCCGGTTCGTCATTCTCTTTTCCACGCTATTCCCTCCTTGGTATGATTCTATTCTATCACATCGCTGAATAAAAGTCAATGACTTTTATTCAAGTTTTTATCTCAAAAGATAAAAGGAGAATGCTTGAAAAATTCACAAAGGAATGTTAAAATAAATGGTAGAAAATTCGTGGCCGTCGGAACCCGCGCGAAAGGCCGGCGCTTTTCCGCAAGAAAGACGGACAGAGCGCGGGGCGGTTCCGCCGGGCCCGGCAAAACCGCTTTTGCCGTTGGGAGGAAACCGAAATGCAAAGTGAAACAAGGAAAATTTTAGAGGCGGTTCAAAACGGCTCGCTGTCGGTGGAGGAGGCGCTCGTTCGCTTAAAGACAAAGCCGTTTGCCGATCTCGGTTACGCGAAGGTCGATCTTCACCGCAAGATCCGGCAGGGCGTCCCCGAGGTCATTTACGGAGCGGGCAAAACGCCGGAGCAGATCGTCGGCATTATGGGCGCCATGCTGAAAAACGGACAGGACAGGATATTGATCACGCGGCTTTCGGGGGAGGCCGCCGATACCGTTTCAAAAGCCCACCCCCTCACCTATCGGGAAGACGCGCGGCTCGGATATTACGGCGCCCTCCCGGATCCCGACGGAATCGGAGCGGTCGTCGTCGCCACGGGAGGCACAAGCGATCTTCCCGTCGCGGAGGAGGCCGCGCTCACGGCGGAGTTTTTCGGGAATCGCGTCGTCCGCCTTTTTGACGTCGGTGTGGCGGGACTTCACCGACTGCTCGCGCATCAGGAGGAAATCATGAGCGCAAGCGTCATCATCGCCGTCGCCGGAATGGAAGGGGCGCTGGCCAGCGTGATCGGCGGGCTTGCCGATTGCCCGGTGATCGCCGTCCCGACCAGCGTCGGATACGGGGCGGCGTTCGGCGGATTGTCCGCCCTGCTGTCGATGCTCAATTCCTGCGCCAGCGGCGTGTCGGTCGTCAATATCGACAACGGCTTCGGCGCGGGGTACCTCGCAAACAGAATCAACCATATGGAGGCAAAAAAATGAAGACGCTTTATTTGGACTGCGGAAT